>NZ_WBKR01000030.1 GCF_008868155.1 Micromonospora sp. ALFpr18c
GACGAGGTTCTTATCTGTGGCCGTCACCGACAGCCGGTCATCCCACCCGATAGACTTGCTCACCAGAAAGGTGCACCCGCTTCTACAAAGGACATGGCGTAGACAACCACATCCTTGCAGGTCGGGTGCACCTTTCCTTGATCACCCTCGATACCCGCTATCTACTCTGAATAGCGGAGGCCATCGCTGGCGCAGGTTCCGTGGCCCCATAGGGAACCACTGGATACAACGGACATCGCGAGCTTGAGGTTCAACCACTCCACCTGGGGCAGGCACATTCCGGACCAGGGCCATTGCGTAGTCCGTTTGCGCAGATCAGCCCCAGCTGCAGCCCCGTCGTGGCGATCCCGGTCCGTTGGGCCTGCAGGGCCGCCCAAGCTCCCCGCCTGCACGGCGCACTGCTGGCCCGCGAAGGCTGCCGGCTACGACTACCCCCTGCTCGACGGCACCCTCATCGAAACCGACCGGATCACCACGCCAGGATCCACCCCCGGCGGCGTCAACGTGATCGAGGTCTTCTTCATTCGGGAGACGCTGGGTGGCTCGGCCACCACGTTCGGACTGGTCAGCGCGGCGTGGTCGGCCGGCATGCTGCCCGGCGCCTGGTTCGCGGCCCGACTCGCCCGTCGGCTTCGACGTCGTGTGCGGGGACGAGGTGTACGGCGCCTGCACGTAGCTGCGGGAGTTCTTCGAACACCAGCAGCGAGCGTACGTGCTGCGGGTGGCCTCCACGTTCCTGCTGGACCTCGGTGCCGGTGTGCGGTTGACCTGCTGGTCCGCCGCCACCGACGCACCGGCGAGCTGGCGTTTCACTACTGCTACCAACCCGACGGGCAGCCGAAGAGCCATGACCCGGCTGATCCGCGCCGCCGGACTACGCTGGTCAGTCGAGGAGGACTTCGAGTTCGGCAAGGACGAGTTCAGCCTCGACCAGTGCCAGGCCCGCCTCTACGGCGCGATCACCCCCCGACCAGGCCCCGCCAGTAGGCCCCGGCCAGATCCCCCTGACCGTCCCCGAAACCCGACGACTGACCAGACTCACCCACCAGCCGAAACCACCCCACCACGCAGAACACCGGACCGGCTGGCATGCCGCGAAACGAGCAAATGGTTACCTTGGATGTAACCCGCGAGCAGGATCACCAAAAGCGAAAGCCCAGGCAGCTGTTCCCGGGCGCACGATGCCAGGCACCCCGGAGCTTCCCCTCGCCGCCGATAACGGCAGGCCGTTGAAAGAATTAGTTGCAGCGGCGACGGCACGCTGGGCGGCGTCGGAACGGGGGAGGAAAATTTGGGATCTTGCCTCGGCCCGGGTCTGCGAGCTTACAAAATCCTCCAATTTCGATTTCAGGGCAGCCTTCCTCGACCCGAAGTGTAGGATACGGGCGCCGAAGTGATGAGCTTTTATAGCCACCGAAACCAACAATGACTTCTCTTGCTCATGATCGCCATAGCGCGCAGTCCCTGCCTTTATTCGTTCCGACGCTTCATGGTCGGCCCTATCGGCAATTATCGCCGTACGCTCTCCCCACGGCACATGCGGATAATCGCGGGCCTGATCTTCCCACTCGTTCCAAAACTTCTGCAACCCGGTATCACTCCCCCGCAGACTTTTTGGCAGGTCGTCATCGGCATAGAGTGGCATGTTTAGCTCCTCCAAAGCCATCCTATGGAGCGTTTCGACAGTCGGCTTTCCCATAGCTACTCCCATCGCTGGCGCAGGTTCCGCGGCCCCACAGGGAGCCACTGGATACAACGGACACCGCGAGCTTAAGGTTCAACCCTGATTCTTCGTGGGTCTGGCGTCGATCGATGACCAGCGAGCTTGCATCGTTGATGGTGGATGTATCGGCTCTGTTGGGTGTGGTTGTGGGCCGGCTGTCGCGCCGGTGGCGTGGTCTCCTGGGGTTCCTCCTGGTCGTTGGGGCGGTGGTGTGGGTGCTCGCTCAGGTGGCGGGCATGGGCATTCGGCGGATGATCTCGATCGCGGTGGCCAGGTCGGTGGCCCAGGGCCAGGTTCGGGGTAGGCGTAGCCCCCGGTAGCGGCGGGCTTGGACCAAGCGTGCGGGGGTCTGGAAGATCTGGTAACGCAGTGTTTTGGGCTCGGCCTTGGCCAGGGCGCTGGTCAGCGCGTAGAGGCGCATCCACGCGGTGAGGTCCACGGCGATGGTGACGGCGGCGCAGCAGGCCTTGTTGACCTGCCATTGTTTGGACGGCAGATGCCCGAGGCCGGTGTCCTTGGTGGTGCGTACGTCGTCGTCGACGCGGGCGTGTACGCGGTGACGGGTGTCGGCGCGCTGCACGGACAGGCCGTCCGGGCCGTGGGCGCCGGTGTTGGTGACGAACGCCGAGTACCGGTAGCCGCGCAGGTGTCGAACAGGGTGGCTTGTTCGTGGTCGAACAGCTTGCGCCGGCGCACGATGACCCGCATCGCTTTCGGCCGTTTCAGGCCGGTCAGCCGCTCGCGGAGCAGGTCGGTGATCTCGGTGACCTGAAGGCCCGTCTTCGCGAACCTGCTCACCGCCCGTCGGGTGCCGGAGGCGATGCGCGCCCGTGCGTACGCCAGTTACGGGGCCGCCGTGCAGGGTGGCTCGATGGCCGGGTTCCTGGTCGGTGGGGCGCTGCTCGCGGCCGTGTCGCCCCGGCCGCTGATCGCCGGAACCGGTGCGGCCGGGCTTCTGGTGGTGCTGGCGTTCGTGCCGATGGTCACCCGGGCCGTGCGGCGGCCGTCGCTGGACCCCGCTGGTGCGGATGCGGGATGAGCCACTTCGCGTCGGCCCGCCGAGCCCGAGCCGGACGCCGGGGATACGGTCGGGGCATGGCTGAGCGCATCGCACGCCCGCGGGTCGGGCACATCCAGTTCCTGAACTGCCTGCCGATCTACTGGGGTCTGATGCGCTCGGGTGCCCTGCTCGACGTGGATCTGCACAAGGACTCGCCGGACCGGTTGAGTGCCGCGCTCGTCGCCGGTGATCTGGACATCGGCCCGATCACCTTCGTGGAGTATCTGAAGCACGCCGACGAGTTGCTGCTCCTGCCGGACCTGGCGGTGGGCAGCGACGGGCCGGTGCTCTCGGTCAACATCGTGTCCACGAAGCCGCTGGGCGAGCTGGACGGCGCCCGGGTGGCGCTCGGTTCGACCTCGCGTACCGGGGTGCTGCTGGCCCAGCTGCTACTCGCCGACCAGTACGGTGTGCGGCCCGACTACTTCCGCTGCCCGCCGGACCTGACCCAGATGATGCTGGAGGCCGACGCCGGCGTGCTGATCGGGGACGTGGCGTTGCGGGCGCTGTACGAGGCACCGCAGCTGGGCCTGACCGTCACCGACCTCGGGCAGGCCTGGCGGGAGTGGACCGGGCTGCCGATGGTCTTCGCCGTCTGGGCGGTACGCCGAGACTTCGCCACCGCCCACCCGGGCCTGGTCAAGGAGGTGCACGAGGCGTTCCTGCGCTCGCGTGACCTCTGCCTGGCCGAGCTGGATCAGGTCGCCGAGGCGGCGGCCCGGTGGGAGACGTTCGACGCCGCGACGCTGGCCACGTACTTCCGGACGCTGGACTTCTCCCTCGGTGACCGGCAGGTCGCCGGGCTGCGGGAGTTCGCCCGCCGCGCCGCCGTGATCGGCGAGACGCCGGCGTTGCCCGACGGCGGCCCCGAGTTCTTCGCCGGCTGAGCCGCCGGCCTGCGGCCCGCTCGTGCGGCGGGCCGCGCTGCGCCGGGTCCCAGACGCCGGGTCCCAGACGCCGGGCGTCAGACGCCGGGCCGGAGCAGCGCCTCGGTGATCTTCTCGCAGTTCTGCATGCCGTAGTCGTAGCCCATGCCGATCGGGTACCTGACCATCACGCCCATCGTCCAGGTGTCGCCGATGGCCAGGCAGTTGACGTGCGTCTCCTGCTCCTTGGTCCGGTCGATCCACCCGTTCTTGATGGCGATCTGCTTCTGTTCGGCGGCCGGGAACGCCTTGCGGATGCCGAAGTCACCGGCGCCACGGACCAGTTTCATCTCGTTGAGCAGCCACGTGGTCCACTTCGGCCCGGCGGCGGTGCCGGTGGCGATGCAGTTGCCCAGGCGGGCGGTGTCCCGTGGGGAGAGCGCCGTGCGGCTCCAACCGCCGTCGGGTGCGACGCTGCTGTCGGTGAGCTTGCACATGGAGATCAGCCGCTTGATCGAGGCTGCCCGGCCCACCGTGTCGTAGAACTGCTCGGCCCGGGTGTTGTCGCTGTCCCGGATGATCCGGGTGGCGTCGGCGAGCTTCGCGTCGCTCGGGGTCTGGCCGGCGTCGGCCGCGCGGCGCAGGTAGTCGGCGACGATCCAAGACTTGATCATCGAGGCGGTGGTGTTGGTCTCGCCCATGTTCTTGGAACCGATGATCTTCCCGGTGCGTCGGTCCAGCACGCTCCAGGAGTACCAGCCCTTGATGTTGAGGTTGAGGTCCTTGGCCACGAACGGCAGCGGTTCCAGTGACGGGCTGGGGCTGGGGCTCGGCGGCGGCGAGGCCGGCTTGCGGGCGCTGCGGTCGGTGGCCGTACCGGTGGATCGGTCGCTGACCGTGCCGGAGTGACCCCACTTGGCCGCGGCGGACGACTCGAAGGGCGACCCGGGCAGCAGCCGCAGCGACACCAGCGCGAGCCCGATCAGGATGACCGCGATGGCCACCAGCCGTAGGGGGGACGACGTCTCGCCGTCGCCGCGTCGGTCCGCCCGACGGCTGCCCGCCATCAAAGCTTCCCGACCGGCTGCTGCGGGACCTTGAGCGCGGCGCCCGGCTGCGGGGTGACCAACTGGGTGGCCACGCTGGAACAGACCTGGGCACCGTAGTTCAGTCCGCTCCGGAGCGGGTAGCGCACCATCACCGCGAGGCTCCACTTTCCGTTGACGGCCAGGCAGTTGACGTGCCAGTTGCTGTCGTACGCGATCGGGGTCCACCCGTTCTTGATGCTGACCGGCCCCTGAGCGGTGATCGACTTGGGCAGGCCGTCGATGATCCCCCAGCGGCCACCACCGGACGTCTTCTTCTGCTCCTTGACGCTGCCGCGTACCTCGCTCATCTGGTCGAGCACCCACTTCGTCCACTTCGGGCCGGCGGCCTTGCCGTCGGCGATGCAGTCGCCGAGCCGGACCGCGTCGCGCGGTGACATCCGGGTGAAGCTCCAGTACCCGGTGTACGGAGCGACGTTGCCACGCTTGGTGTCGGTCAGCCCGCAGATCGTGATCGCCCGCTGGATCACCGCGTCGGGCGTGCTGCTCGTCGAGGGTTTGTACGAGCCGCCCGCGGCGGCGTGGATCTTGTTGGCCGCGACGTCGTCGCTGTCGATGATGGCGAGCCGCGCCGCCTCCTTGAGCGCTGCGGGAGGCTCCCTGTCTCCGAGCTGCCGCAGGTAGTCGGAGACGATCCACGCCTTGATCATCGACTCGGTGGAGCTGGTCGAGGTCATGTTCGACGACCCGGAGATCTTGCCGGTCTTCCGGTCCATCAGCGCCCACGAGAAGAATTCGCCCTGGAAGCTCACCGACACCGGGCCCGCCGACAGGGTTGGCGGTGGCCGGGTGGGCGCGGGGACGGTCGAGGCGGCACCGCCGCCTCCGCCTCCGCTGCTGGTGTCGTCGGCCAGTCGGGCGTACGCGGCGGGAACCAGCAGGACGCCACCGAGCAGGGTCGCCGCGACGGCGAGCACCGTGGTCACGCGGGATCGCATGATGTGGGTGAGCTCCAGATGTCAGGGCCGGGGGACCGGCTTTGTTGTCCGGGGCGACCGGTGCGATCGCCGAGGCCGGGGGAGGTGGCCTCTGTGGAGACGGCGATTCTGGGCAGCCGATCGTGTGACCAGCAGAAGTCTACGTCCGGACTGGCGACTCGCCAGAACTCGACACCTGGCAACTTGCGATGAAGACGGAATATCGAGATGGTATGCGGCTTCTGGGCGGGTTCATCTTTGTATCGTGAGCTACCTCACAGCCGACGCGGTCGCGCAACGTGAGGAACAACCGCCTAAAGGTGGCCGAAGGTGACACGGGTTTTCTGTTACACCCCCTGGTGCATCAGGGCGCAAGCTGTAACACTTGTCCTCATGTATGGCAACGACTTCTCCGCACCGACGGACGCCTCGGACGACATTCCCGGCGGCGGTCTGCTGGGTGAGGTCGAGGCGGCCGAGGCGGAGCTGCGCGCGGCCGCCGCACGCGAGCGACGCGGCGGACCCGCGCCGGACGAGGACCTGGCGGCATACTTCGCCGACGTCGTCGGCTCCGAGCAGAAGATCGAGCCGCGCGACTGGATGCCCGACGCGTACCGCCGGACGCTGATCCGCCAGATCGCCCAGCACGCCCACTCCGAGATCATCGGCATGCAGCCGGAGGGCAACTGGATCAGCCGGGCGCCGTCGCTCAAGCGCAAGGCGATCCTGCTGGCCAAGGTGCAGGACGAGGCCGGCCACGGGCTCTACCTCTACGCCGCCGCCGAGACTCTCGGGATCAGCCGCGACGAGCTGGTCCAGTTACTTCTCGACGGGCGGCAGAAGTACAGCTCGATCTTCAACTACCCCACCCTGAGCTGGGCCGACGTGGGCGCGATCGGGTGGCTGGTGGACGGCGCGGCGATCGTCAACCAGGTGCCGCTGTGCCGCTGCTCCTACGGCCCGTACGCGCGAGCGATGATCCGGGTCTGCAAGGAGGAGTCGTTCCACCAGCGCCAGGGCTACGAGATCCTGCACACCCTGGCCCACGGCACGCCGGCGCAGCGGGCCATGGCCCAGGACGCGGTGGACCGCTGGTGGTACCCGTCGCTGGCCATGTTCGGCCCGCCCGACGGCGACTCCACGCACTCCGCCCAGTCGATGGCCTGGAAGATCAAGCGTTTCTCGAACGACGACCTGCGCCAGCGTTTCGTCGACATGTGCGTCGGGCAGGCCGAGGTCCTCGGGCTACGCATCCCCGACGACGACCTGCGCTGGAACGAGGAACGGCAGGCGTACGACTACAGCCAGCCGGACTACGACGAACTCATGCGGGTGATCTCCGGCAACGGGCCGTGTAACCGGGAGCGGATGGCTCACCGGCGGGCCGCCCACGCCGACGGCGCCTGGGTGCGTGAGGCCGCCGCGGCGTACGCCGCCAAGCGGGCGGAGAACAGGGAGAAGGTGGCGGCATGACGGAACAGACCCCGCTGTGGGAGGTGTTCGTGCGGGCCCGGCGTGGGCTGTCGCACACCCACGTCGGCAGCCTGCACGCCCCGGACGCCGAGTTGGCGCTGCACAACGCCCGGGACCTCTACACCCGCCGGCAGGAGGGCGTGTCGATCTGGGTGGTGCCGGCCGCCGCGATCACCGCAACCAGCCCCGACGAGAAGGACGCCTTCTTCGACCCGGCGGCCGACAAGGTCTACCGCCACCCCACCTTCTACGAGGTGCCGGACGGGGTGGCACACCTGTGAGCGAGCGAACCAGTCAGCTCAGCCGCGCGGCCGCCGAGCGCGGCGAGGTGGCGGCGTGAACGGGCCCTTCGACTTCACCCTCGGCCTCGGTGACGACGCGCTGATCGCGGCGCAGCGACTGGCCGAGTGGACGACCCGCGCGCCGGAGATGGAAGAGGACATCGCGCTCGCCAACATCGCCCTCGACCAGCTCGGCGCGGCCCGGCTGCTGCTGTCGTACGCGGGGGAGCTGGAGGCCGCCGGCCGTGACGAGGACGCGCTGGCGTACCTGCGTGACGACCGCGAGTTCCGCAACGCCCTCCTGGTCGAGCTGCCCAACGGCGACTTCGCGGTGACGGTGGCGAAGCTGTTCTTCCTGGCGGCGTACCAGGTGCCGCTCTACACGGCGCTGGCCGGCTGTGCCGACGAGCGGCTGGCCGCGATCGGCGCGAAGGCCCGCAAGGAGTCTGCGTACCACCTGGACCACGGCGCGTTGTGGGTGAAGCGGCTCGGTGACGGCACCGAGGAGTCGCACCGCCGGATGCAGTCGGCCGTCGACGAGGTGTGGCCGTACACGCACGAGCTGTTCGGCGCGGACCCGGCGGCGCCGGTCGACCCGTCCACCCTGCGGCCGGCGTTCGACGAGACGGTCGGCGCGGTGCTGGCCGAGGCGACGCTCACCCGCCCCGAGGGTGCCTGGGCGCCGGCCGGCGGGCGCGACGGCGTGCACACCGAGCACCTGTCCTACCTGCTCGCCGAGATGCAGGTGCTGCACCGCGCGCACCCCGGGGCGCGGTGGTGAACCCCAGGGACGCGGCCGCGTCGGTGGTGGACCCGGAGATCCGGGTGATCACCATCGACGAGCTGGGCATCCTGCGCGCGGTCGAGGAGGATCCGGCCAGTGGCCGGGTCACCGTCACCATCACCCCGACCTACACCGGCTGCCCGGCGATGGACGTGATCCGGGCGGACATCCGCCGCGCGCTCGCGGTGGCCGGGCACCCGGACGCGGAGGTCCGGACCGTCTACAGCCCACCGTGGAGCACCGACTGGATCTCCGCGGGCGGCCGGGCCAAGCTCGCCGCCGCCGGGATCGCCCCGCCGGCCCCGGTGCCCACCGCCGGCGTGGTGTCGTTGACCCTCGCGGTCCGCTGCCCGCAGTGCGGCTCACCGGAGACCGAGCAGGTCAGCCGCTTCGGCTCGACCGCCTGCAAGGCGTTGTGGCGCTGCCGCTCCTGCGCCGAACCCTTCGACCACCTGAAGGCGCTGTGACTGTCACCATCACCCGTCCGGTCCGCCGTCGGCCGGTCTTCCACCCGCTGCCGGTCTCCGCCGTCGACCGCCTCACCGACGACTCGGTGGCTGTCACCTTCGCCGTACCCGAGGATCTGCGGGAGACTTTCGCGTTCCGCGCGGGTCAGCACCTCACCGTGCGGCGAGTCGCCGAGGACGGCACGGACGTGCGCCGGTCGTACTCGATCTGCTCCACCCCCGACGACCTGGCCCGGCACGGCCGGTTGCGGATCGGGGTGCGGGAGATTCCCGGTGGCGCCTTCTCGGCGTTCGCGTGCGGTGCGCTGCGCGGCGGCGACACGGTCGAGGTGCTGCCGCCGCTGGGCACCTTCACCACGGCGTTCGCGCCGGACCGGGTGCGGCACTACGGCGCGGTCGTCGCCGGCTCCGGCATCACCCCGGTGCTCGCGCTGGTCGCGACCGCCCTGGCCGTCGAGCCGGCCAGCACGTTCACCCTGGTGTACGGCAACCGCACGGCGAACACGGTGATGTTCGCCGAGGAGTTGGCCGACCTGAAGGACCGCCATCCGACCCGGCTGCACCTGGTGCACGTGCTGTCCCGCGAGCAGGGCGAGTCGCCGCTGCTCTCCGGTCGGATCGACGCGCAGCGGCTGGGCCGTCTGCTGGAGACCATCGTGCCGGGCGACGCCATCGAGGAGTGGTTCCTCTGCGGCCCGTACGCCATGGTGGTCGACGTCCGGGACGTGCTGACCGCGCGTGGGCTGCCCGAGTCGGCGGTACGCACCGAGCTGTTCCACGTCGACGCGCCGCCGGAGCCGGTGCGCCGCCCCGCCGACCAGGCCGGCGCCGGCACCGAGGTCACCATCCTGTTGGACGGCCGGTCGTCGAGCTTCGCGATGGGCCGCGAGGAGCGGGTGCTGGACGCCGCGCTGAAGGTGCGGGGCGAGCTGCCGTACGCCTGCAAGGGCGGCGTCTGCTCGACCTGCAAGGCGAAGGTCGTCGACGGCGCGGTCACCATGGCCCGCAACTACGCGCTGGAGCCCGACGAGCTGGCCGCCGGCTACGTGCTGACCTGCCAGTCCAGCCCGACCACCGACAAGCTCACGGTCGACTACGACGCCTGACTCACCGGCGA
Source organism: Micromonospora sp. ALFpr18c (assembly GCF_008868155.1). GTDB lineage: Bacteria > Actinomycetota > Actinomycetes > Mycobacteriales > Micromonosporaceae > Micromonospora. Next base: position 9,795 of record NZ_WBKR01000030.1, read on the forward strand.
CGAGTTCTGCTGTTCCGAACCGGCAGGCCACCTCAGTTCTCGGGACGGACGTGTGCGGTCCAGTAGGTGAGGTCGGAGCGGTGCTCGACCAGGGTGACCCGCTCCCCGCACGCCTCCTCGATCAGCGTGACCGCCTCGTCGAGGTGAGCCGGGTAGTGGTCCCAGTCGGTGTCGCGGAACAGTTGGAGGCCGACCTCGCCGCGGTTGTCGCCCAGCGCTACCGCGGCCTCGGGTGGCACCAGCACCACTGTGTAGCGGCTCGCCTCTCGCTGCGCCTCGGTCGGTGTCGGCTCATCCTCCCGTCCGTGTCGCCGGAAGTGGGCGATCACCGACGGGATCGGCCCGGGTGAATCGGCCGGATCGTACGGTCGCAGCCAGGCGGGCTGTTGAGTCCAGATCGGCATCGTAACCTCCGGCGGGTGGGGAACGAGATTCAGCAACGTTGCTTGCGATGGTTGCGGGTTGCTGAGATCAAGTCAATACTCAACGCGATGAGTCCATGCCGTCAGCGTGACGGTGCGACAGGAGCCGACGCGGAGGACCAGGGATGCCCAAGGCCAGTCAACCCACCGTCGTTGGTCGTGGGCTCGGCGGCGAGTTGCGTGAGCTGCGGGAGGCGCGCAAGTTGCCGCTGCGTCGGGTGGCCACCCGGCTGGGCTGGCAGCCGTCGAAATTGTCCCGGATGGAGACCGGCATCCAGGGCATCCAGGCAGCGGATGTCGCGTCGCTGCTGGTGATCTATGGCGTGACCGGGGACGAGCGCAAACGACTGCTCGGCATGGCCGAGCGGTCGGCCGAGTCCGGTTGGTGGGAGGCGATCGGTGGGCTGTCCGACGAGTCCCGGACGCTGATCCGGTTGGAGTCGGAGGCGACCGACATCGTGAACTGGGAGCCGCTGCTGGTGCCGGGCCTGTTGCAGATTCCGGACTACACCCAGGCGTTGATGCGCAGTGGGGGCATCCCGGATGACGAAGCGCAGGGGCGGGTGGCGGCCCGGTTGGGCCGGCAAGCGATTCTGAGCCGGGCCACGCCGCCGACGCTGCACGCGCTGCTCGACGAGATGGTGTTGCGCCGGGTGCTCGGCGGCCCCCGGGTGATGGCCCGTCAGCTTCGGCACCTGATCGAGGCCGCGGCACGGCCGAACGTGACCTTGCAGGTGGTGCCGCTGGCGGTCGGTGGGCACACCGGGCTGGACGGGGCGTTCGCGCTCTTCGACTTTCCCCGCAACCGATCGGTGGTCTGTCTGGACCACAAGTTGACCGGGCTGTTCCTGGAGGAGCCGCCGCAGGTGGCGCACTTCCGGCGGGAGGCCGATAGGCTGGCCGAGGTGGCGCTGAGCCCCGTCGATTCGGTGGAGTTCGTTGCGCGGGTCGCAACGGAGCACGAGCGAGAGTGAGCCCCTGATGATCACTCCGGAGCTGTCCGGCGCGACCTGGCGCAAGTCCAGCCGCAGTGGCACCAACGCCAACTGCGTCGAGGTCGCCGAGCTGACTCATGCGATCGCCGTACGCGACTCGAAGGACCCGGCCGGCCCGGTCCTGGCCTTCGAGCGTGCAGCGTGGGCCCGTTTCGTCGCAGGCACGGGGCATCCGAGCCAGGCGGAGTGACGGCATGCGGTGGCGTACGGGTTGGCGCGAACGGGAGGGAAATCCGCGCAGATCTTGGACACTTTCCGTTCCGCGCTGACGGAAACTGTCCAAGGTCTCGCCGCTGGACAGATCGCCGCCGCTGAGCGCCGCTTGGGGTTGCCGTCACGGGAGGCAGAGCGGAGTGCTGGCCGCTGAGCGGGCGACGTAGGCTCGGGGTTGTGACGGTGAGCCGGGAGATCGACGACATCCTGCAGCGCGGCGCGGACGGTGGGCGGATAACGCCCGAGGAGGCCCTGCTGCTCTACACCGAGGCGCCCTTCCACGCGCTGGGCGAGGCGGCGGACGCGGTGCGCCGCCGGCGCTACCCGGACAACGTCGTCACGTACCTGATCGACCGCAACATCAACTACACGAACGTCTGCGTGACGGCGTGCAAGTTCTGCGCCTTCTACCGTGCGCCCAAGCACAAGGAAGGGTGGACCCACCCGACCGAGGAGATCCTGCGCCGCTGCGGCGAGGCGGTCGAGCTGGGCGCGACCCAGGTGATGCTCCAGGGCGGCCACCACCCGGACTACGGCGTCGAGTACTACGAGGAGTTGTTCTCCTCGGTCAAGCAGGCGTACCCGCAGCTGGTCATCCACTCGATCGGCCCGAGCGAGATCCTGCACATGGCCAAGGTGTCCGGGGTGAGCCTGGACGAGGCCATCGCCCGGATCAAGACCGCCGGCCTGGACTCGATCGCGGGCGCCGGCGCGGAGATGCTGCCGGAGCGGCCCCGCAAGGCCATCGCGCCGCTCAAGGAGTCGGGTGAGCGCTGGCTGGAGGTCATGGAGCTGGCCCACCGGCAGGGCATCGAGTCGACCGCCACGATGATGATGGGCACCGGCGAGACGCACGCCGAGCGGATCGAGCACCTGCGCATGATCCGTGACGTGCAGGACCGTACCCGTGGCTTCCGGTCGTTCATCCCGTGGACGTACCAGCCGGAGAACAACCACCTCAAGGGCCGCACCCAGGCGACCACCCTGGAATACCTGCGCCTCGTCGCGGTGGCCCGGCTCTTCTTCGAGACCGTGCCGCACCTCCAGGCGTCCTGGCTGACCACCGGCAAGGACGTCGGGCAGCTCTCCCTGCACATGGGTGTGGACGACCTGGGCTCGATCATGCTGGAGGAGAACGTCATCTCCTCGGCCGGCGCGCGGCACCGCTCCAACCTGCACGAGCTGATCGGCATGATCCGCTCGGCGGACCGGATCCCCGCGCAGCGGGACACCCTCTACAACCGGCTCGCCGTGCACCACACGCCGGCCGACGATCCGACCGACGAGCGGGTGGTCTCGCACTTCTCCTCGATCGCCCTGCCCGGCGGCGGGGCGGGCCGGTCGCTGCCACTGGTCGAGGTCAACTGACCCGGCCGTTCGGCTGACCGGGGCTCGTGCTCCCGCCCGACGGTGGTGGGCGGTACGGGTGGTCCGCGCCGTCGCAGCGGCAGGCTGTCCGGTCCGGGGCTGGTGGAGATGATCGTCGGCGGCTAGCGTCCCGGCTCGGATCCGTCGCCACCCGATCGGCGAAATCAGCGCGACCGTGCTGGTGGCGGATGGTCTGATGGTCCTGGTCGAGGGCTGTCCTCCATCGGCCCGTGAGGGTCGTTCATATAACGCACGGCGGTACGGGCGGGATGGGTGACCATCCCGCCCGTACCGTCTCATCGGTCCAGGCCGGACGGATGAAAGCGGCCCTGCGCGCTGGCGTGGGAGATCGACCTCCGATAACGTCCGCTCGTTCCGCAACCACTCTTTCTTCCCTACCCCCGGGGGACTGATGACAGCGTTCCACCGCTCGGCCCTGGCCCGCGCCGGTGTCGTGGCCCTGTTGGCGACCGGTGGCCTGGCCGCCGTGGCCGCCCCGGCGCACGCCGCCGACCAGGCCGATCTGGCCCTGGTGCCGATCAGCACCGAGCTCGCCAAGGGCGTCAAGGCGGCCAAGGCCAAGCCGTTCAAGTTCCGGGTCGACAACAGCCGGAGCACGGTTGCCGCCACGGGTGTCAGCTACACCGTGGACACCAGCAGGCTGAAGGAGAACAAGGTTGGCGTCGTGGTGCCCCTCGGCTGCCAGATGAAGGGCACGACGTTCACCTGCCCGCTCGGCGACCTGCCGGCCGGCACCGGCGAGGAGTTCGGCATCCCGCTGTTCTCCACCGGTGGTCGCGGAGACGCCGGCACGCTGGTGGTCTCCATCAGCTCGGCCACCTCCGGCTCCACGCCGGTCGACACGGTCGAGCACGACATCACCGTGGCCAAGGCCGGCTACGACCTGACCAGCTGGGTGCAGGACGTCCAGGCAAACGTTCTGGTCAACGGCGTCCAGGGCGACGACCCCGACCTGCGCCCGGTACGCCGGGGCGAGACGGTGCCGCTGGACTGGGCGGTCTACAACGACGGCAGCCGCAAGGCGACGGGCATCTTCTACGGCCTGACCCTGCCGGTGGGCGTGACGTTCGCGCAGAAGCCGCAGGGCTGCCTGGAGCAGGTGTTCCTGGGCAAGCAGCAGCTGTTCTGCGAGGACGCCGGCGCGGTCGTCAAGCCCGGGCAGTACTACACCGCGGACGTCACGGTGAAGGTCGGCAACAACGTCACCGAGCCGGTGCTGCACGAGGGTGACCTCTTCGCATTCGGGCTGGACGGTGCCGAGGGGCAGCCCGAGGAGGAGCCCGAGGTGGCCAGCTCGGCGCAGCGCAAGGCCTTCACCGAGGTCGACGAGGTGGACAACCACACCACCTTCGAGGCGTTCGTCGACCTGACCGCGGCCACGCCGAGCCCGACGCCCACGGCGACGGCGACTCCGACCGGCACGCCCACGCCGGGTGTCACCACCTCGCCGGGCACCGGCGGTGGTGGCGGCGGTCTGCCGGTGACCGGTGTGCAGGCCGGCCTGATCGGCGGCATCGGCGGTCTGATCCTGCTCGCGGGCGGGGCGCTGCTGGTGCTCTCCCGCCGGCGCAAGGTCGTCCTGGTCGCACCGGGCGACGAGAAGTCGACCGACTGACGGTCGTCGCGACACGAGGGCGGGGTGGGCGACCACCCCGCCCTTTCGCGTCTCCGACCGGGCCGCGCCGGTCGCGCACCCGCCCGGGGTACGCGGACCCGACGGCCGGCGGTCCGCGCGTGGCTGGCAGAGTGGAGGGGTGAGCCGTACCCCGCAGGGCCAGCGAGCCAGCCTGGACAAGCAGCCGCACGAGGTCGCCGCGATGTTCGACGGCGTGGCCGAGCGGTACGACCTGACCAACACGGTGCTCTCCTTCGGCCAGGACCGATCCTGGCGTCGGTCCACCCGGGCGGCGCTCGGGCTGCGACCGGGCGAGCGGGTGCTCGACGTGGGTGCGGGCACCGGTGTGTCGACCCAGGAGCTGGCCCAGTCCGGGGCGTACGCGGTGGGCGCCGACCTGTCGCTGGGCATGCTGTACGCGGGCAAGCGCGTCCGGCCCCAGGTGCCGCTGCTGGCCGGGGACGCGCTGCGGCTGCCGTTCGCCGACGCCAGCTTCGACGCGGTGACCATCTCGTTCGCGCTGCGCAACGTCAACGACACCGACGCGGCCCTGCGTGAGCTGGCCCGGGTCACCCGGCCGGGCGGGCGGCTGGTGGTGTGCGAGTTCAGCACCCCGGTCAACCCGGCCTTCCGGACGGTGTACCTGTCGTACCTGATGCGCTCCCTGCCGGTGGTCGCCCGGGCGGTGTCCAGCAACCCCGAGGCGTACGTCTATCTCGCCGAGTCGGTGCGGGCCTGGCCGGACCAGGCGGCGCTCGCGGGGCGGGTCGCCGCGGCCGGCTGGAGTCGGGTGGCGTGGCGCAACCTGACCGGTGGTGTGGTCGCCCTGCACCGGGGGATCCGCCAGTAACGCGGAGCTGACCGCAGGAGCGTTTCGTGAATATCCGTCTTTAGTCCACTTTGCCCCGTACGCTCGTCGGCATGACCGGAGCAGAGCCGGCGGACCCGGTGGCCGCCACCGACGACGACGCGGCCGAACTCGTCGCGCAGCTGCGCGCGCTGGCCGGAGCGGACCCGGCGGAGGTCCGGCAGGTGGTCGCCGAGGTGCTGGCCGCGCTGGACCGGGCCGCTGGTGGCGCGTTGCGCGAGCACCTGCCGGAGACCATCCGCGTCGACGCCGGCCTGGACGCGCCCAGCCCGGCCTGACACCCGACTGCTGTGGACGGTCGCCGACTGTCACATCGGCGAGTTAGGCACCCCTGACCCTGCGCAGGTATGACGTCGGTCATACACTCGTCCCGTCTGGCTTGTGAAGCATTTCACGAGCGTGCGGGAGGAGGCCCGAATGACCGCGGTGGAACACGACGCCGACGTCATCGTCGTGGGCGCCGGTCCCGGTGGATCGGCGACGGCGTACCACCTGGCCCGGCACGGCGTACGGGTGTTGCTGTTGGAGAAGACCGAGTTCCCCCGGGAGAAGGTCTGCGGCGACGGGTTGACCCCGCGCGCCGTGCGCCAGCTCATCCGGATGGGTGTGGACACCTCACCCGAGGCCGGCTGGCTGCACAATCGGGGTCTGCGGGTCATCGGCGGCGGCGTACGCCTGGAACTGGACTGGCCGGAGCTGGCGAGCTTCCCCAACTACGGGCTGGTGCGCACCCGACTGGACTTCGACGACCTGCTCGCCCAGCGGGCGGTGGCCGCCGGCGCCACACTGCGCACCAACGTCAACGTGCTCGGCCCGGTGCTCGACGGCGACGGCCGCGTGACCGGTGTCGAGGCGGAGGTGGGGCCCGGCAAGGAGCCGACCACCTTCCACGCCCCGCTGGTCGTGGCGGCCGACGGGGTCTCCGGTCGGTTCCCGCTCGCGCTCGGGCTGGCCAAGCGGGAGGACCGGCCGATCGGCGTGGCCGTCCGCCGCTACTACCACTCCCCGGTCAAGCACGACGACGACTACCTGGAGTCGTGGCTGGAGCTGCGCAGCAAGGACAGCGGCGACAACCTGCTGCCCGGGTACGGCTGGATCTTCGGGCTCGGCGACGGGCGGGTCAACGTCGGTCTCGGCGTCCTCAACTCGTCCTCCGCGTTCGGTAAGACCAACTACCGCCGGCTGCTCACCGACTGGCTGGCGAACACGCCCGCCGACTGGGGGATGACCGACGAGACCAACGCCGACGGCCCGATCCTCGGCGCCGCCCTCCCGATGGGCTTCAACCGGGTGCCGCACTACACCCGCGGCGTTCTGCTGGTCGGCGACTCCGGCGGCATGGTCAACCCGTTCAACGGCGAGGGCATCGCGTACGCGATGGAGTCCGGCGAGTTGGCGGCGGAGGTGGCGGTGCAGGCCCTCGCGCGCCCCGCCGGCCCGGAGCGTGAGCGGGCGCTACTGGCGTACCCGAACGAGCTGAAGGCCCGCCTCGGTGGCTACTACCGCCTCGGCGGGATCTTCGTGAAGCTGATCGGCCGTCCGGAGATCATGCGGATCGCCACCAAGCACGGCATGCCACACCCGACGCTGATGCGTTTTGTGCTCAAGCTGCTGGCAAACCTGACCGACCCGCGCGGCGGGGATGCGATGGACCGGGTCATCAACGCGATGACGAAGGCCGCGCCAGCCGTATAGATGAACGGTGTCGGTGCTGGTCGCAGCACCGACATGACAAAGATCGACCCCCGCCGACAGTCACTGCGAGGGACGTGAATAGTGTGATTTTCGTCAAGCACCGAGGGCAGGGAAGGACGAGCAGGAGAAAACGATGTCGCTCTCGCCTTACGCACCGATCATCGGGCTGTTCGCCCTCGCCGCGGCGTTCTCGCTGTTCTCCGTTGGCGCCGCCCGCTTCGCCGGTCCCCGTCGATACAACAAGGCCAAACTCGAGGCTTACGAGTGCGGCATCGAGCCCAGCCCCCAGCCGGTCGGCGGCGGGCGGTTCCCGATCAAGTTCTACCTGACGGCGATGCTCTTCATCGTCTTCGACATCGAGATCATCTTCCTCTACCCCTGGGCGGTCTCGTTCGACGCCCTGCCGATCTTCGGCTTCGTGGAGATGGTCCTGTTCATCGTCGCGGTCTTCGTCGCGTACGCCTACGTGTGGCGGCGCGGCGGCCTGGACTGGGACTGAGGAAGGAACGTCAGATGGGCATCGAGGAGAAGCTTCCCGCCGGCGTCCTGCTCACCTCGGTGGAGAAGCTGGTCAACTGGTCCCGGAAGTCGTCCGTCTGGGGCGCCACCTTCGGCCTGGCCTGCTGCGCCATCGAGATGATGGCCGCCGGTGGTCCGCACTACGACATGGGCCGCTGGGGCATGGAGGTCTTCCGGGCCTCGCCCCGGCAGGCCGACCTGATGATCGTCGCCGGCCGGGTGAGTCAGAAGATGGCCCCGGTGCTGCGGCAGATCTACGACCAGATGGCCGAGCCCCGCTGGGTGCTCTCGATGGGCGTCTGCGCCAGCAGCGGCGGCATGTTCAACAACTACGCGATCGTGCAGGGCGTCGACCACGTGGTGCCGGTCGACATGTACCTGCCCGGGTGCCCGCCCCGGCCGGAGATGCTCATCGACGCGATCCTCAAGCTCCGCGAGAAGATCATGTACGAGCCGCTGGGCCCGAACGGCCGCAAGATGCTGGCCGCCCGTCAGGAGCGCGGCGACGTCCCGGTCGTGCCCTACGGCTCCATGCCGTCGTCGTACCGCAGTGACAAGACCCGCCGTGCCGAGTGGACCCGCGCGGTCCGCGAGGGCCGCGAGGAGCAGCTGCGCATCGAGAACTGGATGAACGCCCAGAACCACCTCCACCCGCAGGCAGGCCCCAAATGAGCGACAAGCCCAACGACGGCGGCGTACCGCTGCCGGTGGTGCCGGCCGGTGCCACCGGTGGTGCCCCGGCCGAGTTCCCGCCGGCCAGCCCGGCCGGTCGCGGGATGTTCGGCAACCACGGCAGCGGTGACGTGTCCGGCTACGGCGGCCTGGTCCGCCAGCGCCAGCCGATCGAGGAAACCCCCCGTCCGTACGGCGGTTACTTCGACGAGGTGCGCGACGCGCTGGAGGAGGCGTATCCGCACTTCGGTGACGCGATCGAGAAGGTCGTGGTGGACCGGGGCGAGCTGACCCTGCACGTACGCCCGGAGCGGATCGCCGAGGTCTGCCAGGTGATGCGTGACGACCTGGCGCTGCGCTTCGAGCTGTGCTCCTCGGTGTCCGGGGTGGACTACCTGGGCGCCGACGAACGTCGGCTGCACGTGATCTACCAGCTCACCTCGATGACCTACCGGCGTCGGGTCCGGCTGGAGGCCGCGGTCTCCGCCGAGGCCCCGCACCTGCCCAGCGTGACCGCGGTCTATCCGACGGCGGACTGGCAGGAGCGGGAGGCGTACGACATGTTCGGCATCGTCTTCGACGGCCACCCCAACCTGACCCGGATCCTCATGCCGGACGACTGGGAGGGCCACCCGCAGCGCAAGGACTACCCGCTCGGTGGCGTGGCGGTCGAGTACAAGGGCGCTGAGATTCCGCCGCCGGACCGGAGGAGGTCCTACCAGTGACCACGTCGAACTATGCGACCGAGCGGGAGACCACCGAGGGTCGGGTCTTCACCGTCACCGGTGGCGACTGGGACACCATCGTCTCGGGCACCGACCCGATCAACGACGAGCGGATCGTCGTCAACATGGGTCCGCAGCACCCGTCCACGCACGGCGTACTGCGGCTGATCCTGGAGCTGGAGGGCGAGACGGTCCGCGAGGCCCGTTCCGTCGTCGGCTACCTGCACACCGGCATCGAGAAGAACCTCGAATACCGCAACTGGGTGCAGGGTTCGACGTTCGTGACCCGGATGGACTACCTCGCCCCGATCTTCAACGAGACGGCGTACGCCCTCGCCGTGGAGAAGCTGCTCGGCATCACCGACGACATCACCGAGCGGGCCACCACCATCCGCGTGCTGATGATGGAGCTCAACCGGATCTCGTCGCACCTGGTCTGGCTGGCCACCACCGGCATGGAGCTGGGCGCGATCTCGATCATGCTGTACGGCTTCCGGGAGCGGGAGTACATCCTCGACATCTTCGAGACCATCACGGGTCTGCGGATGAACCACGCGTACGTCCGGCCGGGCGGTGTGGCGCAGGACGTGCCGGACGCGGCGATCGTCAAGATCCGCGAGTTCCTGAAGATGATGCCGAAGAAGCTCAAGGAGTACGAGGACCTGCTCTCCGGCCAGCCGATCTGGACCGAGCGTACGAAGAACGTGGCGGTGCTGGACGTGACCGGCTGCCTGGCGCTCGGTGTCACCGGCCCGGTGCTGCGCTCCGCCGGCCTCGCCTGGGACCTGCGCAAGACCATGCCGTACTGCGGCTACGAGACGTACGAGTTCGACGTGCCGACCCACCCCGACGGTGACGTGTGGGGCCGCTACCTGGTCCGGCTCGCCGAGATCCGCGAGTCGATGAAGCTGGTCGAGCAGGCGCTGGACCGGCTGAAGCCGGGTCCGGTGATGGTCGCCGACCGCAAGATCGCGTGGCCGGCGCAGCTGGCCATCGGCGTCGACGGCATGGGCAACTCGCTGGAGCACGTCGCGAAGATCATGGGTCAGTCGATGGAGTCGCTGATCCACCACTTCAAGCTGGTCACCGAGGGCTTCCGGGTTCCGCCCGGCCAGGTGTACGTCGGCATCGAGTCGCCGCGCGGCGAGCTGGGCGTGCACGCGGTCTCCGACGGCGGCACGCGGCCGTACCGGGTGCACTACCGGGAGCCGAGCTTCGTCAACCTCCAGGCCCTGCCGGCGATGGCCGAGGGCGGCCTGATCGCCGACGTGATCGCCGGCGGCGCCTCGCTGGACCCCGTGATGGGTGGGTGTGACCGATGAGTGTTGTCTTCACCGACGAGACGCGGGAGCGGGCGCGCGAGATCATCGCCCGTTACCCGGCGGACCGGTCCCGCTCGGCGCTGCTGCCGCTGCTGCACCTGGTCCAGGCCGAGGAGGGGTACGTCTCCCCGGCCGGTGTGGCGTTCTGCGCCGAGGTGCTCGGGTTGAACAAGGCCCAGGTGGGCGCGGTGGCCACCTTCTACACCATGTACAAGCGCAAGCCGACCGGTGACTTCCTGGTCAGCGTCTGCACCAACACCATGTGCAACGTGCTCGGTGGCCAGGAGGTCTACGACACGCTCTCCGAGCACCTGGGTGTCGGGCACGACGAGACGACCGCCGACGGCACGATCACGCTGGAGCACGCCGAGTGCCTGGCGGCCTGCGACTACGGCCCGGTGATGACCGTCAACTACGACTTCTTCGACGGCGTCGACCCGTCGACGGCCCGCGGCGTCGTCGACGAGCTGCGCGCGGGCGGGCGGCCGATGCCGACCCGGGGCGCCCGGCTCTGCACGCTCAAGGAGATGGCGGTGCAGCTCGCCGGTTTCGCCGACGAGCGCGACGGCGCGGTCGCCGACGGCGGGCCGGGCGAGCCCACCCTGCGCGGGCTGCGGCTGGCGCAGCAGCACGGCGTCTCGGTGCCGGGCTTCGACCCGAACACCCCGATCCGCAGCAAGGCGGAGGCGGACAAGGCCGCCGCCGAGGCGAAGGCGAAGGCGGAGGCCGCCAAGCCGGCGCCCGCCGAGGCCAGTGCTGCCCCGGTGAAGGGTGGCGACGGGGCGTCCGCCCCGACGGGGGCCGCCGGGGTCGCCGGGCCGGCGAAGCCGGCAGACGCCACTGAGCCGGCGAAGCCGGCAGACGCCACCGGCAGCACCACGCGGGACGTCACGGCACCGGACGGCAAGTCGCCGCAGGTGCGTACCGCCGAGACCCGGCAGCCGGACGCGGCCACCGCCGTGGCGGACGCCCCGGGCACGAAGGTTCCGGTGGACGGCACCGGCACCGCGCCCGCGGCTGGCGACGCGCGGGCGGCCGAGGCCGCCGGCGTGGCGGCCAACGCGCCGGCCGGCGACGGCAAGCCCGCCGGCGACGAGGCCGGGGCGCAGGAGCGCAACCTCACCGAAGCGAAGGCTGGCACGGACGCCGACGGCGCCGGACCGGCGGACGCGAGCGAAACGGGGGCCCAGAAGTGACCACTCCCCGCCCGGAGACGTTGGCCAAGCTGACGCCGGTGCTGACCAAGCGCTGGCTGTCGCCGGACGCCTGGCGGATCGGCACCTACGAGCAGCTCGACGGCTACGCCGCGCTGCGCAAGGCGCTCAAGGCCCACCCGGACGACCTGATCCAGCTGATCAAGGACTCCGGGCTGCGCGGCCGTGGCGGCGCCGGCTTCCCCACCGGACTCAAGTGGGGCTTCATCCCGCAGGGTGACGGGAAGCCGCACTACCTGGTGGTCAACGCCGACGAGGGCGAGCCGGGCACCTGCAAGGACCTGCCGCTGATGACCCACGACCCGCACGCGCTGGTCGAGGGCGTCATCATCGCGTCGTACGCGATCCGGGCCAGCCGCGCCTACATCTACATCCGGGGCGAGGCCGTGCACGCCGCACGTCGGCTGCGCAACGCCGTCCAGGAGGCGTACGACAAGGGCTACCTCGGCCGGAACATCCTGCGCAGCGGCTACGACCTGGAACTGGTCGTGCACTCCGGCGCCGGGGCGTACATCTGCGGCGAGGAGACGGCTCTGCTGGACTCGCTGGAGGGGTTCCGGGGTCAGCCCCGGCTGCGCCCGCCGTTCCCGGCCACCCACGGCCTCTACGCCAGCCCGACGGTGGTGAACAATGTCGGCACCATCGCCAGCGTGCCGCCGATCGTGCTCGGTGGGGCCGACTGGTGGAAGACCATGGGCACCGAGAAGTCCTCCGGTCCGATGATCTACTCGCTCTCCGGTCGGGTCGCCAACCCCGGCCAGTACGAGTGCTCGATGGGTGTCACGCTGCGCGAGCTGCTGGAGCTGGCCGGCGGGATGCAGCCCGGTCACAACCTGCGGTTCTGGACTCCGGGCGGATCGTCCACGCCGTTGCTCGCGGCCGAGCACCTGGACGTGCCACTGGACTTCGAGGGGGTGGCGGCGGCCGGCTCGATCCTGGGCACCACGGCCACCCAGATCTTCTCCGACCAGGACTGCCCGGTGTACGCGACGTACCGGTGGCTGGAGTTCTACCACCACGAGTCGTGCGGCAAGTGCACCCCGTGCCGCGAGGGCAACTACTGGATGGTCCGGGTCTACCGGCGGATCCTCGCCGGTCAGGGCACCCACGAGGACCTGGACACCCTTCTGGACACCTGCGACAACATCCTCGGCCGCTCGTTCTGCGGTCTGGGTGACGGCGCGACCAGCTCGGTGACCTCGTCGCTGAAGTACTTCAAGCAGGACTACCTCGACTACATCGAGGGACGTACCGCGCCGAAGCTGTCGGACAAGCAGCTGGTGGGAGCCCACTAATGACCGACGTAGCCAAGCAGACCGAGACCGTCACCCTCACCATCGACGGCATCGAGGTCACCGCCCCCAAGGGGACGCTGCTGATCCGGGTCGCCGAGCAGATGGGCACCGAGATCCCCCGGTTCTGCGACCACCCGCTGCTGGCCCCGGCCGGCGCGTGCCGGCAGTGCCTGGTCGAGGTGGAGGGGCAGCGCAAGCCGGTCGCCTCGTGCACCCAGACCGTCGCCGACGGCATGGTCGTGCGGACGCAGATCACCTCCCCGGTCGCCAAGAAGGCGCAGGAGGGGGTGATGGAGCTGCTGCTGCTCAACCACCCACTGGACTGCCCGATGTGTGACAAGGGCGGCGAGTGCCCCCTGCAGAACCAGGCGATGTCCACCGGCCGCACCGACTCGCGCTTCCACGAGCACAAGCGGGAGTACGAGAAGCCGATGGCGATCAGCAGCCAGGTGCTGCTGGACCGCGAGCGCTGCGTGCTCTGCCAGCGGTGCACCCGGTTCTCCGAGGAGATCGCCGGCGACAAGTTCATCGACCTGATGGGCCGGTCGTCCGCCGAGGAGATCAACATCTACCGGGACGACGCGTATGGAGGGAAAGCGGACGACGGCAGTGCTGGCCGCACCGACTCGGCCTCCGCTGGCGCTCCGGATTTCGCCGGTGGTGACGTCCCGTTCAACTCCTACTTCTCCGGTAACACCGTGCAGATCTGCCCGGTGGGTGCGCTCACCGGTTCCCAGTACCGGTTCCGCGCCCGCCCGTTCGACCTGGTGTCCAGCCCCAGCGTCTGCGAGCACTGCTCGGCCGGCTGCGGGCAGCGCACCGACTGGCGTCGCGGCAAGGCGCTGCGCCGCCTGGCCGGTGACGAGCCGGAGGTGAACGAGGAGTGGAACTGCGACAAGGGCCGGTGGGGCTTCCAGTACGCCCGCGCCACCGACCGGCTGACCACCCCGCTGGTCCGCGACGAGCGCACCGGCGAGCTGCGCGAGGCGTCCTGGAGTGAGGCGCTCACCGTGGCCGCCGAGGGGCTGCACGCGGCCCGGGAGGGCGGGCAGGGCACGGCGGTGCTCACCGGCGGCCGGCTGACCGTCGAGGACGCCTACGCGTACGCGAAGTTCGCCCGGGTCGCCCTGAACACCAACGACATCGACTTCCGGGCCCGGCCGGTCTCCCGCGAGGAGGCCGACTTCCTGGCCAGCTCGGTCGCCGGGGTCACCGACGTCACCTACACCGACGTGGAGAACGCGCCGGCGGTGGTGCTGGTCGGCCTGGAGCCGGAGGAGGAGTGCCCCATCCTCTTCCTGCGGCTGCGCAAGGCGTACCTGAAGAAGACCCTGACGGTGTACGCGCTGGCGCCGTTCGCCACCCGCGGCCTGGAGAAGCTCGGTGCCAAGCTGGCCCGGGTGGTGCCGGGCGAGGAGGCCAGCGTGCTTGCCGAGCACGCCACGGTCACCGAGGCGCTGAGCGCGCCGGGCGCGATCCTGATCGTCGGCGAGCGGCTGGCCAGCGTGCCGGGTGGGCTCTCCGCCGCGGCGGACGTGGCCCGGCGTACCGGTGCGAAGCTGGCCTGGGTGCCGCGACGCGCGGGTGACCGTGGCGCGGTCGACGCGGGCTGCCTGCCCAACCTGCTCCCGGGTGGCCGGCTGGTCACCGAGCCGGCGGCGCGGGCCGAGCTGGGCGAGGCGTGGGACATACCGGCCGGGGTGATCCCGAGCCAGGCCGGTCGGGACACCGATCAGATCCTGGCCGCCGCGGCCAACGGGCAGCTCGGCGCCCTGGTGGTCGGCGGTGTCGACCCGGCCGACCTGGCCGACCCTCGGCTGGCCGAGGCCGCTCTGGACGCGGTGCCGTTCCTGGTGAGCCTGGAACTGCGCGCCAGCGCGGTGACCCGACGCGCCAACGTGGTGCTGCCGGTCGCCCCGGTGGTCGAGAAGGCCGGCAGCTTCCTGGACTGGGAGGGTCGGCTGCGGCCGTTCGAGGCGGTGCTGGACACCGCCGCGATGACCGACGGCCGGGTCCTCGACGCGCTCGCCGCCCTGCTCGACGTGCGGCTCGGCACCGGCGACGTGCTGAGTGTGCGTCGCGAGTTGGGCTCGCTGCCGGCCACCCGCACGTCCCGGCCGGCGGCACCGTCGGTGTCGCCGGGCGCGGTGCCGCACCCGGGCGCCGGAGAGGCCGTGCTGGCCACCTGGCACCAGCTGGTCGACCTCGGCACCCTGACCGACGGCGACGAGCACCTCGCCGGCACCGCCCGCCCGCCGGTCGTCCGGCTGGGCAAGGGCACCGCCGAGGCACTCGGTGTGGCCGACGGTGACGCGGTCACGGTCGGCACCGACCGGGGCGCGTTGACCCTGCCGGCCGAACTCACCGAGATGCCGGACGGCGTGGTCTGGCTGCCGACCAACTCACCCGGTGCGACCGTGCGACGCAGCCTCGGGGCGACGTCCGGCGCGGTCGTCCGGATCTCCGTTCCCGCACCGGGCGCGGCCGTTCCGGCCGGGCGCGTCGCGGCGGACGAGGCCGGTCTCCCGGGTCCGCTGCTCAATGCTGGGGGTGTCGAGTGAGGTACCTGGCGCAGGATCCGACGCTGGCCGACTTCGGCCGGGATCCGTGGTGGCTGGTCCTGGGCAAGATTGTCTTCGCGTTCGCCTTCGGTCTGCTGGCCACCCTGCTCGGCGTCTGGTTCGAGCGGCGCGTGGTGGGCTACATGCAGGTGCGGCCCGGCCCCAACCAGGTCGGCCCGTTCGGTCTGCTGCAGACCCTCGCCGACGGCCTGAAGATGGCCTTCAAGGAGGACATCCTGCCGAAGGCGGCCGACAAGGTCGTCTACTTCTTCGCCCCGACCATCTCGGTGATCTGCGCGGTCACCGCGCTGTCGGTGGTGCCGTTCGGCCCGATGGTGAGCATCGCCGGTCACCACACGCCGTTGCAGGTCACCGACGTGCCGGTGGCGGTGCTGCTGCTGCTGGCCTGCTCATCGATGGGCGTGTACGGCATCGTGCTGGGCGGCTGGGCCTCCGGCTCGACGTACCCGCTCCTCGGCGGTCTGCGCTCCAGCGCCCAGATGATCTCCTACGAGGTCGCCATGGGCCTGAGCATCGTCGCGGTGTTCATGACCGCCGGCACGATGAGCACCAGCGGGATCGTCGCCGCTCAGGGCGACGGCACCCAGCTGACCGTCTTCGGCACCGAGATCCCCGCGCCGGGCTGGTACGCGATCCTGCTGCTGCCCAGCTTCATCATCTTCTTCATCGCCACCGTGGGTGAGACCAACCGGGCGCCGTTCGACCTGCCCGAGGCCGAGTCCGAGCTGGTCGCCGGCTTCATGACGGAGTACAGCTCGCTGAAGTTCGCGCTCTTCATGCTCAGCGAGTACGTCGCGATGGTGACCATGTCCGCGGTCACCACCACGCTGTTCCTGGGCGGTTGGCGGGCACCCTGGCCGATCACCCTGTGGGAGGGCGCCAACTCCGGTTGGTGGCCGATGCTCTGGTTCTTCGGCAAGGTGATCGCGTTGGTCTTCGTGTTCGTGTGGCTGCGCGGCACGCTGCCCCGGCTGCGCTACGACCAGTTCATGCGCTTCGGCTGGAAGGTCCTGCTGCCGATCAACCTGGTCTGGATCCTGGTCCTGTCGGGCCTGCGCTCCATCGAGGACTGGGACTCGCGCAGCAAGCTCATCGCCGTCGGCATCCCGGCCGGTGTCCTGCTGATCGCCACGCTGTTCTGGCCCAACCGCCGCCCGCAGCCGAAGCCGACGACGCAGGAACAGGTGGACAGCCGGCCGTACGGGAGCTTCCCGCTGCCACCGATGGATCTACAGGTACCACCGAGCCCGCGTATCACGCGCGTGGTCGCCGAGCGGGAGCCGGCCAACATCGTCGCCGGCTCGGACTCCAGGGAGGTGTGACGTGGGCGCGATCACCGGAACGTTCAAGGGATTCGGTGTCACCTTCTCGCACATGTTCAGGAAGGTCGTCACCACCGACTACCCGTTCAAGCCGCCGGTGTCGGCGCCGCGCTACCACGGGCGGCACATCCTCAACCGGCACCCGGACGGCCTGGAGAAGTGCATCGGCTGCGAGTTGTGCGCCTGGGCCTGCCCGGCGGACGCGATCTACGTCGAGGGTGGCGACAACACCGACGACCAGCGCTTCTCGCCGGGTGAGCGGTACGCCAGCATCTACCAGATCAACTACGCGCGGTGCATCTTCTGCGGCCTGTGCATCGAGGCCTGCCCGACCCGTTCGCTGACCATGAGCAACGAGTACGAGCTGGCCCGGGACAACCGGCAGGACCTGATCTTCACGAAGGAGCAGTTGCTCGCGCCGCTGCTCGAAGGCATGGAGCAGCCGCCGCACCCGATGCGCCTGGGCGACAGCGAGAAGGACTACTACGTCGGCGCCCTGGACAATCCGGGCACCTCCGCCGGTGCCGAGACGTCCCCGATGGGCCCCGGCCGGTACCAGGTCGAGGAGCACCCCGGCGTGACGTTCCCGGGTGCCGAGCAGGCCGCCCAGCGCGCGGCGGCCGGCAAGGGAGAGCAAGCATGACCACGTCTACGGTGCTGGCCGCGGCGGGTGGGGTGTCCGGTGGTGAGGAGGTCACCTTCTGGATCCTCGCGCCGCTCGCGCTCATCGGCGCGATCGGGATGGTGGCGGCCCGCAACGCGGTGCACTCCGCGCTCTGGCTGGTGCTCACCATGCTCTGCCTGGGCGTGTTCTACGTGCTCCAGGCCGGGCCGTTCATCGGCATGGTGCAGATCATCGTCTACACCGGCGCGATCATGATGCTCTTCCTGTTCGTGCTGATGCTGGTCGGCCGGGACGCCTCTGACTCGCTGATCGAGACGCTGCGCGGCCAGCGCGTCGCCGCGATCGTGCTGGGGCTGGGCTTCGCCGGCCTGGTCGGCGGCGCGCTCTACCGGGCGCTGGAGGGCACCACCGCGGTCGGCCTGGAGCAGGCCAACGCGGAGGGCAACGTGCAGGGCATCGCCCGACTGCTCTTCACCAAGTACGTCTTCGCGTTCGAGCTGACCTCGGCGCTGCTGATCACCGCGGCGGTCGGCGCCATGGTGCTCGCGCACATCGAGCGGCGTAAGCAGGACAAGGTCGACCAGCCGTCGACGATGCGGGCCCGCTTCGCGCCGGGCAACTACCCCGGCCCCAAGCCGGGCCCGGGCGTCTTCGCGACCTCCTCCTCGGTGGCCACCCCGGCGCGGCTGCCGGACGGCCGGCTCACCGATCGGAGCACGCCGGACATCCTGCCGGTGCGGGAGCTGACCGCGCAGGAGACCACGCTGAAGGGTACGGATCGGTGAGCGCGAGGAGTGCAGCGAAGCGGAGCCCCGCAGTCGCGAACGAAAGGCGAGGCCAGTCATGACGCCCGACTACTACCTGGTGTTGGCCGCGGTGCTGTTCACCATCGGTGCCGCCGGGGTGCTCGTGCGGCGCAACGCGATCGTGCTGTTCATGTGCGTGGAGCTGATGCTCAACGCGGCCAACCTGACGCTGGTCACCTTCAGCCGGATCAACGGCGACCTCAACGGTCAGATCATGGCGTTCTTCGTGATGGTCGTGGCGGCGGCCGAGGTCGTGGTCGGTCTCGCGATCATCATGTCCATCTTCCGGACGCGGCGCTCGGCGAGCGTCGACGACGCCAACCTGCTCAAGTACTAAGGGGCAAGCAAGTGGAAGAGACTGTGCAGTACGCCGGTGCCACGGGCTTGCTCGGCAGCGTCTGGCTGCTGGTGGCGATCCCGCTGGTCAGCGCGGCCATCCTGCTGCTGCTCGGCCGTCGGGCCGACCGCTGGGGGCACTGGCTGGGCGTCGCCGCCATCGGTGCCGCCTTCGTGCTCGGCCTGACCTTCTTCTTCCAGCTGCGTGGCCTGGAGAACAAGTCGGTCGAGCTGAGCCTCTGGGACTTCATCGCGGTCGGTGATCTCCGGGTCGACTTCGGTCTGCTGTTCGACCCGCTGGCCGCGGTCTTCGTGCTGCTGATCACCGGGGTGGGTTTCCTGATCCACCTGTACGCGGTGGAGTACATGGCGCACGACGAGGGCCGCCGCCGGTTCTTCGCGTACTTCAACCTGTTCGTCGCGGCGATGCTGCTGCTGGTGCTCGGCAACAACTACGTGATGCTGTACTTCGGCTGGGAGGGCGTCGGTCTGGCGTCGTACCTGCTGATCTCCTTCTGGTACGGGCGGCCCAGCGCCGCCACCGCCGGCAAGAAGGCGTTCCTGATGAACCGGGTCGGCGACACCGGCCTGGCCATCGGCATCTTCATCATGTTCGCCACCCTGGGCACCACCCAGTACGACGAGGTGTTCAACGGCGTCGGTTCGCTGACCGGCACCACCGTGCTGGTGCTCGGCCTGCTGCTGCTGCTCGGCGCGGCCGGCAAGTCCGGTCAGTTCCCGCTGCAGGCGTGGCTGCCGGACGCGATGGAGGGCCCGACCCCGGTGTCGGCACTCATCCACGCCGCCACCATGGTCACCGCCGGCGTGTACCTGATCGCCCGCTCCAACCCGGTCTTCTCGGCGAACTCGACGCTGCAACTCGTGGTGGTCAGCGTCGGCGCGCTCACCCTGCTGATGGGCTGCATCATCGGCGCGGCCAAGGACGACATCAAGCGGGTACTGGCCTGGTCGACGGTGAGCCAGATCGGCTACATGTTCCTCGGCGTCGGCCTGGGCGGCGGGGCGTACGCGCTGGCCATCATCCACCTGCTGGCGCACGGCTTCTTCAAGGCCAACATGTTCCTGGGCGCCGGCTCGGTGATGCACGGCATGAAGGACCAGGTCGACATCCGCCGCTTCGGTGGCCTCTCGAAGCACATGAAGATCACCTGGTTGACCTTCATGATGGGATGGCTGGCCATCATCGGCCTCCCGCCGCTCTCCGGCTACTTCTCCAAGGAGCCGATCATCGCGAGCGCCTTCGATCGGGAGGACTGGACCGCCTGGCTCTTCGGCGGCGCGGCACTGCTCGGCGCGGGGCTGACCGCGTTCTACATGACGCGGCTGTTCGTGCTCACCTTCCACGGCCCGAAGCGGTGGACCGAGGACATCGAGCACCCGCACGAGTCGCCGAAGCTGATGACCATCCCGCTGATCCTGCTGGCTGCCGGCTCGGTGGTGGCCGGTGGCCTGATGGCCTGGAACGACGGGGTCGCCTCCTGGCTGTCACCGGTGCTCGGCGAGGAGGCCGCCGGTGAGGCCCACGGCGTGCTCTCCCACACGGTGATCACGATCCTGTCGCTGCTGGTCACCGTGCTCGGCGCCGGGCTGGCCTGGTTCCTGTTCCGGACCGGTACGGCCACCGCGCCGCAGCCGGCCGGGGTGCTGGTCACCGCCGCCCGGCGCAACCTCTACGCCGACGCGGTGAACGAAGCGGTCTTCGAGAAGCCGGGCATCTTCCTCACCCGGGCGCTGGTCTTCCTCGACAACCGGGGCATCGACGGGCTGGTCAACGGGCTCGCCGCCGCGGTCGGCGGTGGTTCGGGCCGGCTCCGGCGGATGCAGACCGGCTTCGTCCGCTCGTACGCCACCTCGATCCTGGCCGGCGTGCTGCTGGTGATGGCGGCGTTCCTGGCCGTGCAGGCGGGGTGGTTGGCGTGATCGACCTCTTTCCGGCCGCCCCCGCCGGCGGACCACGCAGTGACGACGGAGGTAAGGCCGCATAATGTCCAACTTCCCGTTCCTCTCGGTGCTCACCGTGGCGCCGCTGGTGGGCGCCCTGGTGGTGGCCTTCCTGCCGCGTCACCGGCCGGAGCTGGCCAAGCAGGTGGCGTTCGCCTGGTCACTGCTCGTGCTGGTGCTGTCGGTGGTGATGTGGGTCAGCTTCAACGCCGGCGGTGACCGGTTCCAGTTCCGCGAGTCGTACTCGTGGATCCCGAACTGGGGTGTCAGCTTCACCTTCGCGGCCGACGGCATCGCCCTGGTGATGTTGATGCTGATCGCGGTGCTGGTGCCGCTGGTGATCCTGGCGTCCTGGCACGACGCGGAGTCGTCGAAGCGGTCGGTGCCCGTCTACTTCGCGCTGCTGCTGGTCCTCGAATGCACGATGATCGGCGTCTTCGCGGCCGCCGACGTCTTCCTGTTCTACGTGTTCTTCGAGGTCATGCTGGTGCCGATGTACTTCCTCATCGGCAGCTACGGCGGCCACCAGCGGCAGTACGCGGCGGTGAAGTTCTTCCTCTACTCGCTCGTCGGCGGTCTGTTCATGCTGGCCGCGGTGATCGGCCTGTGGGTGGTCGGCGGGAAGACGTTCGACTGGCAGGCGCTGTCGCAGGTGGACATCAGCACCGGCACCGAGCGGTGGCTGTTCCTCGGCTTCTTCCTCGCGTTCGCCATCAAGGCGCCGTTCTTCCCGTTCCACACCTGGCTGCCGGACGCCGGTGGTGCCGCTCCGGCGGGTGCCGCCGCGCTGCTCGTCGGCGTGCTGGACAAGGTCGGCACGTTCGGCATCCTGCGCTACTGCCTGCCGCTGTTCCCCGAGGCGTCGAAGTGGTTCGCGCCGTGGGCTCTGGCGCTGGGCGTGATCGGCATCGTCTACGCCGCGCTGCTGGCGGTCGGCCAGAACGACCTCAAGCGGCTGGTGTCGTACACCTCGATCGCGCACTTCGGGTTCATCGGGGTGGGCATCTTCGCGTTCACCACGCAGGCCGGCACGGGCGCGGTGCTCTACATGCTCAACCACGGTCTGGCCACCGGCCTGCTGTTCCTGGTGGTGGGCATGCTGATCTCCCGGCGTGGTTCGGCGCTGATCAGCGACTTCGGTGGTGCCGGCAAGCTGGTTCCGGTGCTCGCCGGTGTGCTGTTCTTCGCCGGTCTCGCCTCGCTCGCGCTGCCCGGGACCGCGCCGTTCATCTCCGAGTTCCTGGTGCTGATCGGCACCTTCACGGTGAACAAGCCGGTGGCGGTCATCGCCACGCTCGGCATCATCCTGGCCGCCGCGTACGTGCTGTGGATGGTGCAGCGCACCACCCAGGGCACGCTCAACCCGGCGCTGACCGAGGTCGACGGCATGCGCCGGGACCTGAATCTGCGCGAGAAGGTCGTGGTCGCCCCGCTGATCGCGCTGATCGTGCTGCTCGGCTTCTACCCCAAGCCGGTCACTGACGTGATCAACCCGGCCGTCCAGGCGACCATGGACGACATCGGCAGGACCGACCCCGCCCCGTCGGTGGGCACCGTCCAGGAGGCGCACCGGTGAGCGCGAGGAGTGCAGCGCAGCGGAGCCCCGCAGTCGCGAACGAAAGGTCGGCACAGTGACCGAGTTGAAACTGCCGTCGCTCGACTACGCGGCGCTGGCCCCGATCCTGATCATGTTGGGCACCGCGTTGCTCGGTGTGCTGGTCGAGGCGTTCGTGCCCCGGCGTTCGCGGCACCTGGTGCAGCTGACGTTGGCACTGCTGGCGGTGCTCGCCGCGCTGACCATGGTGGTCCTGAGCGCCGACGACCGGATCATCACCGCCGGTCAGGCCCTCGCGGTGGACGGGCCGACGCTGTTCCTCCAGGGCGCGATCCTGGTGCTGGCCGCCATGGCGCTGCTGCTGATCGGTGACCGCTCGGTGGAACGCGGCGGTGCGTTCGTCGCGCAGGCCGCGGTGACCGCCGAGTCGGCCGACGACCGGCGGCAGGCCGAGGGCCGCAACGGGCTCACCGAGGTCTACCCGCTCACCACGTTCGCGATCGGCGGCATGCTGATCTTCGTGGCGGCGAACGACCTGCTGACCATGTTCATCGCGCTGGAGGTCTTCTCGCTGCCGCTGTACCTGCTCTGCGCGCTGGCCCGTCGCCGGCGGCTGCTGAGCCAGGAGGCGGCGATGAAGTACTTCCTGCTCGGCGCGTACGCCTCGGCGTTCTTCCTGTTCGGCGTGGCCCTGATCTACGGCTTCACGGCCGGCGTTCCGGGTCGGGCCGCCGGTGTCGACTTCGCCACCATCAACGCGGCGGTGACCGAGTCGCCGGCCAGCCCGGTGCTGCTCTTCGCCGGCATGGCGCTGCTCTCCATCGGCCTGCTCTTCAAGGCCGCCGCGGCACCGTTCCACGTGTGGACGCCGGACGTCTACCAGGGTGCGCCGACCCCGGTCACCGGGTTCATGGCGGCCTGCACGAAGGTCGCCGCGTTCGGTGCGCTGCTGCGTGTCTTCCACGTCGCGTTCGCGGACGCCGGCTGGGACTTCACGCCGGTGCTCGGTGCGGTCGCGGTGCTGACCATGCTGATCGGCGCGGTGCTCGCCGTCACCCAGACCGACATCAAGCGGCTGCTCGCGTACTCCTCGATCGCCAACGCCGGCTACCTGCTGGTCGGTGTGCTGGCGCCGAGCCGCGACGGGCTGTCCGGCACGATGTTCTACCTCGTGGCGTACGGGTTCTCGGTGCTGGCCGCGTTCGCGGTGGTGACGCTGGTGCGCGACGCCGACGGGGAGGCCACCCACCTGTCCCGCTGGGCGGGGCTGGGTCGGCGTTCGCCGTTCTTCGCCGGGCTGTTCACGTTCATCCTGCTGGCCTTCGCGGGTATCCCGCTGACCAGCGGCTTCACCAGCAAGTTCGCGATCTTCGGGCCGGCCCTGGAGGAGGGGCAGGCCTGGCTGGTGATCGCCGGTGTGTTGACCAGCATGGTGCTGGCGTTCCCGTACCTGCGGGTCGTGGTGATGATGTGGCTCTCCGAGCCGGGCGAGTCCACCCCGACCGTCACCGTGCCCGGTGGGCTCACCTCCGCCGCGCTGATGATCGGCGTGGTGGCCACTCTGGTGCTGGGTGTCGCCCCGGCGCCGCTGCTCGATCTGGCCGCCGGAGCAGCCGAATTCGTGCGATGACGCGAGTCTCGTCGATCGGAGGCCGGTACGCGTTCGCGTGCCGGCCTCCGGTGCGTATCCCCGACCCGGAGCAGGTCGAACGGGTGTGGCATGGTTGATGGTGTGGTGATTCCGGCTGGTGAGCGTTCAGGTGCCTCCGGCTCCGGCGGTCGTCGGGGTCGGGCGAGCACGAGTCAGTTCGGCGCGCTCGGCCTGCATCTCGCCGATCCCCGCGTCGAGGCGTCCGTGCTGGGTCTGCTGGCCTCGGTGGAGGTCGAGCTAAGGGCCAGCGTGGCGAGCGCGGACCCGTTCGTCACGGAGGCCGCCCGGCATCTGGTCGAGGCCGGCGGAAAGCGTTTCCGCCCCCTGCTGGTGGCGCTGGGCGCCCAGTTCGGTGATCCGACCGGCGCACAGGTCATTCCGGCCGCCGTGGTGATGGAGCTCACGCACCTGGCGACGTTGTACCACGACGACGTGATGGACGAGGCGGCCGTGCGTCGGGGTGCGCCGAGCGCGAACTCCCGCTGGACCAACTCGGTCGCCATCCTGGTCGGCGACTATCTCTTCGCCCGCGCCGCGGACATCGCCGCCGATCTGGGCCCCGAGGCGGTCCGGTTGCAGGCGCGCACGTTCGCCCGCCTGGTGCACGGTCAGATCGCGGAGACCGTGGGGCCGCGTGCCGACGACGACCCGGTCGCGCACTACCTGAACGTCATCGCGGACAAGACCGGTTCGCTGATCGCCACGTCGGCCCGTTTCGGCGGCATGTTCGGTGGTGCCGCGCCGGAGCACGTCGAGGCGTTGGCCGGGTACGGCGAGACGATCGGGGTGGCCTTCCAGCTCTCCGACGACCTGCTGGACATCGCGTCCGAGTCGGTGCAGTCGGGCAAGACCCCCGGCACGGACCTGCGGGAGGGCGTTCCCACGCTGCCGGTGCTCTACGCCCGTGCGGCGGACGACTCCGACGCCTCCTCGGTGCGCCTGCGGGAGATCCTGGCGACCGGCCCGCTGACCGACGACGCGCTGCACGCGGAGGCGCTGGGGCTGCTCCGGGAGAGCCCGGCGCTCAAGCGGGCGCGGGAGACCGTGCGCAGCTACGCCGAGGACGCCCGCGCGCGACTCGCCCCGCTGCCGGACGGGCCGTCGCGTCGCGCCCTCGAATCGCTCTGCGACTACATCGCCGACCGCACCAGCTGATCCGCACTCCGGGTCGTGCCGGCGACGGTCAGGAGCCGACTGCCGACGAGCATGAGCGCGGCGGCGAGCAGCATCGACACCGCCGCCGTGGACCACATCGCCGGGTAGCCGAGGTGGGCGGCGAGCGGGCCGAGGCTCAGCGGGCCGAGGCAGCCGCCCGCGTACACCCCGGTCTGGGTGATCGACGTGGCGGTGGCCGGCGCCTGCGGGTGGAGCCGGACCACCGCGAAGTTCATCAGGCCGGGCCACGCCCAGCCCAGGCCGAAGCCGAGCACCACGCCCGCCACCAGCGGCACCGCGCCGGTCAACGCGAGCAGGCCCAGGCCGACCGCGCCGACCACCAGCATCGCGGCGATCAGCGCGACGTGGCCGCTGGCCCTGCGGTCGGCCAGCGCGCCGGCACCCACGCGGGCCGTCACGCAGACGGCGCTGCCCAGGGTCAGGGTGAGGCCGGCGAGGCCCGGGGACAGTCCTCGGGCGGCCGCGGAGTCCACCAGGAAGGTGCCGAGCGCGTTGGCCGCGGCGGCGGCCAGGGTCGCCGCCGCGCCGATCACCACGAGCGCCCCGGTGGCCCGGCCGGCACGCCTGTCGCTGGCCTTGCGGGCGCGGCCGGCCTCCTGCCGGGGTACGAGCGGCAGCGTCGTCAGCGCCGCACCGGCGGCGGCCACGAACGCCCAGCGCCAGCCGGCGGTGAGCGCGATGGTGGGGACCGCGGCACCGGCGAGCAGGGTGGAGACCGGGATGGCCGCCTGCTTGACGCCGAACGACAGCCCCTGGCGGCGGGCCGGCACGTGCTGGGCCAGTGCCGCGTTGCTGGCCAGCTGGCCGAGGGCGTTCGCGGCGGCGCTGAGCGCCAGCAACCCCACCAACACCGGGTACGACCGGGCGAGCGCCGCCACGGCCAGCATCGACCCGGCGGCCAGCAGGATGCCGCCGCGGGCCACCACGGCCGGTCCGTACCGTTCGACCAGGCGGCCGGAGGGCACCGAGGCCAGTGCGCTGACCCCGAAGTAGACGGCCACGGCGACGCCCAGGCCGGCAGGGGAGAAGCCGACGTCGGCGCCCATCTGCACGGCGAGGCCACCGAGCAGGAAGACGGGCATGACGCAGGCGACGGTGGTGGCGACGGCACCGACGCTGGCCCGGACGGGTCGGGGACGGGCGGTGGCCGGGGTGAGGGCTGTGTTGGTCATCGTCCGGCAAACCTACGCGAGGCATGTGCAGAGCACTCCTCGTGACCGGCGGGGCACAAGCTGTGGATGGTGATCTGGCATCCTCGACCCGAACAGGCATTTCGCACCGGGCCTGTTTTTCATATGGTGTAAGTCCCCGGCGGCGGAGGTGGTTGTGCGCGACCCCTTGGCAGAACCTTCGGACCTGATCCGCAGCGTGTCCAGAGCACTGCGGGTGCTGGAGTCGGTCGGTCGCGCCCCGAAGGGCCTGACCGTCAAGCAGATCGCTCGGCGTTGCGAGTTGACGGTGGCCACGACCTACCATCTGGTGCGCACACTCGCCTACGAGGGTTACGTGATCCGTCGCGAGGACGGCACGTACATCGTGGGGTTGGAGGTGGCCGACCGCTACCGGGAGCTGGTGACCGCGTTCCGGGGTCCGCCGGCCGTCGGTGAGACGCTGCGGCGGGCCGCGATGGACACCGGCTACAGTCACTACCTGGGCCGCTTCGTCGGCGGTCAGGTGGCCATCACGGCGGTCGCCGAGGGGCACCGGTCGCCCTACCTGGAGGATCTGGTCCCCGGCTTCGACGAGGGTGCGCACGCCACCGCCCTCGGCAAGGCGCTGCTCGCCACCCTCACCGCCGACCAGCGTTTCCGCTACCTGCGCGAGTACGGCATGCGGCCGTTCACCAGCGCCACGTTGACCACCACCGAGACGTTCGAGGCCGACCTGGCCGCCGGGGACCGGCGCGGGATGCAACTGGAGCTGGGGCAGTTCCGCCAGGGCGTGGCGTGCGCGGCGGTGCTGGTCACCCCGGACAAGGACATGGAACGCCGGGTCGTGCTGGCCTGTGCGTTGCCGGCCAGCGAGATGATGACCTCCGCCCGGGTGGTACGCGCCAAGCTGCTCACGGTGGCCCGCAGCGTCGCCGACGGTATCGCCGCCGACCACTGACCCGTACGACGCCGAGAGGCCCTCTCCCGGGCTGGGAGAGGGCCTCTGGGGGCGGTCCAGGGCCGGACCGCCGGAGCAACGTCAGCGGCCCGCCGGCCGCGTGGGTGACGTCAGCTGCCCACCGGGCCGCCGTCGAGACGCCAGGTGACCACCACGCCGGGCTTGGCGTAGTCGCCGTCCGGCCAGTTCGAGGCCGGGTTCTCCACCGAGGCGCCGGTGATCTCACCCGGGTGCTGCACCGCCACGAAGACCGAGCGGTTGTCGCCGGTGATGAACGGGCCGCAGGTCTCCGCGCCGATCGGCACGGTCAGGAACTGCTTGAGGTGACCGCGCTCCGGGCCCTCCACGGCGACCGCGAACAGGCCGTCGTTGCTGCCCAGCGCATTGCCGTCGGTGGAGATCCAGAGGTTGCCGGTGGCGTCGAAGGCGACGTTGTCCGGGCAGGAGATCGGGGAGACCTTGGTCTTGTCGTACCCGGCGAAGAAGGTCGACGGGTCGGTCGGGTCGCCGCAGACGATCGGCAGCGACCAGGCGAACGTCTCCGCCGCGTTGTCGTTGCGATCCTCGACCAGCTCGAGGATCTGCCCGTGCTTGTTGGCGATCCGCGGGTTGGCCTCGTCCGGCTTGGGGTTGCTGCCGACACCCCGGTTGGTGTTGTTGGTCAGCGCCACGTACACCTTGCCGGTGAGCTGGCTCGGCTCGACGTCCTCGGGGCGGTCCATCTTGGTCGCACCGACCTTGTCGCCGGCGAGCCGGGTGAAGGTGAGCACGTCCGCGGCGGTCATCCCGTCGACGAACGACCGGTTGCCGCTGACCAGCTTGATCCAGCGACCCCGGCCGTTGAAGGCGCCGTCGCTGGGCAGCTTGCCGGAGCCGTCGATCTCACCGGCGCTGGTCTGGTCCAGCTGCGCCACGTAGAGCGTGCCGGACTCCAGCAGGGTCAGGTTGTGCTTGCGGGCAGCCCAGGAGTTGCCCTTCATGAACTTCTTGTCCGAGACGAACTTGTACAGGTAGTCGAACCGCTCGTCGTCGCCCATGTACGCGACCACGTGCCCGTCCTTGGCGACGATCACGTTCGCGCCCTCGTGCTTGAACCGGCCCATCGCGGTGTGCTTGCGCGGGCGGCTCTCCGGGTCGAACGGGTCGATCTCGACGATCCACCCGAACCGGTGCGCCTCGTTGGGGTGCTTGGCCAGGTCGAAGCGCTCGTCGGCGCGCTCCCACTTACGGCTGCCGCTGGGGTAGCGGCTGGCGGTGCTGATGCCGTAGCGGTCCAGCTTCGGCTTCAGCTCGGCGGGCGCGGCGTCGGCGCCGACGAAGTACTGGTTGAAGTTCTCCTCGCCGGAGAGCACCGTGCCCCACGGGGTCACGCCACCGGAGCAGTTGTTCAACGTGCCGACAACGGTACGACCCTTGGGGTCGGCGGCGGTCTTCAGCCACGCCGAGCCGGCGGCCGGGCCGGTCAGGTCGAACTTGGTGCTCAGCGCGGTGACCCGCCGGTTGTACGGCCGAGGGCCCTTGCCGACCGGCTTCCACTGCCCGGTGCCGGCGACCCGCTCCAACTCCACCACGGACATGCCGTGCGCGGCCATGGCCGTGCGCAGCTGCTCCACGGAGAGCCCGTCGAGGCCCGGGAAGCCCGGGAACATCAGGTCCTCGTTGGTGTACTCGTGGTTGACCACGAGCAGCGCCCGGTTGCCGCGCTTGTCGAGCGGCAGCACACCCACGAAGTCGTTGTTGTAGCCGAACTGCTTGGACTGCGCGGCGGCGGTCTGGTGGTGCACGTTGAACTCCGGCGCGCCCGGCACCACCGGGTCACCCCACTTGATCACCACGGCGTGGTCGTAACCGTTCGGCACGACCAGGTTGTCCAGCTTGTTCGGCGGGATCGGCTTGAACGACAGGGCGCCGCTGCCGACACCGGTGCTGGGACGGCCGAAACCGAAGCCCTCCGGAACGTCCGGGGCGGCGGGGGCCGCCACGGCGGGGGCCGCGCCGGCCAGCGCGCCGGCCGCCGTACCGCCGAAACCGAGGACCAGCGCGCCGACCGCACCGGCCCGGACCACGCCGCGCCGCGAGACCTCCGCGTTCACCACGTCTCCGAAGTACGCGTTGTCGGACGTGTTCGGGACCGGGTGGTCGCAGGCGTTTCCGCAGCGGTAGAGACAGGTCATGGCGTCACGGGTGCCGTGGCGGTTGCCGGTCAACAAAGGGAGCAGCCGGGGACGGTCGCTCATGGGAGTGGCCTCCTGGAAGTCGGTGGCGCGCCGGAGAAGGTCGACGGCGGGCGTACCAGCCGGACGCTAGGAGGACGCGGTGAGCGGTCGTCGGCCGCAATGTGAACCAGGCATGAACACCTGTCCGGGTCCGCGCCGACCCGCAGCCGGTCTGACCTCGGTCTGAACCGTTCGGCGTCACCGCACGTATTCCCGGGCGAACGCACCGCCGGACGCGCGCCGGAAGTGAGGAGAACGCCATCAGCGACCACGACGCCCAACTGCTGCGCGCGCTGCACGACGAGCACGCGGAGGCGCTGTACGCACACGCCCTGCGGCTGGTCAACGGCGACCGGCAACGCGCCGAGGATCTGGTGCAGGAGACGCTGCTGCGGGCCTGGCGGCACCCGGAGTCACTCGACCCGCGGCGCGGTTCGGTCCGGGCCTGGCTCTTCACCACCGCCCGTAACCTGGCCATCGACGCCTGGCGTCGGCGATCCACGCGGGTCGGCGAGGTGTTCACCGACGAGATGCCCGAGCCGCCCGAGGTCGTCGACGAGGCCGAACGCGCGGTGGAGGCGTGGACCGTCGCCGAGGCGTTGAACCGGCTCAGCCCGACCCACCGGGAGGTCCTGGTCGAATGCTTCTACCAGGGACGGTCGGTGGCCGAGGCGGCGTCGCGGTTGGGCGTGCCACCGGGCACCGTGAAGTCCCGCACCCACTACGCGCTGCGGTCTCTACGGTTGGTCCTGGCTGAGATGGGAGTGACGGGATGACCCGGTGCGAGTTCGCGCACGACGATGGCGCGTACGTGCTGGGTGCCCTGGCTCCCGCCGAGCGGGCCGCGTACGAGCGGCACCTCGCCGGCTGCGCCGAGTGCCGCGACGCGGTCGCCGAGATCGCCGTCCTGCCCGGACTGCTCGGCCGTCTCGACCCGGCCGGGCTGGAGCAGTTCCTGCCGCCGCCGACCGCACCCCGGGTGCCCGCGCTGCTGGAGGAGGCTCGGGCCCGGCGGCGCCGCGAGCGGTGGTCCAACCGCCGGGGGTACGCGGTGACCGGGCTGGTCGCCGCCGCGATGGCACTGGTGGTCGGTGCCGGCACCGCCACGGTGCTGCGAAACACCCCGGGCACGACGCCCCTCCCGGGCGCGGTGGGGACGAGCCCCGGCCCGCGGGTGTCGATGGTCGCCATGCGACCGGTGGCCGCCGCTGGGCCGGTGCACGCCGAGATCGGGC
The DNA here is from genome assembly GCF_008868155.1 of Micromonospora sp. ALFpr18c. Taxonomy (GTDB): domain Bacteria; phylum Actinomycetota; class Actinomycetes; order Mycobacteriales; family Micromonosporaceae; genus Micromonospora. The sequence continues at coordinate 40,314 of NZ_WBKR01000030.1, forward strand.
TGACCGGCACCGAGTGGGGCACCGAGGTGACCATGCGCTGCGGGTACGACCCGCGCACGAGCTACGGCAAGGCGTACCCGTTCCGGTTGGTGGCGCACGGCCCGAACGGCGCCAGTGAGCAGATCGGCTCGTGGCTCGCCGCGCCGGGCGACAGTCTCCAGTTCACCGGCGCCACGAGGTTCACCGACGCCGAACTGGTCAGCGTGGAGCTGCAGAGAGCCGACGGCACCCCCATCCTGACCTACGCGGTCCCCTGACCCGCCCCGGTGATCATGAGGTTGGCGGGGCCTCGGGAGATCGACAACACCGTCAACCTCATGATCAACCAGGG
>NZ_WBKR01000031.1 GCF_008868155.1 Micromonospora sp. ALFpr18c
ACAACCCGGTCCTGATCGGTGAGCCCGGCGTCGGTAAGACCGCCGTGGTGGAGGGGCTTTCCCAGAAGATCATCAAGGGCGAGGTGCCCGAGACTCTCAAGGACAAGCAGCTCTACACGCTCGACCTCGGTGCGCTGGTCGCCGGTTCCCGCTACCGCGGTGACTTCGAGGAGCGCCTCAAGAAGGTGCTCAAGGAGATCCGCACCCGCGGCGACATCATCCTGTTCATCGACGAGATCCACACCCTCGTGGGTGCGGGTGCCGCCGAGGGCGCGATCGACGCGGCGAGCATCCTCAAGCCGATGCTGGCCCGTGGTGAGCTGCAGACCATCGGCGCCACCACGCTCGACGAATACCGCAAGCACCTGGAGAAGGACGCCGCTCTCGAGCGCCGCTTCCAGCCGATCCAGGTGGGTGAGCCGTCGCTGGCGCACACCATCGAGATCCTCAAGGGCCTGCGCGACCGGTACGAGGCGCACCACCGCGTGAGCATCACCGATGCCGCTCTGGTGGCCGCCGCGACCCTGGCCGACCGGTACATCTCCGACCGCTTCCTTCCGGACAAGGCGATCGACCTGATCGACGAGGCCGGTGCACGGATGCGGATCCGTCGGATGACCGCGCCGCCAGACCTGCGTGACTTCGACGAGCGCATCGCCCAGGTGCGTCGCGACAAGGAGTCCGCGATCGACGCTCAGGACTTCGAGCGCGCCGCCCAGCTGCGCGACAAGGAGAAGCAGCTCCTCGGCCAGAAGGCTCAGCGGGAGAAGGAGTGGAAGGCCGGTGACCTGGACGTCGTCAGCGAGGTTGACGACGAGCAGATCGCCGAGGTGCTCGGCAACTGGACCGGCATCCCGGTCTACAAGCTGACCGAGGAGGAGACCTCGCGCCTGCTGCGCATGGAGGACGAGCTGCACAAGCGCGTCATCGGCCAGGAGGACGCGGTCAAGGCGGTCTCGAAGGCGATCCGGCGTACCCGGGCCGGCCTGAAGGACCCGAAGCGCCCGTCGGGCTCGTTCATCTTCGCCGGCCCGTCCGGTGTGGGTAAGACCGAGCTGTCCAAGGCGCTCGCCGAGTTCCTCTTCGGCAGCGAGGACGCCCTCATCCAGCTGGACATGTCCGAGTTCCACGACCGCTACACGGTCTCCCGGCTCGTGGGTGCCCCTCCCGGCTACGTCGGTTACGACGAGGGCGGGCAGCTGACCGAGAAGGTGCGGCGTCGGCCGTTCTCGGTGGTCCTCTTCGACGAGATCGAGAAGGCCCACCCGGACGTCTTCAACACGCTGCTCCAGATCCTGGAGGACGGTCGGCTCACCGACGGTCAGGGTCGGATCGTGGACTTCAAGAACACGGTCATCATCCTGACCACCAACCTGGGCACCCGTGACGTCGCCAAGGCGGTGTCGCTGGGCTTCCAGGCGTCGGAGGACTCCGAGTCCAACTACGACCGGATGAAGCAGAAGGTCAACGACGAGCTCAAGCAGCACTTCCGGCCTGAGTTCCTCAACCGGATCGACGACACCATCGTCTTCCACCAGCTGCGCCAGACCGAGATCCTCTCGATCGTGGACATCATGATCCAGCGGATCGAGACGCAGCTGCGCAACAAGGACATGGGTCTGGAGCTGACCGACAACGCCAAGAAGTACCTGGCGGCGAAGGGCTTCGACCCGGTGCTCGGTGCCCGTCCGCTTCGTCGCACGATCCAGCGCGACATCGAGGACAACCTGTCCGAGCGGATCCTGTTCAACGAGCTGACCCCGGGTCAGATCGTCGTGGTGGACTGCGAGGGCGACCCGAACGACATCGACAAGTCCAAGCTCGTCTTCCGGGGCGCGGAGAAGCCGGTGGAAGTTCCGGACGCCGTGCCGGCCGACCTCGGCGGCAGCACCGCCACCGCAGGCGCGGACGAGTAGCACTACCAGCAGCAAAGGGCGGGGCCCCGGTGGCACAAGCCACCGGGGCTCCGCCCTTTCTGTGCGCGCTCGTTCATCCCGCTCAGGCTGATGCCGCCGACCAGCCACAGACCGGGGCGGGGTGGGTCAGGGGGTGAGGGTTGCCGCCGGTGGGGTCGGGCCGTCACCGGCCAGGCGGAAGGAATCGGTGTCGACCGGTTCGACCAGCCCGTCCTGGACCAGCCCCGCCAGGGCGCGGGCACGCTGGACGTCGTCGGTCCAGACCTGGTCCAGGCGCTGGTGTGGCACCGGCCCGGTGGTTTCCCGGAGTACCCCGAGCAGCAGTCCGCGTACCTGTCGGTCGGTGCCCGCGTACCGCTGCGGGCGACGGGTCGGTCCGGCCGGTGCCTCCTGGCCGGAGGCCCGCCACGCGCAGACCGACTCGACCGGGCAGGCCGTGCAGCGTGGTGATCGGGCCGTGCAGATCACCGCGCCCAGTTCCATGAACGCGGCGCTGGCCAGTGCCGCGGCGGCCGGCTGCGCCGGCAGCAACTCTTCGGTGGCGACCAGGTCGGCCGGTCGGGTGACCGGTCCGGCGTCCGGTTCACCTGCCACGGCCCGGTACACCACGCGACGTACGTTGGTGTCGACGACGGGGTGCCGCTGCCCGTACGCGAACGCGGCCACCGCGCGTGCCGTGTACGTGCCGACTCCCGGCAGTGCCAGCAGGTATTCCAGCCGGTCGGGCACCTGGCCGCCGTGCCGGTCGACGATCGCGACGGCGCATTCGCGCAGCCGGACGGCCCGGCGGGGATAGCCGAGGCGTCCCCACATCCGGATCGCCTCGGCGGGGGTGTCCGCCGCCAACGAGGCCGGGTCGGGCCAGCGGGCCAGCCATGCCTGCCAGGCCGGCACCACCCGGACGACGGGCGTCTGCTGGAGCATGACCTCGCTGACGAGGATGGCCCACGGGGTGACGCCGGGTGCACGCCACGGCAGGTCCCGGGTGTTCTGCTGGAACCATCGGCTGACCAGGGTGGCGAAATCGGGTTGAGTCATGGCGTCGTCGATGATGTCACGGGGCGTGTTCCCGCTGGATGGGCGGATCGGGCGGGGTGTCGCGGCGGCGGCGGGCGGATCGGGGAGAATGCGCGGATGAACGAGCTCGCGATCACCGTCATCGGTCGGGACCGGCCGGGCATCGTGGCCGATGTCGCGGAGGTGCTGGCCCGGCTGGGCGCCAACCTCACCGACAGCACGATGACGAGGCTGCGGGGGCATTTCGCGATGACCCTGATCTGCACCGGTCCGGCCGCCGAGGAGGTCGAGGCCGCGTTGGCGCCGCTGGCCGCGGAGGGTCAACTGCTGGCGACGGTACGCGCGGTCACCCCGGACGGCGAGGTGCCTCCGGGGGGTGAGCCGTACGTGATGGCGGTGCACGGTTCGGACCGGATGGGCATCGTGGCGGCGATGACCCGGGTGCTGGTGGACGCGGGAGGGAACGTCACCGATCTGAGTACCCGCTTGGCGGGCTCGCTCTATGTGGTGCTGGCCGAAGTCGAGTTGCCGGCGGGGGTGGCCGAGACGCTCGTCGACCGGTTGGATCGGACGGCTGCCGAGTTGGGCGTGGAGGTCACGCTCCGGCCGGCGGACCCGGATCTGCTGTGACCGGCGGGCAGGGCGGGGCGTACGCCGGTCTGGGTGACTGGACGCCGGAGTCGTTGTCCGTCGAGGGCGAGATCCGGGCGGTGGTGTCGGCCCCGCATCCGGTGTTGAGTCGGGCCGGCGGTGTGGTCGATCCGACGTCCGAGGAGACGGTCCGGTTGGCCGCCGATTTGGTGGCGACCATGCGGGTCTCGCCGGGTTGCGTCGGGTTGGCGGCGCCGCAGATCGGGGTGGGCGCCCAGGTTTTCGCGGTCGATGTGACGGGGCATCCGAAGGCGGTCACGGTGCACGGCACCTTCGTGTTGTGCAACGCCCGGGTGGTGGAGGCCACCCGGTGGAAGCCGGGCCGGGAGGGGTGCATGTCGGTGCCGGATCTGACCGGGGACGTGAAGCGGGCCAGCCGGCTGGTGGTGGAGGGTGATCTGCCGGGCAGTGGGGAGTCGGTCCGGTTGGTGACCGACGGCTTCGAGGCGCGGGCCTTGCAGCATGAGATCGACCATTGCGCGGGGCTGCTGTTCCTGGACCGGGTGGCAAGTGCGCACGCGGTCTATCAGCGCAAGGTCTACCTCTGAACGGGGCCCCGCGCCGCTGCTGTCCTCAGTGGAGGGTTGGAGTGGCGGGTCGTGGCCTTTCCGGCGCGTCGCGCCGGACTGCTGGGCGTCGCGCGGCTACCGTGGGGGGCATCATGCGTCTGACGGTCGGCCCCCTGCCACCCGCCGTGTACTGGCGGCGTCGCGCCGTCGTACTCGGAGCGGGGCTTCTCTTCCTGATTGTCCTGCTCTACTCGTGCACCGGCTCGGGTCGTTCCGACGGCGGCCGGCCGAAGGCGGGCGGGTCGCCCTCGGCGTCGTCCGCTGCGCCGCCGGGGGCCGGTGGGCCGGTGCTGACTCCGCAGACCGGCGCCCCGTCGGTGCCCGCGTCCGCTGATCCGGCCACGACGGGTCCGAGCCCCGAGATCACCAGCAACAACCCGCCGCCGGGTACGGCCGCCGGCTCGGTGGACGACGGCACCTGCACCGACGCCGAGATCAGCGTGACGTCGGTGGCACGGCCGGTCTCGGTGCAGCGCGGGATGGTCGTCGACCTCCAGCTCAAGATCAAGAACGTTTCCGAGAGGACGTGCAGCCGCAACGTCGGCGCCGACCTTCAGGAGATCTTCATCAAGTCAGGTGCCGAGAAGGTCTGGTCGTCCGACACCTGCGGCAAGGTCCAGGGCTCCGACGTGCAGTCCTTCACGCCCGACTTCGAGCGCTCCTACCAGGTGGGCTGGAACGGGCGCGACACCACCCGCTGCGACGACAACGGCCTGGCGGCCGGGCCGTTCCCGCCCGCGGGCACCTACCAGGTGCTCGCCCGGGTCGGCACGAAGCTCAGCGCTCCCGTGAAGCTCACCATCACCGGCTGAGCCGGATCAGACGTACCGCTCCAGGATGGACGCCTCGGCGAGCCGGGACAGCCCCTCCCGGACGCCCCGGGCACGGGCGTCGCCGACACCCTCGACGGCCTGCAGGTCTTCCACGGTCGCGCCCAGCAGCCGCTGGAGGCTGCCGAAGTGCAGCACCAGCCGGTCGACCACCGCCACCGGCAGCCGCGGCACCTTCGCCAGCAGCCGGAAGCCACGGGGGCTGACGGCGGCGTCCAGCGCGTCCGATGCGGCCGGGTAGCCGATCGCCTTGGCCACCGACACCAGGTCGATCAGCTCGGTGGCGCCGAGCAGGTCCAGTTCGACAAGCGCCTCGTCCAGGGTGCGGGACTTGCGCCCGACCGGCAGGTAGTCGCGGATGACCAGCGTCCGGTCGGCGTCCACGCCGGCCATCAGCTCGTCGAGTTGGAGGGCGAGCAGCCGGCCGTCGGTGCCCAACTCGACCACGTAACCGGCGATCTCGTCGGCGATCCGGCGGACCATCTCCAGCCGCTGCACCACGGCCACCGCGTCCCGGACGGTAACCAGATCCTCGATCTCCAGCGCGGAGAGCGTCCCGGAGACCTCGTCCAGGCGGAGCTTGTAGCGCTCCAGGGTCGCCAGCGCCTGGTTGGCGCGGGACAGGATGGCCGCCGAGTCGTCGAGCACGTGGCGCTGACCGTTGACGTAGAGGCTGATGATCCGCATCGACTGGCTGACCGAGATGACCGGGTAGCCGGTCTGCCGCGCCACCCGCTCGGCGGTGCGGTGCCGGGTGCCGGACTCCTCCGTCGGGATCGACGGGTCGGGCATCAGGTGCACGGCCGCCCGGACGATCCGGGTGCCGTCGCTGGAGAGCACGACCGCGCCGTCCATCTTGCACAGCTCGCGCACCCGGGTCGCGGAGAACTCCACGTCCAGGGGGAAGCCGCCGGTGCACAGACCCTCGACGACCTTGTCGTAGCCGAGGACGATGAGCGCGCCGGTGCGGCCGCGCAGGATGCGCTCCAGACCGTCGCGCAGCGCGGTGCCGGGCGCCATCAGGGCGAGGTTGGCCCGTAGCGGGTCCCCGGCGCTCCCGGTGGCCCCCGCGGTCACGCTCACGCTGATCGGGCGGGCGGGCGAGCCCACGGCGCCGGTGCGGGCGTGGGGCGGCGCGCCGGCTGGCTTGGTGGTATCGCGGTCGATCGGCACGGGCACAGTCTACGGACTGCCGTGCGGTGGGTGCTGTCGTGGTTACTGTGATGTGTCACGATGCCGCCCTTCCAACCGTTGCCCGCTTGCGGCGTGCTGTCCGGTATCGCCCTCCGCGCCGGCACGGTGGGTCACTCGGCGGACGCGCGCGCCGCATGATGCAGTGCGGAACGGACGTCGGTGACCTCGGTCACCCGCATCTGCCCGGGGCCGGCACCGGTGCTCTCCGGGCCACAGCCGGGCGGCACCAGCGCCACCTTGAACCCCAGCCGGGCCGCCTCGGCCAGCCGACGCGGCACCGCACCGACCCGACGCACCTCGCCGGTGAGCCCCACCTCGCCGATCGCCACCAGGTGCGGTGCGATGGCCAGGTTGAGCCCGCCGGAGGCGACCGCCAACGCCACCGCCAGGTCGGCGGCCGGCTCCACCACCCGGATGCCACCCACGGTGGCCGCGAAGACCTCCCGGTCGTGCAGTGTCAAGCGCTCCGTACGACGTTGCAGCACCGCGAGCACCATCGCCAGCCGGGCCGAGTCGAGGCCGGAGACGGTGCGGCGGGGTGAACCGGCCACCGTCGCGCCGATCAGTGCCTGCACCTCGGTGACCAGGGCACGACGCCCCTCCATGGCCACGGTCACACAGGTGCCGGGGACCGGCTCCGAGTAGCGGGTCAGGAACAGGCCGGACGGGTCGGCGAGGCTGCTGATGCCGCCCTCGTGCATCTCGAAGCAGCCGACCTCGTCGGCCGCGCCGAATCTGTTCTTGACGCCGCGCACCAGCCGCAACGAGGAGTGCTTGTCGCCCTCGAAATGCAGCACCACGTCCACCAGGTGCTCCAGCACCCGGGGGCCGGCGACCTGGCCGTCCTTGGTGACGTGCCCGACCAGCACGGTGGCGATGCCCCGCTCCTTGGCGACCGACACCAGGGCCGCGGTGACCGCCCGGACCTGGGTCACCCCGCCCGGCACCCCCTCGGTGCCGGTGGTCGAGATGGTCTGCACCGAGTCGAGCACCAGCAGGCCCGGCTTGACCGCGTCGAGGTGCCCGAGCACGGAGGCCAGGTCGCTCTCGGCCGCGAGGTAGAGCTGGTCGTGCAGCGTGCCCATCCGCTCGGCACGCAACCGCACCTGACTGACCGACTCCTCACCGCTGACCACCAGCGACGGGCTGCCGGCGCCCACCGCCCACTGCTGTGCGACGTCCAGCAGGAGGGTCGACTTGCCCACCCCGGGCTCGCCGGCGAGCAGCACCACCGCGCCCGGGACCAGGCCACCGCCCAGCACCCGGTCGAGCTCGCTCACCCCGGTGGGTCGGGCGCGGGCCGGAGCGGCGCTGATGGTGGCGATCGGTCGGGCCGGCTCGGACGGCATCCGGGAACTGACCACCCGCCCGGAGACGGTCGGCCCGGTCACCGTGGACTCGACCACCGAACCCCACTCGCCGCACTCCGGGCAGCGCCCCACCCACTTGGGTGGCTGGTGCCCGCAGGCGTCGCACTCGTAGGCCGGACGCGGATCGCGTGGGGCGGACCGAGCGCGGGGGGCACCGGCCGTCCCGCCGCGCGGAGAGGTCGATCGGGAGGTGGTCACATCAGGACGCTAGCCCTCTCGTACGACGAAAACACCCCGGCGTGGTGGTCACCACGCCGGGGCGTTCGTCGATGTCGGGGTGCCGGGTCAGTCGTGGGTCGTGCCGCCCTCGTTGCCCTCGTAGCCGCCCTCACGCTCGATGATCGGCGAGGGAGGCGCCGCCGGGGTGAGCGGCACCGCGATCGGCGCCTGGCCGCTGACCGTGTTGCCGTTACCGAAGTCGAAGGTAACGAAGACGTTCTGGCCGGAACGCAGCGCCTCGGTCAGGCCGATCAGCCGGAGCTGCGTGGTGGCCTCGGAGTTGAGCTGGAGGTAGCTCAGCGGGGCCAGCTCGATGCGGGCCGGCTGACCCGGCGCGGCGGGGCTGGCCGAACCCGACGCCCGCGCCGACTCCGGGGCGGACGGGGTGGCCGAGGACGACCCGGTCTCGGAGGGGGTCGCCGACGGGCTGGCCGAGCGGGACCCGGAGGTCGACGGGCTGGACGAATCGGACGGGGTCGCGCTGGGCGACGCGGACTCCGAGGCGGACGGCGACGGGCTCGCCGAACCGCTGCTGATCACCAGCTCGCGGGCGCTGTCGGTGGTGACGGTGACCGTCACCGTCTCCTTGGAGTCGTTGTAGATCACGGCGTTGAGCAGGGCGTCCTGACCGGCCCGGTAGCCCTCGGGGCCCGGATAGTCGACCAGCAGGCCGCGCACCGAGTACGAGCCGTTGCTGGTCGTGAGGTTGACGCCCTGGATCGACGGCTCCTTCAAAGCGGTCTCGGCGATCTGACCGGTGCCGCAGCCGGACGCCAGCAGGCTGGCCGCCGCGATCCCGGACAGCAACAGGGCCGCCCGCCGGGATCCCCTGATCGAGCGCGTCACGTCGGTCCTCCTCGTCACAATCCCCACCCGGCCTCCACGCCGGGCACGGTGGCCATACCCGCGCAGACCGCGCTCCAGGGTAGTTGGGGCTGATCGAGGCCCGCACGCGGACCCGGCAATGCCACCTTCCCGGGTGCCGGTCACACCACCCGACCGCTCGCCACCAGCAGGACCACGTCGATGAGGGCGATCAGCATGACCCCCCGGAAGGCCGCCACCGGCCGCCGGCCGGCCCGGAGCGCCGAGCGACCGGCGTACCAGCTCAGCGGCGGTACCACGGCGGCCGCGCCGACCGCCGCGACGCCGACCGCCGACGGCGGCCCGGGTGGCCCGAGGACCAGGGCGGCGGTCGCCGCGAGCAGGAGCGTGGCGGCGGCGAGCCGGCTGCCGGTGGCGCCCAGCCGGTGCGGCAGCCCGCGCACACCCGTGCGGGCGTCGTCGGCCAGGTCGGGGAGCACGTTGGCGAAGTGCGCGCCGGCGCCGAGGCACGCCGCAGCGGTGAGCAGCCACGCCGGCGGGGTCGGCTGGCCGGGCAGGGCCAGCACCACGAAGGCGGGCAGTGCCCCGAACGAGACCGCGTAGGGCAGCACCGAGAACGCGGTGGCCTTGAGCGGCCAGTCGTAGAGCAGCGCGGAGACCAGGGCGACGGTGAGCCAGAACGCCGCCGTGGGGTTCGTGGTCAGCGCCAGCAGCGGGCAGGCCACCGCGGCCACCGCGGCGGCCCAGGCCGTGGTGCGCCGGCCGACCGCGCCGGCTGCGACCGGTTTGTCGGTACGCCCCACGGTGGCGTCCCGCTCGGCGTCCAGCGCGTCGTTGGTCCACCCGACGGCCAGCTGGCTGGCCAGCACGGCGAGCACCACCGAGGCGATTCCGGACGGTCGGTGCCCCACCCCCCAGGCCAGCAGACCGGCCACCGTGGTCACCGCTGCGGCCGGTTCCGGATGGCTCGCCCTGACCAGCCCTAACACCCTCGACGACATAAGGGAAGTCTGGTCGTTACCGAGCAGTCGTGCCACGCTCGTGCCATGCGAGACGTGGCTGCGGCCCCGGCGTCCACCGGCCCCCGGGTGCTGCCGCGCAACGATCCGCGCCAGTACGACGACCTGGCCGGTGAGTGGTGGCGGCCGGATGGCGCGTTCGCGATGCTGCACTGGCTGGCGGAGGCCCGCGCGGCGCTGGTGCCGCCGGCGAGTCGGCCCGACGCGCTCCTCGTCGACCTGGGCTGTGGCGCCGGCCTGCTCGCGCCACACCTGGCTGGTAAGGGTTACCGGCATGTCGGGGTGGACCTGACCCGGTCGGCGCTGGTCCAGGCCGCCGAGCACGGGGTACGCGTCGTGCAGGCCGACGCCACGTCGGTCCCGCTGCCGGACGGCTGCGCCGACGTGGTCTCCGCCGGCGAGCTGCTGGAACATGTGCCGGCGTGGCCGCGTGTGGTAGCCGAGGCGTGTCGGATGCTGCGCCCCGGTGGCCTGCTGGTGCTGGACACCCTGAACGACACGGCGCTGGCGCGGCTCGTCGCGGTACGCATCGCCGAGCGTCTGCCGACGGTGCCGCGCGGCATCCACGATCCACAGTTGTTTGTGGACGCTCGCGAGCTGGTGGCCGAGTGCGCCCGGCACGGCGTCGACCTGCGGCTGCGGGGCATTCGGCCGCAGGTGGGCGGCCTGCTGGCCTGGTTGGTGCGGCGGGCCCGCGCGTCCCGGTCCTCCGGTGCGGTGGCGGTCGGCCGCGCCCCGCGCATCGTGCCGACCCGTTCCACGGCCGTGCTTTACCAGGGCCGGGGGGTCCGCAAGGGATAGTCGGCCGTGGCGGGGGTATGGACGCCGAGAAGGGGGCGAATATGACGGTGCACGCGCTGGAGGCGGCCCGCCGGTTGGCGCCGCGGTTCGCCGCGCGGGCGGCGGAGCACGACCGGGACGGCTCCTTCCCGGTCGAGGATTTTCGTGACCTGCGGGAGGCCGGCCTGTTCGGGCTGATGGTGCCCCGGGCGCTGGGTGGTCTCGGCGCCAGCTTCGCCGAGTACTCCGCCGTGGCCACCGAGCTTGCCCGGGGCAACGGCGCGACGGCCCTGGTGTTCAACATGCACGCGTCGGTCACCGGGGCGCTGGGTGCCGTCACCGAGGAGTTGGCCGAGGCGCTGGGTGTGCCGGACGAGGCGTTGGCCGCCCGGGATCGGCTGCTCACCGCGGCGGCGCAGGGTTCGTGGTACGCGGTCGCGATGAGCGAACGCGGTGCCGGCGCACGGCTCTCGCAACTGAGTACGGTCTACGAGGCGACCGACGGCGGCTGGCATCTCAAGGGCAGCAAGACCTTCTGTTCGGGGGCGGGGCACGCCGACGGCTACCTGGTGGCCGCGCGCAGTGCCGCCGACCAGTCGGTGGTGTCCCAGTTCCTGGTGCCGGCCGGCGACGGGTTGACCGTCGAGCCGACCTGGGACGCGCTCGGCATGCGTGCCACCTCCTCGCATGACCTGCACCTGGACGTCACCGTGCCGGCCGACCGGCTGCTCGGTGGGGTGGAGGGGTTGGCCCTGGTGGTCGCCCAGCTGATGCCGCACTGGCTGGTGGCGAGTTACGCGGCGGTCTACGTGGGGGTGGCCCAGGCGGCGATCGACGCGGCGGCCGAGCACCTCAACGCCCGCAACCTGGCCGGCCTGCCGGCGGTGCGGGCGCGGTTGGGGCGGGCGGACGCGGCGACCGCGGCGGCCCGGCTGGTGGTCGCCGAGGCGGCCCGCCGGGTGGACGATGCGCCGGGCGACGCGGAGACCAACCGGTGGGTGTGGCGGGCCAAGCTGCTCGCCGGCACCACGGCCGCCGAGGTGGCGGCGTCGGTGCTGGAGGCGGCGGGCACCTCGGCGACGCGGCGCGGCCATCCGTTGGAGCGGCTCTACCGGGACGCCCGTTGCGGGTCGTTGCACCCGGCGACGTCGGATGTCTGCGCCGACTGGCTGGGCATCGCCGCGCTGGGCGGCGACCCGGACCGCGACGGATCGACTCCGCGTTGGTGAGCCGGCGCGGCTCGGGTGAGGTGGTGCGACGGCCGGGCACGATGGCCGGGGGGACGGACCGGGGGAGGACAGCTTCGGACGAGAGGTGGGGATCGTGCCCGTACCAGTGATCGCGGGGCTCGGAACGGCGCAGCCGCCGTCGGCCTCGCAGGACGAGTTGTGGGAGGGCTTCTTCTCCCGGCACTTCTCCGGCACCACCCGGTCGTTGGCTCAGCGGATCTTCGCCAACTCGGGGGTGACCCGGCGGCAGGCGGCCGTCAATCCCCTGTTGGAGGACGTCTCGGACTGGCCGACCGAACGCCGGATGCGCCGCTACCAGGTGGAGGCGTTGCCGCTGGGTAAGGAGGCGGTCGGTCGTGCGTTGACGGCGGCCGGGCTCGGTGCCGGCGACGTGGGGTTGTTCATCGTCTGTTCCTGCACCGGGTACGCCACCCCGGGGCTGGACATCCTGCTGGCCCGGGATCTCGGCATGGCTCCGGACACGCAGCGGATGTTCGTGGGTCACATGGGCTGCTACGCAGCACTGCCAGGGCTGGGCGCGGCGAGTGACTTCGTCACCGCCCGGGGGCGTCCGGCGCTGCTGCTCTGCGCGGAGTTGACCAGCCTGCACATCCAGCCGTCCAGCGCCCGGGTGGACACTCAGCAGATCGTCTCGCACGCGCTCTTCTCGGACGCCGCGGTCGCCGCCGTGGTGGTGCCGGATGGTCGGGGGTACGCGCTGCGTGAGGTCACGTCGGTCACCGACACCTCGACGGCGGACCACATGACCTGGGACGTGACCGACGCCGGTTTCCGGATGGGGTTGTCGCCGAAGGTGCCGCAGGTGCTGTCCCGGCATGTGCGTGCTCTGGTCGACGACCTGCTGGCCCGGCACGGCACGACCGGTTCCGAGGTGGACGGTTGGGCGGTGCACCCGGGTGGGCCGCGGATCCTCAACGTGGTGGAGCGGGAGTTGGCTCTGCCGCCGCAGGCGTTGGCGGCGTCCCGGGCGACGCTCGACGAGCACGGCAACTGTTCCTCGCCGACGGTGCTGCTGATCGTGGATCGGCTCAGCCGCGCGGCCACGGCGCCCCGCCGGATCGTCATGCTGGCGTTCGGCCCCGGCCTCACCCTGTACGCGGCCCTTCTCGATCGACAGGAGTGATCTCCGCGCGGCCCGGCGGTACGCTCAGCACCATGGACACGGCGGACGATCGGCTGCGGTCGGTGGTGCTGGTCGGGGTGACCCTGGCCGTGCTGGCGGTGGGCGGCTGGTGGTGGCGGGCCGCCGCCCCTGCCCCGACGGCCGGGTCGGCCGGCCCGCCGACGGCCGCGTCGAGCGTCAGCACCGACCTGGACCGGGTCGTCGCCTCCGGTGCGCTCGATGAGCGGGTGACGATGCGGGTGGATCCGCAGACCGGCGACATCATCAGCTTCCAGCGCCGCCCGTCGCTGATCGACCCCACGACGGGCGCGCTCACCGGCATCGACAGCGACGAGGGGGTGCTCTCCTCGGGGAGTGACCTGCCGTCGTTCCACCAGACGATCTGGCGGGAGGACCGGGAACTCGCGCCGGGCCAGGGGCTGACCAGGCAGGCGTCCGACGACGGCTCCCGCTATCTGCTGCAGTACCGGTGCACCCGACCGGGCGCCATGGCGGTGACGGGCACCGGGGCCGAGATCGCCGGCCCGCCGCGCATCGACTGCGACGGCTCGGTCGCCTCGGCCGAGGTGCTGCCCGGTGGCGGGCCGTTCCGGGTGTCCCTGTCGGCCGTCGGCGACCAGCCCATCGACGTCGAGGTGCAGCTCGTCGCCCTGCCTCCGCGCTAGGCAGGCCCCTCAGACGGCGCGGGCCGGTCGGGCGGTGAGGGCCGGTCAGGCGGCGAGGGCGCTCAGGTCGTCCCGGTACGCGTCGACCGGCCCGAGGTCGGGCAGCACCCGGGTGACCACGCCGGTGCGGTCGACCAGCAGTGCGGTCGCGGCACCGGGCCCCAGGAACGAGCGCAGCCCGCCGGCGGGGTCGGCAAGTGCCCGGACGCCGTTGATCGGCGGTGGGGTGCTGACCGCCCGCCCTTCGGTCACGGTGACCACGGTGACCCCGGCGGGCGCTGCGGCGACGGCCTCGGCGACGACGTCCGGGCACGCGCAGTCGTCCACCAGGATGATCATGGCGGGCAGCAGGCCGCGCAGCGGCACCGGCGCCTGGCCGGCGTCAACCAGGTCCAGCGCGGGCAACGCCCGGCCAGTGAGGGACGCGGGTGGTGAGGACGGTGTCGGTGTCGGCCGGTCGGTGCCGCGGGTGGCGCGAGGCCAGGTGACGGCGAGCAGGCCGGCCAGCGTGGTGAGCACCGCGATCAGCAGGACCAGCATCGGCAGGGCCAGCGCCCGGTGTGGGCCGGCGGCGCGGCGTAGCTCACGGCGGAGCTGTGCGGCCTCGCTGGCGAGCGCCGAGGCGTCGTCGGGGATGACCACGCGACCCCATTCGGGTGGCAGGTCGGGCAGGCCGTCGGACGGCCCGTGGCCCTCTGCGTCCGGCTTGCCCATCGGACCCCCTGAAGCGTCTCGAGAGCGGAATGCTGTTCGGCCTCCAGCGTCCCCCACCGGGGGCACCTCTCGCTACACCTGGGCGCGGTCCCGCTGCCCGGGATACCATGAAGTGAGCGCATAGCCCTTGATCTCGACGTTCTGTTCACCCGTACCGGGCAGTCATCCGTGCGTTACGGAGCGTGTTCGAACCATCGGTTTGACCGCCTGTCAAGCTGAAGAAAGACCTCTCACAGGGCCCCTGAGCTGCGCCAACGGTCAGGACATCGGTGAGACATCGGTGCCTGACCGTGTTACCCTAGACACAGCGAAAGGGGTTTCGAACCTATGGTTTTCAGTGTCGGCGAGACCGTTGTTTACCCCCACCACGGGGCCGCACTCATCGAGGCAATCGAGACTCGGGTCATCAAGGGCGAGCCTAAGCAATATCTCGTCCTGAGGGTCGCGCAGGGTGACCTGACGGTCCGGGTGCCCGCCGAGAACGCCGAGATCGTGGGCGTGCGCGAGGTGGTTGGCGAAGAGGGCCTCGGTAAGGTCTTCGACGTTCTTCGGGCTCCGCACACCGAAGAGCCGACCAACTGGTCGCGGCGTTACAAGGCCAACCTGGAAAAGCTGGCCTCCGGCAACCCGCTGAAGGTCGCCGAGGTCGTGCGTGACCTGTGGCGCCGGGAGCGGGAGCGGGGCCTGTCCGCGGGTGAGAAGCGGATGCTCGCCAAGGCCCGCGACATTCTCGTCGGCGAGGTCGCGCTGGCGGAGAAGAGCACCAAGGACGAGGCGGAGACGCTGCTCGACAAGGTGCTCACCGAGGCCTAGTCCGCACAGCATCGTCGTATCCGATTCGTAGCGAAGAAACCACCGAGGACCGCGACGTGACCGCGCAGCTCAATCCGCGCGGTGACGTCGCGGTCCTCGTGCCTGCGGCGGGTGCCGGTGTACGACTCGGCCCCGGCCGGCCCAAGGCGCTGCGCCTGCTCGCCGGCGAACCGCTGCTGGTGCACGCCGTACGGCGGTTGGCGGCGGCACCCTCGGTGCACACGATCGTGGTGGCGGCGCCGGCCGCCGAGGTGACGGCCGTCCGCGAGCTGCTCGCCCCGGTGGCACCGGTGACCGTGGTGCCCGGCGGGGCGGAGCGGCAGGCGTCGGTGGCCGCCGCGCTGGCCGCGGTGCCCGCCGGCCCGACGATCATCCTCGTGCACGACGCCGCCCGCGCGCTCACCCCTGCCGAGCTGGTCGAGTCCGTCGCGGCGGCGGTCCGGTCCGGCCGGGACGCGGTGATCCCGGTGCTGCCGGTCGTCGACACGATCAAGGAGGTCGGTGCCGGCGAGGTGGTGCTCGGCACCGTCGACCGGTCCGCCCTGCGCGCGGTGCAGACCCCGCAGGGTTTCCGCCGGGCTGTGCTCACCGCGGCGCACGCCGCAGCGGGCGACCCGCTCACCGACGACGCCGGTCTCGTCGAGAAGCAGGGCATCACCGTGAGCTGTGTGCCCGGCTCCGAGTACGCCCTGAAGATCACCCGGCCCTTCGACCTGGCGCTCGCGGAGCATCTGCTCGCCGCCGGCGGCTGACGCGTACCCTCGGGTCATGATCGTTCCCCGGGTGGCCATCGGCACCGACGTGCACGCGTTCGAGCCCGGCCGGCCCTGCTGGGTCGCGGGCCTGCTCTGGCCCGACCAGGATGGCCTGGCCGGGCACTCGGACGCCGACGTGGCCGCGCACGCCGCCTGCAACGCGCTGCTCTCCGCCGCCGGCCTCGGTGATCTCGGCTCCGTCTTCGGGGTGGGTCAGCCGGAGTGGGCCGGCGCGTCGGGGGTGGCCCTGCTGACCGAGACGGCCCGGCGGGTGCGTGCCGCCGGCCTGGAGATCGGCAACGTGTCCGTGCAGGTCGTCGGCAACCGACCCAAGATCAGTCGCCGCCGGGAGGAGGCCCAGCAGGTGCTCTCCGCCGCCGTCGACGCCCCGGTGACCATCTCCGCCGCGACCACCGACGGCCTCGGTTTCACCGGCCGGGAGGAAGGCTTGGCCGGCATCGCGGTGGCGCTGGTGTACGACGCTCCGGCCGCCTAGGCTCGCCGCGATGTCCACCGATCCCACCCCCGACCAGTCCGCCGCCGACGGCTACGTCCAGCGCGCCCAGCTCCTCGCCGAACTCGGCCGCCACGACGAGGCGGCCGGTGAGTTGACCTACGGGCTCGCCCTGCGCCCCGACGCCCCGGACGCCCTCACCATGCTGGCCCGGGTGCACCTGGCCGCCGGCCGGCCGGCGGACGCGCTCACCGCCGCCGACGCGGCCGTGGCCGCCGCACCGGATGCTCTTCCGCCACTGGTCACCCGTGCCATGGCGCTGGCCGACCTGGGGCGGTACCCGGAGTCGGCCGCCACCGCCGACCGGCTCCTCGCGCTCGGCGCCGACGACGCGTACGCCCAGCGCAGCGCGGCGGCGATCCTGGCCGACTCGCGCAACGGCCAGCCGGCGCTCAACGCGGCCTGGCGCGGGGTCGAGCTGGCGCCGGACGAACCGCAGGCGCACCTCGTGCTCGGTCTGGTCGCCGCCCGGCTGGAGCTGTTCGACCTGGCCGAGCGGGCCTACCGGGAGGCGTTGCGGCTCGACCCTCTCCTCGCTGACGCCCCCCACGACGTGGGTGTCATCCGCCTCGAGCAGCGCCGCTGGTCGCAGGCGTTGGAACATGTCGCCGAGGCGGTCACCATCAGCCCGAGCCGGATGGACTCCGGGCGGACCATCGCGTACGGCCTGCACCGCCTGGTGCTCTGGGGCGCGGGCTGGTCGCTGGTGGCGGCGGTGCTGGTGGCGTTCGCGGCCTCGGCCAACGACGGGCTCTCCCGCGTCGTCGCGGTGCTCGCCGCGCTGACCGGTGGGGTCGTGGTGTGGCAGCTCGCCGCACGCCTGCCGGGGCTGACCCGGACGGTGCTGCCCGCCCTGGTGCACTCGGATCGGGCGATGGCGCTGGCGATCTACGCGGTGGGAGCCGCGCCCGTGCTGCTCCTGGTGTACGCGGTGGTCGGCTCGCCGTGGCCGCTGGTGCTGGCCATCGCCGCCACCGCGATCGCCGAGTTCGCCGTCTTCACCCGTACCGCGATCCGCTAGGCCCGTCGCGCCCAGGTCCAGGCGTACGCGTCGTCCTCGCAGGTGCGGGCCGCGTCGCAGAGATCCAGCGGGCGGAAGGTGTCGACCATGACGGCCAGCTCGTCGAAGTAGTCCGCGCCGATGGAGCGTTCGGCGGCGCCCGGCTGGGGGCCGTGGGTGAAGCCGGACGGGTGCAGCGAGATCGACCCCTGCTCGATGCCGGAGCCGCGCCGGGCCTCGTAGTTGCCGCCGGTGTAGAAGAGCATCTCGTCGGAGTCGACGTTGTGGTGGTTGTACGGCACCGGGATCGAGTCCGGGTGGTAGTCGACCTTGCGGGGCACGAAGGAGCAGATGACGAAGTTGGGCCCCTGGAAGGTCTGGTGCACGGGCGGGGGCTGGTGGATGCGGCCGGTGATCGGCTCGAAGTCGTGGATGGAGAACGCCCACGGGTAGAGGTGCCCGTCCCAGCCGACCACGTCGAACGGGTGGTTGGCATAGGTGTGACGAGTCCACGCAGTGCCGCTGCCACCGGGGCCTGCGGCCCGGGACCGGTGGCGGACCAGCACCTCGACCTCCTCGCCGTTGACGAGCAGCGGCGCGTCCGGCCCCCGGACGTCGCGCTCGCAGTACGGCGAGTGCTCCAGGAACTGGCCGCGGACGGAGAGGTAGCGCTTGGGCGGGCCGATGTGCCCGGACGCCTCGACGGTGAGCAGCCGGACGGGCTGGTCGCCGGTGGGCACGAGCCGGTGGATGGTCGAGGTGGGGATGACGACGTAGTCGCCGGCGACCGCGTCCAGTGCCCCGAACGGCGACTCGACCCGCATCGTGCCCGCCTCGACGTAGAGGCAGTGGTCGCCGGTGGCGTCGCGGAACAGCGGCGAGGGCCGGTCGGCGAGCACGTACCCGATCCGTACGTCGTCGTTGGCGAGCAGGTACTGCCGGCCGAGGATCGGGTCGGCGCCGCCGGTGTCCAGCTTGTGGGTGCGCAGGTGGCGGGGCTTGAGCGGCAGGTTTGGTGCCCGGGTGAACGCGGGCGGGGTGAACTCGTCGGCGGCGAGGATCGCGGTGGGCGCGTGCCGGTGGTAGAGCAGGGACGAGTCGGAGGAGAAGCCCTCCTGGCCCATCAGCTCCTCGGCGTAGAGGCTGCCGTCGGGCTGGCGGAACTGGGTGTGGCGCTTGCGGGGCACCTCGCCGACGCTGCGGTAGTACGGCATCTCGCCTCCCGATAAGTCCCGTTCACCGGCCGGTGGCGTCCGATAATCGGACGCTGTTGTCCGTTCCTCGTAGCGTCCCGTACATTCTTGTTCCGTGTCAACGCAGGTGCCCGCACTCCTCGACGGCCTGGTGGACGACGCCGCCGTCTTCCCTCCGGGCAGCGCCACGCTCGCCGACGCGCTGACCGCCCACCGCCGACACCGCGCCGCCTGGTACGCCGACCTGGTCGGCCCGCTGCTCCTGCCCGCCTCGACCGTCGCGTCCGGCGAGCTGAGCGATCTCGTCGATCCCGGCGAGGGCCTGGTGGTCGGCCTGATCGGCGACACCGGGATCAGCGGCCTGCCCCTCGCGCACTCCTTTCTGGCCCCGGACGGCGTCACGGCACGCCAGATCGAGGTGGCCGTCGCCAAGCGGGGCGAGGACCCGCTGCCCGGCATCGCCGAACTGCTGGCGCTGACCGGCACGCTGCCGGGCGTCGAGACCGTCTACGCCGAGCTGCCGCTGACCTTCGGGCTGATGGGTGCGCTGGACGCGCTCGCCGCCGCCCGCGCGGACGGGGTGCCGATCGCCGCCAAGTTCCGCACCGGCGGTCTCGCCGCCGAGCTGTTCCCCACCCCGGCCGAGCTGGCCGCCGTGATCTGCGCCTGCCGCGACCGGGACCTGCCGTTCAAGCTCACCGCCGGGCTGCACGAGGCGGTCCGGCACCTCGACCCGGAGACCGGCTTCACCCACCACGGCTACGCCAACGTGCTGGCCGCGACGCTGGCGGCCGCCCACGGCGAGGGCGTGGGGGCGGTCACCGAGCTGCTCACCGTGCTCGACCCGCGTCCCCTGCTGGAACGCGCGAACGCGGGGCTGGACGCGCCGCGCCCCCTGTGGGTCGGCTTCGGCTCGTGCAGCATCCTGGAACCACTGACCGATCTGATCCGGCTGGGGCTGGTGAACGGGGGCTACGACGCATGACCTGGGTGACCGGCGCTGACGGGTCGCCGTACGGGGTGACGAACCTGCCGTACGGAGTGTTCCGGTCGGACGGGGGCGAGCCGCGGATCGGCGTACGGATCGGGTCATGGGTGTTCGACCTGGCCGGGGCGGAGGCCGCCGATCTGGTGCTGGCCGCCGGCACGCTGTGTCGGCCCACCCTGAACGGCTTCATGGCGCTGGGCCGTCCCCAGTGGACGTCGGTACGGCAGCGGATCACGGAGTTGCTGACCGACCCGGCGCACCGGGCCGCGGTGGAGCCGCTGCTGGTGCCCCTGGCCGACGTGGAGCTGCTGCTCCCGGTGGAGGTGGCCGACTACGTCGACTTCTACTCGTCGGAGCACCACGCGTCGAACGTCGGGCAGATCTTCCGCCCCGGTCAGCCGCCGCTGCTGCCGAACTGGAAGCACCTGCCGATCGGCTACCACGGGCGGGCCGGCACCGTCGTCGTCTCCGGCACGCCGGTGACCCGGCCGACCGGGCAGCGGGCCTCCGCCGAGGGTCCGGTCACCGGCCCGTCGGTACGCCTGGACATCGAGGCCGAGGTGGGCTTCGTGGTGGGCGTACCCAGCACGTTGGGCGACCGGGTGTCCGTCGACGACTTCGCCGACCACGTCTTCGGTGTGGTGCTGGTCAACGACTGGTCGGCCCGGGACATCCAGGCGTGGGAGTACCAGCCGCTCGGCCCGTTCCTCGGCAAGTCCTTCGCCACCTCCGTCTCGGCCTGGGTGACGCCGCTGGACGCGCTCGCCGACGCATTCGTGCCGGCCCCCGACCAGGACCCGCCGGTGGTCGACTACCTGCGCGACGTGCCGCACCTCGGGCTCGACCTCCGGCTGGCGGTCGAGTGGAACGGCGAACGCGTCAGCGAGCCGCCGTTCGCCACCATGTACTGGACGCCGGCGCAGCAGTTGGCGCACCTCACCGTCAACGGCGCGTCCCTGCGTACCGGCGACCTGTACGCCTCGGGCACCGTCTCCGGCCCTGACCGGGGGCAGGTCGGGTCGTTCCTGGAGTTGACCTGGGGCGGCGCCGAGCCGGTGCGGCTCGGCGCCGAGACTCGCACCTTCCTGGCCGACGGAGACACGGTGACCATCACCGCCACCGCGCCCGGCCCGGACGGCACCTCCATCGCCCTCGGCGAGGTCACCGGCACGGTCCGCCCGGCCCGTTGAGCGCTGTGCCGTGCAGGGGCCGGCTCCTGTCTCGTCGACGGGACTCTTGATCGCACCGACTGTGCGATGGCCAGGCCGGGTTGCCGCGTTGATCGTCGCGGATTCCGTCGCCCCACCGGCGGTACGCGCCGGGCCCTCGCCCGGGTGTCAGCGGTGGGGCAACCCATCGCACACGGAGGTAGACGATGCACGATCTCGCGCGCGCGGTCTGGCGTACCAGTAGCCGCTCCAACGATCAAGGGCTCTGCGTGGAAGTGGCGGACAACCTGGTCGACGTCCTCGGTCTGGTCGCGGTCCGCGACTCCAAGGATCAGGCCGGCCCCACACTGGCCGTCAGCCCGCCGGGATGGACAGCGTTCATCGGAGCGATTCAGGCCGGTCGCTTCGAACGCTGAGCGGCACCGCACCGGTCAACCGGTGCGATGTGGCCGCCGAAAAGGACAGCGGGGCCTCCGGGTGGTGGAAATTCCGTCCCGGGGGCCCCGTCCGGCGCTCACGCCGCGTACCGTCGACGACACGGGAGGGTGGCATGTCGACGGTGGCGGTTACCGGGTTCATCGAGGCACACGCCGTCGATGTCTGGCGTCTGCTGACCGACCTGCCCGGCCGTGCCGCCCGGATGACCGCCGCCGGCCCCACCGAGTTGCTCACACCCGGTCCGTTCGGGCCGGGCACCGCGTGGCGCGAGGAACGCGCCCAGCCGGGCGGCGGCACCCTGATCGAGGAGTTCCTGGTGGTGGAGGCCCTCGCCCCTCATCGGCTGGTGCTCTGCTCGTCCGGCGCCAACGTGGACTACCGGATCACCTGGAGTCTGCGGCCGGTCCGGCGTCGCCGCCGGGGGTGCACGGCGGTCACCGTCACCCAGGAGGCGGTGCCGACCGGTCCGTACCCTCGGGTGGTCGCGTTGCTGCTCGGTGGGCTCGCCGCCCGGGCGGTCGAGGTGGCCCTCCGGCGTGATCTCGCCGACCTGACCGTCGCGGCGGCCACCGCCGTCGGTTCCGTCGACGCCGCCTGACACCCTCGCCGCCGCCCCGGACCGCGGGTCACGTGACCTCAGCCGGGGTGCGGCCGCTTGCGCTGGGTAGGGTGCCGGGCGGAGGTGCGGCATGGGGTTCCCGAAGGGCCGGCGACGGCTCGTGATGGCGGTCGCGGCGGTGCTCGCCGTCGCGGTCGTCGCGCTCGTCGTCCACCGGGTGCTCGCGCCGGCCGAGGTGAGCACGGTGGCCCGGGGTGAGTACCCGGCCGCGGCCCAACCGGCCGCCGGTGTGATCGGCCGGCTCCCCGCCGCACCGTTGATCGTTGATGCCCGGCTGCGGGTGTACGCGGCGCACCGTCAGGTCTACGCCGACCGGCCCGTCACCGGGCGGTACCGGACCAGCCCGTTCTGGTCGTACCGGCGCTGGCCGGCGGAGCTGATCGGGGTGGTGGCCAGCGGTCGTACCGTGGTCAGCCGCTGGTCCGACGGTCAGGTGGTCGCGCTCGACGCGTCGACCGGTCGGGTGCGGTGGCGGGCCGGAGGGCCGGCGCCGGCCGAGGGTGGCGCGGTGCCGCGACGCACCGGTGCGGCCACCGTCTGGGATCCGCGCGGGCTCTACCTCACCGACCTCGCGGACGGCCGGACGGTGTTGGTGGTCACCGGGGACTCCCAGGCACGCGGGGTGGAGTTGGCCGACGGCCGGGAGCTGTGGCGGGTCGACCTGCCCGGCCCGTGCCGCAGCGACGTCGGCACCACCGTGTCGGGGCAGTTGATCGGCCTGGACACCTGCGCCGGGCCCGCCACGGTCGAGTTCCGGGACGCGGCCACGGGTGCGGTGCGCGAGCGCTGGCGACCGCCGGGCGGCCCCGATCAGCTGGTGGTGACCCCGCTCGGCTGCCGTGCCGGCCGGTCGGACTGCCCGGGGCTGCGGACCTCCGGGCCGGGCGACGCGGATGGCCGGGGTTGGCTGCTGGGCACCGGCGAGCCGATCCCCGCGTCGGCGCTCGATCCGACCGGTGCGACCCTGGCCGGCGAGCAGGCCGTCGCGGTGCGCGACGGGGTGGCGGTGGGCCGGTCGGCGCGTACGGGTGCCGAGCTGTGGCGTTTCGGCGGCCTGGGCCCGGCGCGGGTGCTCGCCGTGCAGGCTGGCCGGGTACATCTGCTGACCGAGGCGAACGAGCTGGTGACGCTCGACCCGGTGACCGGCGCGCAGCTGTCCCGCTTCACGCTCAACGTCGGCTCGGACGGTACGGGCTGGGCGCCGGGTGCGGTGGCCGCCACGGACGGCTATGTCGCGGTGGAACGACTCCGCGAGCCGGTCGACCCGGACGGAGACGACCAGCGGTACTACCTGACCGCCGAGGCGCTCATCCTGGCCGCCACCTGATACGGGCACTGAGCCGACAAACTTTCACCGCTTCTGACCGGAAAAGGTACGTTTCTCACGGTTCAGGTTGGCGATGAAAGGGGTCGGCGCATGGGTCGGATGGCAGCCAGGCGGCTCGCCGGCGGTGTCCTCGCCGCGGCCGCGAGCCTCACGCCGGCGGTGACGCCGGCGTTCGCCCCGCACGCCGTGGCGAGTGTGGTCACCGCCGTCCGGGCCGAGCCGTCGGCGGACACCGGCGTCACCTTCGAGGTCGTACCGGCCCGGCCCACACAGGACCCGACGCAGCCCCCGCCCGCCCCGACGCAGCCCGCACCCACCAGTTCCGGCGGTGAGCTGCCGGTGACCGGGTCGGGATCGTCGGCGGCCGGTGCGCTGGCGTTGCTGGGGCTGGCCCTGGTGTTCCTCGGCTGGGCGGTGGCCCGTCGCCGACGAGCGGCGTGAACCGGCCGGCGGGCGGCGTGAACCGGCCGGCGACCGACGGCTCACCGCGCAGCCGAGAGCCGTTTGCGGTGCCGGCGGGCCAGCCAGATCAGGCCGGCGACGACCAGCAGACCCGCGGCGGTCATCGCCAGGTTCCAGCCGGCAGCCATCCGGGACAGGAGCGTCCCGGGCTTGCCCACCTTGCCCGGGGCGGGGAACTCGATCTGCCGGGTCGCGTCCTTCTTCACCAGGCCGCTCTCCAGGTTGACCTGGATCTTCCACGGCCCGTTCGCCAGCTCGTTCGGAAACCGGACGGTGACCTGGCCGGACGCGCCCGGTGCCAAGGTGGTGCCCTGCACGACGTCGAACGGGCCGGCCCGGCTGCCGGCCGGTCCCTCGGAGAGGCTCACCCTGCCGGTGAGGTCCAGGGCCCGACCCCCGGTGTTGGAGACCTCGATGGCGACCGACGGCTCGCCCTGCGGGCTCCGTGCCGGCAGCATCTCGCCGATGGTGAAGTCGGAGGCGGGTTCACCACCGGGGCCGATGTCCAGGTAGATCCGGATGCCGACCCGGTGGATCTGGGTGACGCTGCCGCTGGGCCGCGGTGCGGAGACCGCCGAAGCCCAGATCACCCCGTACCGTTCACCGGCGGAGGCCTTCTCCGGCACCGTGATGGTCGCCCTGACCCGAGCCTCCTGCGACGGTTCGAGCTCGACCACCTCGTGGTCGAGCGTGATCCACGAGGTCAGCTCGTTGCTCGCGTGTCCCTCGCCGAAGGCGAACTTCCCCTTCTCCAGGCTCGCCGCCGCCGGATAGACGTCGATCTTCTGCCGCTCGTCGGTCCGGTTGACGATCAGCACCTGTCGCTTGATGGTGGTGCCCGGCGGCAGGTGGTCGACGATGTAGCGCAACGCCCGGGGGTCGTCGCGGCGATTGCTCGGCGCCTCCAGGAGCCGGATCCCGAGGCGGTCGTCGGCGTCCGGCTCGGCCGCGCCGGCCCGGGTCGACAGACCCGGACCGGCGAGGCAGAACAGGGCGAGCGCGACCGCGATGGTCGACCGCCCCCGGCGGTCACGCCACCGAATGTGTCACCGTGCCGGTGTAGACGCCCGCGATGCTGTCCAGCGGGACGTTGACCACCAGGGTGGGGTTCCAGGCGGCGGTGTTGCCGCCGGTGCCGCCAGCGTGAGTGAACGCGGTGAGCGGCGTGACACTGTCCAGCGGCGCGGCGGCGCCGGCGGTGGCCTGACCCGGGGTGAAAGTGCCGTCGCCCGTCGTCGCGGTCGCCGGACCGGACCAGTAGTCGATCTCGGAGGGCAGCACCGTCTCGGGCGGGGAGCCACCGCCGGTCTGGAACACCGTCGCCGTCACCGAGGCGACCCAGGAGGCGTCGGCGGCACCCCGGGAGTCGGTGACCGTGACCGCGCCGAGCTGGCCGGTGATGGTGCCACCGGGTGCGCCGGTGCCGAGGTCGGCGGTGGCCGGCGCGACGATGTCGAGGGTGCCGGCGAGCACCTCGAACGTGGTGGCCGTGTCGTCGGTGGGCGCGGCGGCGGCCGGCGCGGCGAGGAAGCCCACCATCGCGGCGGCCGCCGCTCCGGCGAGGCAGATCTTGGCAGTACGCACTGTTCGTTACCCCGTTTTCTCGAAGTGAGCCGGCGCGGGTCCGCGCCGCACCGGCTACTTCGAAAGATAGGGTAAATAAAGCTAAAAACTAGACAAAACAGACTTATGTCACCGATTGGTCACAAATGGCGGTACGTCGCTCAGATCAGCGCCGCCTCCGCAGCGACCAGGAACGCGTCGTTCTCGGCCGGGGTGCCGATGGTGACCCGGACGCCGTCGCCGGCGAACGGCCGCACGATCACCCCGCGCGCCTCGCACGCCTTGCCGAACGCCACCGCCCGGTCGCCCAGCGGCATCCAGACGAAGTTGGCCTGGCTGGTCGGCACGTCGGGCACGAACTTGCGCAGCGCCTCGGTGACCCGGTCCCGTTCGGCCACGACCAGCGCGCAGCGACGCTCCATCTCGGCGGCCTGGGCCAACGCCGCCAGCGCACCGGCCTGAGCCGCCGAGCTCGTGGAGAACGGCGTCACCACCTTGCGGATCGCCGCCGCCACCACTGGCTGCGCGACGAGCCAGCCGATCCGCAGCCCGGCCAGACCCCACGCCTTGGACAGGGTGCGCAGCACCGCCACGTTCGGCCGGTCCAGGTAGTCGAGCCCGTCCGGCACCTCCGGATCGGTGACGAACTCCCGGTACGCCTCGTCGATGACCACCAGCACGTCGTCCGGAACCGCGTCGAGGAAGCGGTCCAGCTCGGTACGGCGTACCGCGGTGCCGGTGGGGTTGTTCGGGTTGCAGACCAGGATCATCCGGGTCCGGTCGGTCACCGCGGCGGCCAACGCCGCCAGGTCGTGACCGTGCCCGGCGTCGTTGGGCACCCGCACGCTCGTCGCACCGCTGGTCGCCGCGATGATCGGGTACGCCTCGAAGGACCGCCACGAGTGGAGCAGCTCGTCGCCGGGCAGGCAGGTGGCCCGGACCAGGTGCTCGGCGAGCGCCACCGACCCGCAGCCGGTGGCGATCCGCTCGGCGTCCACCCCGTAGCGCTCGGCCAGCGCGTCGCGCAGCGCGACCACGCCCATGTCCGGGTACCGGTGCGAGGCGGTGACCGCCTCGGCGACCGCCTCGACCACGCCGGGCAGCGGGCCGTACGGGACCTCGTTGCTGGCCAGCTTGATCGCCTCGGCCAGGCCCAGTTCCCGGGCCAGGTCGGCGGGGCTGCGCCCCGGCACGTAGCTGGGCAGCGCGTCCAGGTCGGCGCGGGTCAGCCGCAGGGCCGGCTGGTGACGTCCGGAGTCGGTCATGGGGTGTCTCCCGAGGGTTGGTCGCGGTCGTTCGTGGGGGTGGGATCGGTGCTGACAGGAACTTCGACGACGACCGTCTGTACGCGCTTGTCGTGCAGCGCCTGACGCAGCGGGTGGTCGAAGAGTGGGGAGAGGGCGTCGACCAGTTGCAGCACCAGGCCGAGGCCGGCGCAGTACCAGAGCAGGGTGGGCAGACCCATGGTGGTCCACCGCCCGAACGCCCGGGCGAAGCCCAGCGGCTGGTCGGCGGCGAGCGGCACGGCGCGGATCCGCATCACCCGCTTGCCGAAGGTTTGCCCGCGGGCCGCCATCCCGGGCACCTCGTACGCCGCCCAGAGCGCCGTGGCGATCAGGAGGATGACCACCTGGAGCAGTCCGGCCTGCTCGCCGATCTGCGGCAGGTTCTCGGTGGAGGTGTCGCCCGCGAACGCCCGCCGGAACACCTCCCGCCAGTACGGCAGCATGTCCTCGATCAGCCGCCAGACGAACCAGCCGTTGACCAGGGCGTTCAGTGCGAAGACGACGGTGAAGTCGATCAGCCGGGCGACGAAGCGGCGGCCGTACCCGGCCAGCCTCAGGCCGTGCGGGCGTGGCTCGGGCGGCCGTCCGGGCCAGCCCGGCGGTACGCCCTGCGGTGCCCACCCGGGGGGAGCGCCCTGCGGCGACCAGCCAGGAGGAGCGCCCTGCGGCGGCCAACCCGGTGGGCCGGCCTGCGGTGTCCAACCCGGGCCGCCCTGGCCCGGCTGCGGGCCGTACCCCGGCTGTGGGCGGTACCCCGGGGGAGGGCCGGATCCGGGGTGGGGTGCCCAGCCCGGTGCGGCGGTCGTCGCGGCGGGGACCGCCGGGGTGACCGGGACGGGCGGCGGCTCGGCCGGTGGTGGCCCGTCCGGTGGGGTGGCGTCGACGGGGATGGGCGCACCGAGCCAGCCCTCGCCGTCCCAGTACCGCCGGGTCTGAGGATCGGCGGGGTCGACGTACCAGCCGGCTTCAACGCTCACGCAGACACCTTAACGACGACCGTCCCGGCGAACTTGTCGTGGAGGCACTGCTGCCAGGGCTTGTCCCACAGCTGCCACAGCCCGTCGGCGTAGCTCAGGCCCGGCACCAGTGAGCACGCCAGGTACTGCACCAGCCACCGCCGGCCGGCCATCCGCCGGTCGAGCGTGCCGGTCGGGTCGAGCGGCACCACTCGCAGCTTCATGAGCTTCTTGCCGAGCGTCTGGCCGCCGCGCTTGAGGTACTCCACGTGGTAGAGCCAGTACAGCCCGAGCAGCACCACGAGCAGCCCGAGTTGGAACAGCAGCATCGGCAGGAAGAACTGGGTGAAGAAGGTGGCCGGGTCGGGCTCCACGAGGGTGCCGTCCGGGTTGGTCCGGGTCATCTCGCTGAACATCCGCCACCAGAGGACCAGGAAGACCGGCATGAACAGCACCAGCGAGACGATGCTCGCCAGTGCCGTGTCGATGAGCCAGGCCAGCAGCCGGTCACCGAAGCTGGCCAGCGGCTGCCCGCCCGGGCTCAGCGCCGGCGGCGGGGTCACCGGCCAGGGCGGCGGCGGGTATCCGGGTGGGGCGTACTGCGGCGGCACGGCGTACCCCTGGGGGTGTGGTCCGGGCGGCGCGAAGCCGCCGGCGGCGGGCGGGAGCCCACCGGCCGGCGGCATCGGGTACGACGGAGGCTGCGTCACGCTCGCAAGTGTTACAGGTTGCCGCGCGCTTCCTGCTCCCGCTCGATGGCCTGGAAGAGCGCCTTGAAGTTGCCCTTGCCGAAGCCGAGCGAGCCATGCCGCTCGATCAGCTCGAAGAAGACGGTCGGGCGGTCCTGCACCGGCTTGGTGAAGATCTGCAGCAGGTAGCCGTCCTCGTCGCGGTCGACCAGGATCTTGCGGGCCTTCAGCTCCTCGATCGGCACCCGCACGTTGCCGATCCGCTCGCGCAGCTCCGGGTCGTCGTAGTACGAGTCCGGGGTGTCCAGGAACTCGACACCGGCGGCCCGCATCGCGTCGACGCTGGCCAGGATGTCGTTGGTGGCGACCGCGATGTGCTGGGCGCCCGGGCCCTGGTAGAACTCCAGGTACTCGTCGATCTGCGACTTCTTGCGGGCGATGGCCGGCTCGTTGAGCGGGAACTTCACCTTGCGGGTGCCGTTCGCCACGACCTTGCTCATCAGGGCCGAGTAATCGGTGGCGATGTCGTCGCCGATGAACTCCGCCATGTTGGAGAAGCCCATCACCCGCTTGTAGAACTCGACCCACTCGTCCATCCGGCCCAACTCCACGTTGCCGACCACGTGGTCGACGGCCTGGAAGAAGCGCTTCGGCTGGATGCCGGCGTCGATCATCGGCTGGCGGTCCACGATCGGGCCGCGGGCCACGAAGCCGGGCAGGAACGGGCCGGTGTAGCGGGACCGGTCGACCAGCGTGTGCCGGGTGTCGCCGTACGCGGCGATGGCGGCCATCCGGACGGTGCCGTGCTCGTCGCTCACCTCGTGCGGCTCGACGACGCTGGCGGCGCCCTGCGCGATGGCGTGCGCGTACGCGGCGTCGACGTCCGGCACCTCCAGCGCGATGTCGCTGACCCCGTCGCTGTGCTTCGCCACGTGCTCGCTGCCGTGGGCGTCGGGGCGTACCGCACCGGTCAGGACGAACCGGGCCGAGCCGCTGGTCAGCACGTACTGGGCGTGGTCGCGGTAGCCCTGCTCGGGGCCGCGGTACGCCACGCAGGTCATGCCGAACGCGGTGGAGTAGTAGTGCGCGGCCTGCTTGGCGTTGCCGACCAGGAAGTGCACGTGGTCGAGGCCCTTGACCGGGAACGGGTCGTGGCTGATGTCGTGGTTGACAGCGCCGACGAGCTGGTCGACGTCGACGTCCTCGGTCGACTGGGGTCGGTCGATCGCCTGGGTCATGGTGGCCTCCCTCGCGTACCGGCCGGCCTCGTGGGCCGGTTCTTGACCGAAGGATCGTCGTGCCGGCATCGAGTGGGCAACCGTCGGTGTAAATGCTGGTCAGGTTGCGCATTCAGTATGGTCTGAACCCATGAAGGGTGAGCAGGCTGTACAGCTCGACGCGCTCGACGTTCGCTTGATCGAACTACTCGCCGAGGAGCCACGGATCGGCGTGCTGGAGTGCTCCCGGCGGCTCGGCGTGGCCCGGGGCACCGTGCAGGCCCGCCTCGACAAGCTGGTCGACCGGGGGGTCATCGGTGGCTTCGGCCCGGAGATCTCGCCGGCCGCGATCGGCTTCGGGGTGACCAGCTTCGTCACCCTGGAGATCAGCCAACGGCACGGCCACGACCCGGTCACCGCCCACCTCGCGGCGATCCCCGAGGTGCTGGAGGCGCACACCATCACCGGCTCCAGTGACCTGCTCTGCCGGATCGTGGCCCGCTCCAACACCGACCTGCAGCGGGTCATCGACCAGATCGTCTCCTCCGCCGGCATCACCCGGGCGTCGACGATCATCGCGTTGGCCGAGCAGATCCCCTACCGCACGCTTCCCCTGGTGCGTAGTGCCGTGCGAGCGTCCTCGTAACACCTCCGGGCCCAGAAAGCGCGGCGACACGGCGGCGCGGGCGTACGAAAGATCCGTGATCGTGGCTACGGTGTGCGGGTGGCGAAGGGGAGCGTGCGCGTCGGCCTGCTGGCCGGCCTCGCCGTGGTCGTGGCCCTCGCCGCCACCGGCGTCTGGAATCCCTTCCCCGGTCTGTGGGACTGGGTCGACCGCAGCGAACCCATCTCCGAGCCGGACGTGGTCTGGCAGCAGCGGATCGGCGGCACCCCGCGCAGCGTGACCATCGCCGGTGACACGGTGGTGGTGGAGCAGCGCACCCGGGTCGAGGCCCGCAGCCTGGCCACCGGCACCCAGCTGTGGGAGCGCAAGGCGGACTGGTCGGCGGTCGCCGGCGGTGACCGCGACCCGGTCGTCGCCGTGGGCAAGCTGCTGGTCAAGGGGTACGAGCTGCTCGACCCGACCACCGGTGCGACCCGGCGGCGCGACGACGACGCGGTGGCCGTGTGGACGTACCGCAACCTGCTGCTGGACGCCCGTTGCACGGACGCCACCGACTGCACCCTGAGCGCCTGGGACCCACGCGGCACCACCCCACTGTGGACGGCGTTCCTGCCCGGGGTGCACAGCGGCCTGCTCGCCGACAACCCGGGCCTGCGCGGCACCCGCCGGCTCACCGCCACCCGGATCGACGACGGGGTGGCCGGTCCGGAACCGGTGCCGCCGCTGCTCGGCTTCCCGGTCGACGGGCGGGTGCACGTGGTCGACACCGCCACCGGCCGGGTACTGCAGAACGTCGAGCCCGGGCAGGACGAGCGGCTCTCGGTGGTGGGCGGCCGGATGCTGCGGATCGCCGCCCGCTCCCAGGACGGCAGCTGCTACTTCGCCA
The DNA here is from genome assembly GCF_008868155.1 of Micromonospora sp. ALFpr18c. Taxonomy (GTDB): domain Bacteria; phylum Actinomycetota; class Actinomycetes; order Mycobacteriales; family Micromonosporaceae; genus Micromonospora. Next base: position 30,643 of record NZ_WBKR01000031.1, read on the forward strand.
TCTCCGCCCGCGACCCGGCGACCGGGCAGGAGGCCTGGCAGCGGGCCGGAGTCAACCTGCGTACCGCCGACAACGCCGGCTGCGCGCAGCGCGAGGACCCGCAGGGCGCGCGGAACGTCCTGATCGGCGTCGGCGCGGACGGCCGCGAGGCGGTGATCGACGGGTACGACGGACGGCTGCTCTGGGTCGGCGAGCCCAGCACGAAGCTGATCGCCGTCGACGACCGCTACGCCGTGTTCCGGGCCGCCGACAAGCGTTCGGTGGTGTCCCGCGAGCTGGGCGCCGACCGGACGGCGTGGACCCGCCCGGCCAGCGGCAAGGCCGGCGCGGCGCTCACCCCGTACGCGGCGGTGATCGCCGACGAGAAGCCGTCCCGGTTGACCGCGCTGGACCCGCGCACCGGTCGGGAGCTGGCCGTCGTGCGGACCTCCGCGAACGCCCTCGCGGTCGGGCCACCGGGCATGATCATCGGCGAGGGGCGGGAGATCGGCTACATCCGCTTCGGCGCGACCGCCGGCACCCCCGGCCGACCGCCCGGCAACGGCGGCGTCCCCGGCCCGGGCGGCACCGGACCCGCCGGACCGGACGGCGACACCTGCGGGCCCAAACGGGAACTCTGCCCCGAGACGGGCGGCGGCAAGGACGGCTGATGAGAGCGGCGTCCCAGACCCAGCCCGGCGGGTGGGAATGATCGACCGGTCTGCCCTAGGCTTGCCGCTCATGAGCAGTGCCGCCGCATTCTCGTACGCCCCCCTCCTGCCGACCGGCCCCGACCAGACCGACTATCGCCTGGTCACCGACGAGGGCGTGGACGTCGTACACGGCCCGGGAGGCCGCCGGTTCCTCACCGTGGAGCCGGCCGCGCTCACCGCGCTGACCGCCGAGGCGATGCACGACATCGCGCACTTCCTGCGCCCGGCGCACCTGGCCCAGCTCCGGTCGATCATCGACGACCCGGCCGCCTCGCCGAACGACCGGTTCGTCGCACTGGACCTGCTGCGCAACGCCAACATCGCCGCCGGCGGGGTGCTCCCGATGTGCCAGGACACCGGCACGGCGATCGTCATGGGCAAGCGCGGCCGGCACGTGCTGACCGACGGGGCCGACGCCGAGGCCATCTCGCGGGGCGTCTACCAGGCGTACACCCGGCTGAACCTGCGCTACTCGCAGCTCGCGCCGCTGACCATGTGGGACGAGCGGAACACCGGCAGCAACCTGCCCGCCCAGGTCGACCTGTACGCCGAGGACCCGGACGGGCACCCCGACGCGTACAAGTTCCTGTTCATGGCCAAGGGTGGCGGCTCGGCCAACAAGTCGTACCTCTACCAGGAGACCAAGGCTCTGCTCAACCCGACGCGGATGATGCAGTTCCTGGAGGAGAAGCTGCGGCTGATCGGCACCGCCGCCTGCCCGCCGTACCACCTGGCCATCGTCATCGGCGGCACCTCCGCCGAGTACGCGCTGAAGACCGCGAAGTACGCCAGCGCCAAGTATCTCGACGCGCTGCCCACCGCCGGCTCGATGAGCGCGCACGGCTTCCGTGACCTGGAGCTGGAGGCGGAGGTTCTGGAGTTGACCCGCAACTTCGGCATCGGCGCGCAGTTCGGTGGCCGGTACTTCTGCCACGACGTGCGGGTCGTCCGGCTGCCCCGGCACGGCGCATCCTGCCCGGTGGCGATCGCCGTCTCCTGCTCCGCCGACCGTCAGGCCGTCGCCAAGATCACCCCCTCGGGCGTGTGGCTGGAGCGCCTGGAAACCGACCCGGCGCGGTTCCTGCCCGACGTCACCGACGACTCCCTCGACGCCGAGCTGGTCGTCCGGGTCGACCTCAACCGGCCGATGGACGAGATCCGCGCCGAACTGTCCAAGTACCCGGTGAAGACCCGGCTGTCCCTGTCCGGCCCACTGGTCGTCGCCCGGGACATCGCGCACGCCAAGATCGCCGAACGGCTCGACGCCGGCGAGCCCATGCCGCAGTACCTGCGCGATCACGCCGTCTACTACGCCGGCCCGGCGAAGACCCCCGAGGGGTACGCTTCCGGCTCCTTCGGCCCGACCACCGCCGGCCGGATGGACGCCTACGTGGAGAAGTTCCAGGCCGCCGGCGGCTCACAGGTGATGCTGGCCAAGGGCAACCGGTCCGGTCAGGTGACCCGCTCCTGCCAGCAGCACGGCGGCTTCTACCTCGGCTCGATCGGCGGCCCCGCCGCCCGCCTCGCCCAGGACTGCATCAAGCACGTCGAGGTGCTCGAATACCCGGAGCTGGGCATGGAGGCGGTCTGGAAGATCGAGGTGGAGGACTTCCCCGCCTTCATCGTGGTCGACGACAAGGGCAACGACTTCTTCGCCGAGGTCACCAAGCCGGTGCTCACCGTCGGCCGCCGCTGACTCAGGACGTACGCGAAAGGGGCGTCGGGCGAATCCGCCCGACGCCCCTTCTGTCGCCTGTGCTCCACCGACATCGGTGCGCCCGCCCCGCTGGGGTGGAGCGGGCGCACCGCCCCCGTCGGATGCCGTCACCGACAACCCGGAGCGAGTGTGCTGCGCACCGCTGTCGATCCGCTCTCAGATCACTATCGCCTGACTGCGTCGATCTGTGATCGCCGGACTACTCTGCTGGAAGTTGCACCACTGAAGCGGAGGAGTAGATGCGGTTCGGGATCCTGGGGCCTCTGCGGGTCGGCGGTGGCGAGTCCACTGTCACCGCGGGTCGCGACCGGACCGTGCTCGCCATGCTGCTGCTGCGGGCCGGTCGGCTGGTGCCGGTCGAGGAGCTGGTCGACGCGGTGTGGGAGGAACACCCGCCGGCCACCGCGCGGGCGCAGTTGCAGACCTGCGTGTCGCGGTTGCGCCGACGGTTCACCGAACTGGGACTGGCGCCGGAAACCATCATCACCGACCCGGTCGGGTACGGCGTCCGTACCGCCCCGAGCGACCTGGACGCCGAGGTCTTCGCCCGCACGCTGGAGGCGGCCCGTACCGCCGTCGCGGCCGGCGGGCTGGCCGAAGCGGGTGAACGGTTCCGCGCGGCCCTGGCGCTGTGGCGCGGGCCGGCGCTCGGCGGCATCCCCAGCCGCAGTGTCCGCCGTCGCGCCCAGATGCTCGACGAGCAGCGCCTCACCGCGTTGGAGGAGTGCGTCGACGTCGAGCTGCGCCTCGGGCGGGCCGCCGAACTGATCGAGGAACTCACCGACGGCGTCGACCAGCACCCGCTGCGGGAGCGGCTGCGCGGCCAGCTGATGCTCGCCCTCTCCTCGGTCGGCCGGCAGGCCGACGCGCTCTCCGTCTACCGGGAGGGGCGGCGGTTCTACGCCGATGAGCTGGGCATCGAACCGGGCGTCGAGTTGCAGGAACTGCATCAGCGCGTACTCGCCGGCGACCTGGCCCTGGCCGGCCGGGAGTCCCAGGCGGTCGCGCCGGTCCGATCGTTGCCCCGGGCGATCGGCGACTTCACCGGCCGACAGGAGACGATGGCCCGTCTGGTCAAGGAGGTGCGGAACGGCACGCGGATCCAGCTCATCGACGGCATGGCCGGCAGCGGCAAGACCACCCTCGCGGTGCACGTCGCCACCGCCCTCGCCAACCACTACCCCGACGCCCAGCTCTACATCGACCTGCACGGGCACAGTGAGCGCACCCCGTTGACGCCGGCGGCGGCGGTGGCCACGCTGCTGCGGCAACTCGGCGTGCCCGACGAGCGGGTGCCGGCGAACCCGGACGACCGGCTGGCGCTCTGGCGGACCGAGCTGGCCGGCCGGCGGGCCCTGGTGGTGCTGGACAACGCGGCCACCGCCGACCAGGTGACACCGCTGCTGCCCAACGGCTCCCAATGCCTGATCCTGGTCACCAGCCGCCGCCGGCTGGTCGGGGTGGACGAGGGGCGCCCGTCGTCGCTGCCCGTGCTCGACACCGACGAGGCGGTCGAGCTGCTCGGGCGGGTGGCCGGCGTGGATCGGGTGGCGGCCGAGCCGGAAGCGGCCGCCGAGGTGGTCCGCCGCTGCGGGCACCTGCCTCTCGCCATCCGGCTGGCCGGTGCCCGGCTGGCGCACCGGCCACGTTGGCGCATCGCCGACCTGGCCGAGCGGCTGATCTCCCGCCGCGATCCGTTGGCCGAGTTCGAAGCGGGTGAGCGGTCCGTCGGCCGCGCCTTCGCCCTGTCGTACGCGCAGGTGTCGCCGGCCGCGCAGCGCGCGTTCCGGCTGCTGGGCCTGCACCCGGGGGTGCGGTTCGACAACGCGGTCGCCGCCGCCCTCACAGAGCTGACGGGTTCCGGGGCGCAGGACCTGCTGGACGAGTTGGTCGACGCGCACCTGGTCGAGGAGGCGGAGCCGGGCCGCTACCGGCTGCACGATCTGGTCCGGGAGTATGCGCGGACGCTCGTCGCCGAGCCGGAGCGGGCAGCCGAGCGCCGGGATGCCATCGAGCGTCTGCTCGACCATCACCTGCACGTCGCCACGGCGATCGCCCGCCGGAGGGAGTTGTCCTCGCTCCACTCGTTGATCGTGGTGGCCGAGCCGCTCCGCCCTGACCTGGTCGCGCTCGTCGCCGAGCAGGGACGAGCCTGGCTCGACGAGAACCTGGCCGCGTGGACCGCGCTGGTCCGGTTGGCGGAGACCGAGGGTTTCCTCCACTACTGCTGGCAGTTGGCGAGAGCCTGCTGGTACGCCCAGTTCGAGAGCGGTCGCCTGGACGAGTTGATCGAGACACACACCGTCGGCCTGCGCGCGGCCGAGGAGTTGGGCGACGACCGGGCGGTGGCGACGATGCTCAACTATCTCGCCTCGGCTCATTACCGGCTGGGCGACTTTCCCGAGTCGATCCGGGTGATGGAGAGGTCGCTCGAGATCTTCCGTCGGCTCGGTCTGCGCCGCGAGTTCCGCAACACGCTCGGCAACCTGGGCACCTCGTACGCCGCCAACTTCCAGTTTCACCAGGCCCGGGAGTGCTACGACGCCGCCCGTGCGTTGGCGACGCGGATGCGCGACAAGGAGGCGCTGGCGAACGAACTCAACAACCTGTCAATGACCCTGCTGCTGTGGGGACGGCACGACGAGGCGCTGCGTACCGCCCGACGACACCTGGGGATCGCTCGCGAACTCGGTGAACCGCGCCGGATCGGCAACGCCCTAGGGCACCTCGGGATGATCCGACATCGGATGGGTGACCTCGTGCCAGCCGGCCGGTTGCTGCGGGTGGCGCTGCGCGTCAAGCGACAGGTGGGCGCCCGTTTCGGTGAGGGTGAGATCCTGAACGAGATCGGAACGATGGAACGGGAGGCCGGGCACCAGGAGCGGGCCGCCGACCTGCACCGTGCGGCGCTCGTCGCGATGACCGAGGTCGGCGACCGCATCGCCCAGTGCACCTCGCGCAATCTGCTGGCCCGGGCGATCCTTGACCAGGGGGACGTGACCAGCGCGTTGGACCTTCATCGTCGGGTATTGGCCGACGCCGTCAATCTGGGTGCCCGCCAGGAGCAGGGCCGCGCGCTGGTGGGCGTCGCCCGCTGCCTGCGCCCGACCGACCCGGCGGCGGCGCGGGCCCAGCTGAGCCGTGCGCTGTTCCTGTTCCGGCAGATCGAGGCGCCGGACCAGCACGAGGCGGAACGCCTGCTGGCCGAGTTGGGCTGACGGATCATCTGCGAGTCGGCCACGGGCGCGGCAGGATGGTACGCGTGACGACTCCAGAGGCGACCGGTTACCGCATCGAACGCGACTCGATGGGTGAGGTGGAGGTGCCCGCCGAGGCGCTGTGGCGGGCCCAGACCCAGCGTGCGGTGCAGAACTTCCCGATTTCCGGCCGGGGCATCGAACCGGCCCAGATCAAGGCGCTCGCGCAGATCAAGGGCGCGGCGGCCGAGGTCAACGGCGAGTTGGGCGTGATCGACGCGAACGTGGCCGCCGCCATCGCCGCCGCCGCCGCGCACGTGGCCGACGGCGGGTACGACGACCAGTTCCCGGTGGACGTGTTCCAGACCGGCTCCGGCACCTCGTCGAACATGAACACCAACGAGGTGATCGCCACCCTGGCGAGCCGTGAGCTGGGCGCGCCGGTGCACCCGAACGACCACGTCAACGCGTCGCAGTCGAGCAACGACGTGTTTCCGTCGTCGATCCACCTGGCCGCGACCCAGTTCATCGTGGAAGACCTGCTGCCGTCGCTGAACCACCTGGCCGCGGCGTTGGAGGCCAAGGCGGCGGAGTTCGAGACGGTGGTGAAGGCCGGGCGTACCCACCTCATGGACGCCACCCCGGTCACGCTGGGTCAGGAGTTCGGCGGGTACGCGGCCCAGGTCCGCTACGGCGTGGAGCGGCTGGAGGGCTCGCTGCCCCGGCTGGCGGAACTGCCGCTGGGCGGCACGGCCGTGGGCACCGGGATCAACACGCCACTCGGGTTCGCCGCCGCCGTCATCGGCAAGCTGCGCGAGTCGACCGGGCTGCCGCTGTCCGAGGCGCGCAACCACTTCGAGGCGCAGGGCGCCCGGGACGCGCTGGTGGAGACGTCCGGGCAGCTCCGGACCATCGCCGTGGGCCTCTACAAGGTCGCGAACGACATCCGCTGGATGGGCTCCGGCCCCCGCGCGGGTCTGCGTGAGCTGCGCATCCCCGACCTCCAGCCCGGATCGTCGATCATGCCGGGCAAGGTCAACCCGGTGGTCGCCGAGGCGATGCGGCAGGTCTGCGCACAGGTGATCGGCAACGACGCGACGGTCGGTTTCGCCGGCTCGCAGGGCGACTTCGAGCTGAACGTGATGCTCCCGGTGATGGGCCGCAACCTGCTGGAGTCGATCCGGCTGCTGTCCGCGGTGAGCCGGCTGTTCGCCGACCGCCTGGTGGTCGGCCTGGTCGCGGACGCCGAGGTCTGCCTGGCGTACGCCGAAGGGTCGCCGTCGATCGTCACCCCGCTCAACCGCTACCTCGGGTACGACGAGGCCGCCTCGATCGCCAAGGAGGCGCTGGCCAAGCAAGCCTCCATCCGCGAGGTGGTGATCTCCCGAGGTCACGTCGACTCCGGCAAGCTCACCGAGACCCAGCTCGACGAGACCCTGGACCTACTCCGGATGACCCACCCCTGAGGCGGGGTCGCCGCGCGGCGCCGCCCAGCCGAGGAAGCGGGCGTACAGCGCGGCGGGGTCCGGGCCGTCGTGCGGGTTGAGCCGGTACAGGTCGGCGGCCGCGTCGTGCAGCACCGTGCACAGGTAGATGCTCAACGCGATCCGGTCGTGGGCGTACTCCTGACAGAGGGTGAGCCGCGCGACCGAGCACGGCCAGGGCCCGGCGCAGGCCCGGCAGAGCCAGAGCGGGCGCAGCGGCAGATGGGGTCGCCGGGCAGGGGCGGTGCGGTCGTCCAGGGCGGTCCGGGGCATGCTGCGGCCTTCCTTTGGAGTTGATGCGGTTGGCG
>NZ_WBKR01000032.1 GCF_008868155.1 Micromonospora sp. ALFpr18c
GGGCCGCCGTCCGCGGGGCCGCCGTCCGCGGGGCCGCCGTCCGCGGGGCCGCCGTCCGCGCTGGCGCCGTTGGCGCCGATCGTGCTGCTGGCGTCGGCGTGGGTGGCTCGGCGGCGAGGGGCGGTGCGGTCGTGCGCCTCGACGCCGCTCGCGCCCGGGCCGGCCGCCTCGACGCGGTCTTCGCGGCACTGGGCCCGGCGCGGCCGGACGGTTCCACCGGCCCGGCGCCGCTGCGTCGGCGCGTGTCCACGCCGACGATGGCCACCCGGCCCGCCGTGCAGACCGTCGACAACAACGCTCCGCCCGGCTTCCGTCGGCTCCGAGCCGTCGCGTCGGCGGGCGACGTGCCGCCGACCCCGGGGGCAGCGTCGTCCGTGAGGTCGAGCAGTGCGGGCGGTCACTGGCCTCCGCCATTGATCCGCCCGGATGGCCTGGCCGCCTCCGCCTGAGGGTCCACCGGAGACCGTCGGCCTCCGTCGGTGCGTCGGACGTCCGGTGATCACTTGACGCCCAGAAGTCGTCACTACCGCACCCTCCACCCCAGGATCTTGACGATGGCGACCCGGTATCGGACGACACGTGTCCGGCAGGGCCGGCAAACGGCCCGTACCGGGACGACTAGGATGGGTGCAGTCATGCTGCTACGGGTGCTCGGGCCGCTTGAGGTCGAGGTCGACACAGGCGGACCGGTCGACCTCGGCGGCCCCCGCCAACGCGCCGTGCTCGCGCTGCTGCTGGCGGCCCGGGGCCACGTCGTCTCCGTCGACCGGATGATCGACGACCTGTGGCGGGGCGACGCGCCACCTCGGGCGATCGCGTCCCTCCAGGCGTACGTCTCACACCTGCGCCGCCTGCTCGAGCCGGACCGGGAACCCCGGACGCCCGCCCGGGTGCTGGTCACCGCGCCGCCCGGCTACGCGCTGCGGGTGCCCACCGACACCGTGGACGCCGGCCGGTTCGAGTCGCTGCTCGGCGAGGCGCGCGCGGTCGGCGCCATCGACCCGGCTCGCGCCCGGCGGCTGCTCGGCACCGGCCTGGATCTGTGGCGTGGTGCGGCGTACGCCGAGTTCGCCGGGGAGCCGTGGGCACAGCCGGAGGTGACGCGGCTGGAGGAGCTGCGCCTCGTCGCACGGGAACTGCTGCTGCAGGCGACGCTGGACTCCGGCGACGCGGCGGAGGCGGTGCCGGAGGCGGAGGTGCTGACCAGGCAGGCGCCACTGCGGGAGGAGAGTTGGCGGCTGCTGGCGCTGGCCCTGTGGCGTACCGGTCGCCAGGGGGACGCGCTCGCCGCCCTGCGACGGGCACGGGCGATCCTGGTCGAGCGGCTCGGCCTGGATCCCGGCCCGGCGCTGGTCGAGCTGGAGTCCGCGATCCTGGGCCAGCGTCTCGACCTGCTCCCGCCGGTGACCGCCACCGGGGTCCGCGCCGACGTCGAGCAGCCGGCGTCGGAGGACGTCTTCATCGGCCGGGAGGCCGAACTCACGGCTCTCGGGCAGGCAGCCGCCGAGGCGCGGGCGGACGGGCCGCGCACCGTGCTGCTCTACGGAGAGGCGGGGGCCGGCAAGACCAGTCTGCTCGCCCGATTCCGGTCGGAGCTCACCACCCGCGGCTGGCTGGTCGCCGTTGGCCGTTGCCCCGAGGTGGACGGCGCGCCGCCGGCCTGGGCGTGGGTCGAGGCGCTGCGGCAGCTCGCCGAGGAGGCACCGCCCGGGACGCTCGCCCCGGCGCTCGCCCCCCTGCTCGGGGACGCCGACGGGCAGTCGGCCGGCGATGTCACCGCCGGACGGTTCCGGCTGCACCGCGCCGTCGCCGCCTGGCTGCGCGCCGCCGCGGCCGACCGGCCGGTCGCCGTCGTCCTCGACGACCTGCACGCCGCCGACGCCGAGACGCTGCTCCTGCTGAGCAGCGTCACCGACCTGACCGACGGCGCCGTGCTGTTCGTGGCGGCGCTGCGACCCGCCGACAACCGCGACCGGCTCGTCGACACCATGGCCGTGCTGGCCCGCCGATCACCCCGCCGGATCGAACTGGACGGCCTGACGCCGGCCGAGGTGGGGCGCCTCGTCGGGGCGTTGGCGCGGAGCACCGTCGACCCGGACACCATCACCGCCCTGTCCGAGCGGACCGGCGGGAATCCCTTCTACGTGCGGGAGTCGGCCCGGCTGCTCGCCGCCGAGGGCACCCTCGTCGCCACCTCCGACGTGCCGGAGGGGGTCCGCGACGTGCTGCGCCGACGACTGTCCCGACTGCCACCGTCGGCGGTGTCGGTGCTGCGCCTCGCCGCCGCCGCCGGGCGGGAGGCGGACGTCGCCACCCTGGTCGACGCCGCCGAGACGGACGAGGGCGCGGTCCTCGACGCCGTGGAGACCGGGCTGGCCGCCGGGCTGCTCACCGAACCGGCGCCGGGGCGGGTGCGGTTCGTGCACGGGCTCGTCCGGGACACCATCTACACCGACCTGTCCCAGCTGCGCCGGACCCAGCTGCACGCCCGGATCGCCGCCGCCACCCGCCGGGTGAACCCCGACGACTACCCGGCGTTGGCGTACCACTACGCCCGCGCCGCGTCCGCCGAGACCGCGCCGCTCGCCGTCGACTACGCGGTGCGCGCGGCGGAGCTGGCCGAGCGGCGCTACGCGTACGACGCCGCGATCGAGCTGCTCGGCAACGCCGTCGACGCCGCCGCGACGGTTCCCGGGGATCGCGAGGCGCTGCGCGTCGACCTGCTGGGTCGGCTGCTGCGCGCTCAGGCTCGCGCCGGCGCGATGGTCGCCGCCCGGCGGACCCGCGGCCGGGCGATCGAGGTCGCCCTCGCGTCCGGCCGGGACGAGCTGCTGGTCGCGGCGTTCACCGCCTGGACGGTGCCCACCCTCTGGCCGCCGCACGTGTACGGCATCCTGGACCATCAGGTCGTCGAGCTGCTCACCCGATTGCTGCGCGCCGACGCCCTGGGCCCGGTCGACCGCTGCCGGCTGCTGGAGGCGCTGTCCGCCGAGCTGGTGGGCGAGTCCGACCCGCGGGGCACGGCGGCCGGTCGGGAGGCGCTGGCCATCTCGCGGGGGCTGGACGACCCCGAGCTGCGGGCCGTCGGGCTGTTGGCCCGCGTCCGCACCATGCGCTACGACCTGGAGGCCACGCAGCGCCGCGAGCTGGCACTCGAACTGCGGAATCTGGCCGACGACCACGATCTGGTCACCTACCGCTGGTTCGCCGAAGAGGTGATCGGGCAGTCTGCGGCAGCGCTCAACGAGCCGGACGGGTTACGGGCCAGCCTCACGCGGCAGGGGGCGTTGGCGCAGGCGTACCAGCTCAGCGAGGCGCAGGTGATCCACCTCAGCTCACTCGCCGCCCAGGCCCATGTCGCCGGCGACCTCGTGGCGGCCGAGCAGCGCTACGCCGAGGTCGCCCGGCAGATGCGGCGGCAGGGCTCGCTGCACGCCGAGGCGTTCCAGTTCCTCGCCACGGCCACGCTGCTGATCAGCCAGGGCCGTCTGGCCGAGCACGTGGAGCCGACCCGGGCGGCGCGCCGGATCCTCGGTCCGATCGTCGACGACCTGCTGGCGTTGGCGCTGGTCGAGAGCGGGCAGGTGGACGAGGCGCGCGCGATCGTGGGGCGGCACACGTACCGTCCCGACTACTTCCAGTCGTTGCTGCTCACCGCGCGGGCGATGGCCGTCGTCGCACTGGGCCTGCGGGACCTGGCCGAGCCCTTGATCGACCTGCTGCTGCCGGTTCGTGACCAACTGGCCGGCTACTGCACGACGTCGTTCGCGCTGCGTCCGGTCGCGTTGACGCTCGGGGAGCTGTTCCGCCTACTGGGGCGCACCGAGGAGGCGAGGCGGCACTTCACGCTGGCGGCCACGGTGGCCCGGCGGTGGGGGGCACCGCACTGGCTGGCCGAGGCCACCGCCGCGCTGACCGCCTGATCCTCGCGTCAGCCGGTTCCAAGTCGGTTCCAAGTGGCACTGCGGATGATCAAGAGGACTGTGCCCGTTGATGCCCTCGGAAAGGGTCACCGTGACTCAGAACCACCAGCAAGCCATGGCCGACGTGCGCGACATGTACATGGTGCACATCGTGTTCCGTCGCGAGTTCGGCCTGCTTCCGCAGCTCGTCCGCGACGTGCGGCCGGATGATGTGAAGCGCGCGGAGGTCGTCGGTGCCCACGCCGCGCTCATGTGCCAGCAGCTGCACCTGCACCACGAGGGCGAGGACGTGTACCTGTGGCCGCTGCTCGCCGAGCGCGGAGGCGCGGAGGCGGCTGCCGTCGTCCCCACCATGCAGGCGCAGCACCACGCCATCGAGCAGGCCTACACGGCGGTCGTCGCCCTGCTCCCCGCCTGGCGCCGGACAGCCCGCGACGGGAACATCCTGGCTGACGCCCTGGAGCGTCTGGGCGCCGCGGCGACCGAGCACATGGCCATGGAGGAGGCCGAGATCCTGCCGCTGGCGGAGAAGTACGTCACCGCGGCGGAGTGGGCGCAGCTCGGTGAGCACACGATGCGCGACCTCCCGAAGAAGGTTCTGCCGCTGAGCTTCGGCATGGCCATGTACGAGGGCGACCCGGCTGTGATCAAGGCGGTGCTCGCGCACGCCCCACTGCCGGCACGGCTGCTCATGCCGGTCATCGCGCCCCGGTCGTACGCCGCGCACGCCAAGCGGGTCTACGGCACCGCCACGCCGCCGCGCGTCGGCGCTGGCGCCCGGTGAGCCCGGGGCCACGGCGGCCGGCGGACCTCGACGCTCAGTCGGCGGCGAGGAAGGCCAGCACCCGGGCCCAGGCCGCGGCGGCGGCGTCCGGGGCGTACTCGGCCAGGTCCGGGTCGGTGAACAGGTGCCCGACGCCGGGGTAACGGTAGACGGTCAGGTCGGTGCCGGCGTCGGTCATCGCCTGCCGCCACTCGTCGACCTCGTCCGGCGCGTCGTACGGATCAGGGTCGGCGAGATGCAGGTGCACCGGCAGCCCCGGGCGGACCGCGTCCGGTGCGCCGCCGGTGCCGTGCAGCAGGAGCAGGCCGGCGGCGTCGGGGCGCTCGGCCAGCAGCGCCCCGGCCACACCGGCGCCCATCGAGAAGCCGGCGAGCACGGTCTGCGGGGGCAGGTCGTGCAGCGCCGCGCGGGCCCGGTCGAGCACCACCTCGTGGCCGATCTTGTCGAGCAGCGCGAAGCCCTCCTCGACGACGTCGGTGGCCGGGACGCCGTACAGATCGGGGGCGGTGACCTGGTGCCCGGCGGCGCGCAACCGGTCCGCGGCGGCGCGGACGGCGGGCCGCAACCCGTACACGGAGTGGAACAGCACGACGTGTCGCATCGGGCCATCCTGCCGCAGGGGGGCGGCAGGATGGCCCGGCCACGCGGGGCGGGGGTCAGACCAGTGCGGCCAGCCGGGGTATCAGGGCGCTCGGCGGGGGCATCGCGGCGATCTCCTCTCCCAGAGGTGCAGCCCGTCCTTGGTCTCGACGCACTCGGTGGCCACGCCCGGACCCATCACCTCGGAGAGCCCGTAGATGTCGACCGCGTGGATGTCCAGCCGCTGCTGCATCTCCCGGCGCATGTCCTCGGTCCACGGCTCCGCCCCGAAGATGCCCACCCGCAGTGACGTGGCGCGGGGGTCGAGACCCTGGCGCTGCATCTCGTCCACGATGGCGAGCATGTAGCTGGGCGTGACCATGATGACCTCGGGTTCGAAGTCGCGGATCAGCATCACCTGACGTTCGGTCATGCCCCCGGAGACCGGATGACCGTGCAGCCCAGTTCCTCGGCGCCGTAGTGCGCGCCCAGTCCGCCGGTGAAGAGCCCGTAGCCGTACGCGACGTGCACCCGGTCGCCGGGACGGCCGCCGGAGGCACGGATCGACCGGGCCATCAGGCGCGCCCAGGTACGCAGGTCGTCGCGGGTGTAGCCGACCACGGTGGGTCGGCCGGTGGTGCCGGAGGAGGCGTGTAGCCGGGCGACCCGCTCGCGGGGTACGGCGAACATGCCGAACGGGTAGTTGTCCCGCAGCTCCGCCTTGCCGGTGAACGGGAAGCGGGCCAGGTCGTCGAGGTCGCGGCAGTCGTCGGGGTGCACCCCGGCGGCGTCGAACGCGCGGCGGTAGTGCGGCACGTTGTCGTACGCGTGCCGCAACGACCAGCGCAGCCGCTCACGTTGCAGGTCGCGGAGCTCGTCGACGCCAGCGCGCTCGATCGGCTCCAGCTCCTCGGGACGAGGGGTGCGGTCCTGCATCGCCTGCCTCCTTCGCGACGGTCCCCGGCCGGGACTGCCGGTCACCGTACGCCCGGGTCGGTCAGCGGGCCGCTGGCAGGCGGTGCAGGGCGTCGACCAGCGGGGCCAACTCGGGGGTGGCCTCCGCCTCGGCCAGCGCGCCGGTGAGCACCCGGTCATGGGTGGGTCGGGCACGGGCGAGCAGGTCGGAGCCGGCCGGGGTCAGCTCGGTGTAGATGCCGCGCCGGTCGTCGGCGCAGAGGATCCGGGTGAGCAGGCCGCGCTGTTCGAGGCGGGTGACGAGGCGGGTGGTGGCGCTGCTGGAGAGCGCGGCCGCGCGGGCGAGCTGACTCATCCGCATGTGCCAGCCGTCCTGTCGGGAGAGCGCGTCGAGCACCGTGTATTCGACGACGGACAGCTCGTGACCGGACTGCAACGCCCGTTCCAGGGACGTCTCGATCAGCCCGTGCAGCGCGGCGAGGGTGCGCCAGCCCTGCGCGCGGATCTCGACCGCATCGTCGGCGATGCCCATGCCGGCCTCCCGGGTGGTGATCTGGACGACCCCAGGCTACCACGCTTGCGCCGATATAAAGCGTGTGCAAGTATTTCATTGCTGGCGCGCTTAGTTGCATACGCCGCCTATCTGACCCCTCCCCGATGGGAAGACCATGCCCGTACGCCACCCGTCCCTGCCGCCCGGTTTGATCGCGCTGGCCCTCGGCGCCTTCGGCATCGGGCTCACCGAGTTCGTGATCATGGGCCTCCTACCCGAGGTGGCCGACGACTTCGCGGTCACCGAGCCGGTGGCCGGCTGGCTGATCTCCGGCTACGCGCTCAGCGTGGCCGTCGGCGGGGTGGCCCTCACCGCCGCGGTCACCCGACTGCCGCGCAAGCCGGTGCTGCTCGGCCTGCTGGTGCTGTTCATCATCGGCAACCTGCTCTGCGCGGTCGCCGGCGACTACGCCGTGATGATGGCCGGCCGGATCGTCGCCGCGCTCTGCCACGGCGCGTTCTTCGGCATCGGCGCCGTGGTGGCCGCCGGCCTCGTCGCGCCGGCCCGGCGGGCGGGCGCGATCGCCATGATGTTCGCCGGGCTGACCATCGCCAACGTGCTGGGCGTGCCGTTCGGCACCTTCCTCGGCCAGCACCTCGGCTGGCGGTCCACGTTCTGGGCGATCACCGGCATCGGCGTGGTCGCCCTGATCGGGCTGGCGCTGCTCGTACCCGGTCGCGGTGCCGTCGACGGGGCGGGTCCGGCCGGCGGGCTGCGCGGCGAGCTGCGCGCCTTCACCCACTCGCAGGTCTGGCTCTCACTGGTGATCACGGTGCTGGGCTTCGGGGGCATGTTCGGCGCGTTCACCTACATCGCCTACACGCTCACCGAGGTCAGTGGCTTCGCCGCCGGCACCGTGCCGTGGCTGCTCGTCCTCTTCGGAGTGGGGCTCTTCGCCGGCAACCTGCTCGGCGGCCGGGCGGCGGACGTGTCGCTGTCGCGCACGCTGGTCACCGTGCTGGCCGCGCTCACCGTGGTGCTCGTCGGGTTCGCCCTGACCGCGACGAGCCCGGCGCTGACCGTCGTCTCGCTGGTGCTGATGGGCGGCTTCGGGTTCGCCACCGTGCCGCCGCTGCAGATGCGGATCATGCGGTACGCCCAGGAGGCGCCGACCCTCGCCTCGGGGGCGAACATCGCGGCGTTCAACCTCGGCAACGCGCTGGGCGCCTGGGTCGGCGGGGTGACCATCGCCGCCGGGCTCGGCTACACCGCGCCCATCTGGGCGGGCGCCGCGCTCACCCTGGTCGGCCTGGGCGTCCTGCTGGGCGCGCTGCGGCTGGCCCGCCGTACGCCGGCGACGGCCGAGGCGGACCGGACGCCGGCGCCGGTCTGAGCCATCGACGTGCGGGGCGCCGGGTCGGGCGGAACATCCGACCCGGCGTCGCTCTGATCATCCCCCCGCGAGCATCCCTTAATTGCAAAACATGTGCAACAAGGTCTGGACCTGGCCCACTCAGGTAACTAGCCTGATCGTCATGAGTCCTTACATCACGGATCCGTCGGCGTGGCAGGAGAGCTGGGACCGCCAGCAGGAGGCGTTCATGCCGGACCGGGACCACCGCCTCACCGCCATGCTCGACGCGGTCGACGCGGTCCTCGACGGCCGGCCGCCGCGCCTGCTCGACCTGGCCGGCGGCACCGGCACCATCACCCTGCGGGCGCTGGCCCGCTTCCCCGGCGCCGAGGTGACCCTGGTCGACCTCGACCCGGCGCTGCTCGCCATCGTCGGCGCCTCCCTCGCCGACCGGGCCACGATCGTCACCGCCGACCTCGGCACCCCCGACTGGCGCTCCGCGCTCCCCCACCGCGAGTACGACGCCGTGCTCACCGCCACCGCCCTGCACTGGCTGCCCGCCGACCGGCTCGGCCAGCTCTACGCCGAGCTGCGCGACGTGCTGCGACCGGGCGGAATCCTCGTCAATGCCGACCACATGCCCGACGACACCCTGCCGGAGCTGACCAAACGACTGACGGACCGGGCGCGCGACCGGCGCAACGCCCGGTACGCGGCCGGCTCGGTGCTGTCCTGGTCGGACTGGTGGGCGCGGGCCGCCGCCGATCCGGAGCTCGCACCGCTGGTCGCCCAGCGGCAGGCCATCTACCCGAGCGGGCACAGCCCGGATTTCAACCCGCCGGCCTCCTGGCACCTGGCCGCGCTCACCGCCGCCGGGTTCGGCGAGGTCGGCACGGTGTGGCGGGGCGGCCCGGACGCGGCCGTCGCGGCAGTACGCTAAGGACCCGTGTCAGAGCCGCCGGACCAGCGCACCGATCCCGACGTCGATCTCCGCGTCCCCGCCGACCGGAGTGAGCTGACCGCGCACCCCGCGACGATTCTCGCCACGATCGCGGCCGGCGGGGTGCTCGGTGCGCTGGCCCGAGCCGGCCTGCAGCACGCCGCCCCGCACCCGCCGACCGGCTTCGGCTGGGCGACGTTCGGCGTCAACGTGTCCGGCTGCCTGCTGATCGGCGTGCTGATGGCGGTGCTCGGGCACCTCGGCGGCGGGCACCCCCTGGCCCGCCCGTTCCTCGGGGTCGGTGTGCTCGGCGGGTTCACCACGTTCTCCACCTACGCGGTGGACGTCCAGCAGGCCCTCGTCGAGGGCGCACCGGGCACCGCGCTGGCGTATCTCGCCGCGACGGTGCTCGGTGCGCTCGTCGCGGTCGGGCTGGGCGACGCCGTCACGGCAGGACTGCTGCGGCCGAGGGCCGCCCGATGACCGTGTTGCTCATCGCCCTGGGCGCGGCCGTCGGCGCGCCACTGCGCTACCTGACCGACCGGGCCGTGCAGTCCCGGCACGACTCCGCGTTTCCCTGGGGCACGCTGACCGTCAACGTGATCGGGTCGTTGCTGCTCGGCGCCCTCGTCGGGTCGCCGGCCGGCCCGGCGGTGACCGCGCTGGTCGGCACCGGGTTCTGCGGCGCGCTGACCACCTACTCCACGTTCAGCTACGAGACGCTGCGGTTGACCCGGGGCGGTCACCGTCTGCTCGCCCTGGCCAACGTGCTCGGCAGCATCGCCGCCGGGCTCGCCGCCGCCTCCGTCGGATACGCCCTGGGCCGCGCTCTGACCGGCTGACCACACCGAGGGTATATACGCGAGGTATACCCTCGGTGTAGTCTCCCCTCATGAGCGTCCCACTGACCCTTCTCGGCCTCCTCGAACGCGAGCCCAGCCACGGGTACGACCTGAAGCGCGACTACGACGCCTTCTTCGGCCGGGGCAAGCCGCTGCCGTTCGGCCAGGTCTACTCCACCCTCAGCCGGCTGGCCCGCGACGGCAAGGTGGTGATCAGCGACGTCGCCCCCGGGTCCGGCCCCGACCGCAAGCGCTACATCATCACCGACGTCGGCGCGACCGAGGTCGAGCAGTGGCTGACCCAGCCGGTCGATCCCGAGCCGCACCTGCAGACGGTGCTCTTCGCGAAGGTCGTGCTCGCGCTGATGCTGGACCGGCCGGCCGCCGAGTACCTCGACACCCAGCGCAGCGCGCACCTGCGGCGGATGCGTGAGCTGACCGAGATCAAGCGCGCCGGCAGCCTGGTCGACGCGCTGCTCGCCGACCACGGGCTGTACCACCTGGAGGCGGACCTCCGGTGGATCGAGATGACCGGCGCCCGACTGGACGCCCTGCGCAAGGAGGTGCGGCCATGAGCGTCGTGATCGAGGCACGCGACGTGACGTTCGCCTTCGGCCAGACCGCCGCGCTGCGCGGCGCCAGCGTCGCCGTGGACGCGGGCGAGATCCTCGCCGTCATGGGCCCCAGCGGCTCGGGCAAGTCCACCCTGCTGCACTGCCTGGCCGGCATCCTGGTGCCCGACTCCGGCGAGATCCTCTTCGACGGGGTCCGGGTCGACGCCATGACCGAGACCCAGCGCAGCAGCCTTCGCCGGGACCGCTTCGGTTTCGTGTTCCAGTTCGGCCAGCTGGTCCCCGAGCTCACCGCGGTGGAGAACGTCGCCCTGCCGCTGCTGCTCAGCGGCGTACACCGCAAGCAGGCGCTGCCGAAGGCGAGTGCCTGGTTCGCGCGCCTCGGCCTGGACGGTCTGGAGCAGCGGCGCTCGGGTGAGCTGTCCGGCGGGCAGGCGCAGCGCGTCGCCCTGGCCCGCGGGCTGGTCGCCGAGCCGCAGGTGCTCTTCGCCGACGAGCCGACCGGCGCACTCGACTCGCTCACCGGCGAGCAGGTGATGGACCTGCTGGTCAGCGCCGCCCGCGAGCAGGGCACCACGGTCATCCTGGTCACCCACGAACCCCGGATCGCGGCGTACGCCGACCGTGAGGTCATGGTCCGCGACGGGCGCGTCAACGCGCCGGACCGGATCGCCTCGTGATCCGCTTCGGGCTCCGCCTCGCCGTGGCCGGCGGCCGCGAGGCGCTCACCCGCCTGCTCGTCATCGCCGCCGCCGTCGCCGTCGGCAGTGGACTGCTGCTGACCACTCTGGCCGGGGTCAACGCGGTCAACGCCCAGCTCACCCGGTACGCGTCGATGTATCCGAACGCCTCCGCCGGCGACGCCGACCCGCTGTGGTGGTCGACCCGGCAGGACTACTTCCAGGGCAAGCAGATCATCCGGATCGACGTCGCCGCGACCGGGCCGACCGCGCCCACCCCGGTCGGCGTCCCGGCAACTCCGGGGCCGGGCGAGTACTACGCCTCGCCCGCGTTGCGGGCACTGCTGGCCGCCCAACCGGCCGACCAACTGGGCGACCGCTACCCGGGGCGTGACCTGGGCACCGTCGGGCCGGCCGCGCTGACCTCGCCGGACACCCTGCTCGTCGTCGCGGGCGGCACCCCCGACGAGGTCGCCAAACTGCCGGCTGCGAAACAGGTCACCAGCGTCGGCGACACCCCCGCCATCCCGGAGACGACGGTCAACCTCATCCTGGGTGTGATCGCCGGCGGGCTTCTGTTTCCTGTCTTGATCTTCATCGGCACGGCCACGCGGCTCAGCGCGGCCCGCCGGGAGCAGCGCTTCGCCGCGATGCGCCTGGTCGGCGCGACACCGAGGCAGATCTCCCTGGTCGCCGCCGTGGAGGCGGCCGCCGCCGCCGTCGCCGGCACCGCCGTCGGCTTCGGACTGTTCTATGCCTTCCGCGACCCCCTGGCGGGGATCCCGTTCACCGGCATGCCGTTCTTTCCCAGCGACATGTCACTGGGCGTGCTGGATGCCCTGCTGGTGGCGCTGGGCGTCCCGGTCGGCGCGGCGGTGGCGGCCCAGGTTTCCCTGCGCCGCGTCCGGATCTCGCCGCTGGGCGTCACCCGCCGCGTCACCCCCCGGGCACCGCGCGCGTACCGGCTGATCCCGGCCCTGCTCGGTCTCGCCGTGCTGTTCTTCGCCATCGGCTTCAAGCCGGAAGCGTCCGACGGCCAGACCGCGATCTTCCTGCCCGCCCTGCTGCTCATCATGGCCGGCCTGGTCTTCGCCGGTCCGTGGTTGACGATGGTCGGTGCCCGGATCCTGGCCCGGTACGCCAATCGACCCGCCGCGCTCATCGCCGCGCGACGCCTCGCCGACAACCCGAAGGCCGGCTTCCGGGCCATCAGCGGCATCATGCTCGCGCTCTTCGTGACGAGCGTGGCCGTCGGCGTGATCACCACGATCGTCACGAACCGCGGCCCGGCCCCCACCGGCTCGACCGACGCGGGCACCGTGACCACGGTCTTCGACGAGAAGACGCCGTCGGTGCCCGACACGCTCTTCACCGAGCTGCGCGCGATCACCGGGGTGCGCTCCGCGACCGCCATCCGCGAGAACCCGGAGGTGACCACCGCGGGCGAGGCCGGGGTGATCGCGTGCACCGACCTCCCCAGCGCCTACGGCCGGTGCGCCGAGGGCGCGAGCGTCATCGAGGTGCCGATGGGCCTCAGCCGCTGGCGGGAGTCCGCGTCACCCGCGACGGTCTGGCCCGCCGCCCCGCTCACCCTCGACGATCTCCAGCGGCTGCCGGTGGTGTCGATCGTCGTCGGCACGGACGGGTCCGCCTCCGCCGTCGAGCGCGTCCGCACCGTGCTGGAGATCGCCTACCCGACCTTCTGGGTGGGGCCGAACGTGCCCGGTGACTTCGAGTCGGACTTCGCCGACACGCTGCGCGGCTGGGAACAACTGGCCAACGTCGTCATCATCGCCAGCCTCGCGCTCGGCGGGTGCAGCCTCGCGGTCAGCGTCATCGGCGGCCTCACCGAACGCCGGCGCCCATTCAGCCTGCTGCGCCTCAGCGGCGCGCCGGTACGGGTGCTGCGCCGGGTGGTCGCGCTGGAGAGCGCCATACCGATGCTCGCCGTCGCCGCGGTCGCCATCGGGATGGGCCTGCTCGCCGCGCACCTGTTTCTGCGGGCACAGATGGACTACCGGCTCATCGCACCGGAGCCGCGCTTCTACGTGATCGTCGTCGTCGGGTTGGTCACCTGCCTCGGCGTCATCGCCTCCACCCTGCCGCTGCTGGAACGCATCACCGGGCCGGAGACCGCCCGCAGCGAGTAGTCAGTTCGTCGGCCCGGTGCTCGTGAGGGCGGCCACCGGGCCGAGGACGAAGACGGCGGGCGGGCCGATGCCCTCCCGGGCGGCGACCGCGCCGATCTCGTCCAGCCGGGCCGGCACCGACCGCTGGTGCGGCAGCCCGGCGTCCTGCACGGCGAGCACCGGGGTGTCCGGGGCGCGGCCATGCTCGATCAGCACGGTGGCGATCTTCGCGATGGTGTCGACGGCCATCAGCAGCACGACGGTGCCCCGGGCGCGGGCCAGCGCCGCCCAGTCGACCAGGGAGTCGGGGTGCCCGGGCGGTAGGTGCCCGGACACGATCGTGACGTCGTGCGCCACGCCCCGGTGGGTGACCGGAACGCCGGCGAGGGCCGGTGCGGCGATCGCGCTGCTTACCCCGGGGACCACGCTCACCGGCACGCCGGCCGCCCGGCAGGCCAGCACCTCCTCGTGGCCGCGCCCGAAGACGTACGGGTCGCCGCCCTTGAGCCGCACCACCCGGCGACCGGCGCGGGCGTGTGCCACCAGGGCCGCGTTGATGGCGTCCTGCGACATCGACGGGCCACGGGGCACCTTCGCGGCGTCGATCACCAGCACGTCGGGGCGCAGCCCGGCGAGCAGACCCTGCGGGGCGAGCCGGTCGACCACCACGACATCCGCCGCGTCGAGCAACGCCTTCGCGCGTACCGTGATCAGGTCGTCGGGTCCGGGCCCGCCGCCGACCACCGCGACCGAACCGTGGTCGTGGTGATGGTCGTGCCCGTGGTGATGTTGATGGTGGTGGCCGCCGACCGGGTCGTCGGGGTGGTCGTGCGGGCGTTGCGGACGGCCCACCTTGTCGGCGAAGCCGGGCATCAGCACCCGGTACGCGCAGGTGTCGCAGTTCATCCGGATGTCCCCGCCCAGCGCCTCGGCGTAGCGTTCGAGGACGAGGTCGGCGAGGGCGTCGCAGTCACCGATCACCTCGGCGACGCGGACGTCCAGGTCGGGGTGCGCGGCGGCGAACTGCGCCGACTGCGCGACGATGCGGTCGGGCAGCACCCCGGCGAACAGGAAGTACGGCGCCACCACGATCCGCCGCGCGCCGAGGCGGCGCAGCCGCTCCAGCACCGCCGGCACCGACGGCTGGGCCAGGGAGATGAACCCCGGTTCGACACCGGCGTAGCCGCGCCCCTCCCAGAGCAGTCGGGCCACCTTGGCGACCTCGGCGTTGGCGTCCGGGTCGGTGGACCCCCGCCCGATCAACGCGACCCACGTGCCGGCCCGCTCCGCGGTGTCGGTGTGGTCCGCACCGGCCAGTGCGGCGTCGATGCGCTGTTCCAGGGCGTCGTGCAGCAGTGGGTGGGGGCCGAGCGGGCGGCCGTAACGGTAGGTCAGCCCGGGGTGGCGCTGCTGTTCGCGGCCCATGGCGGCGGGGATGTCGCCCTTGCCGTGCCCGGCGGCGGTGAGCACCAGCGGCAGCGCCACGACTGCCCGGTGCCCGCGGGCGACGAGGGCGCCGACCGCGTCGGTGAGCGGCGGCCGGGACAGCTCGATGAAGCCGCCCTCGACGTCGGCGACGTCGCCGCGCCGGCGGACCCGCTCGACGAGCGCGGCGAACTGGTCGACCCCGGCCGCGCTGCGCGTACCGTGCCCGACGATGACCAACCCGGTCATGGCTTCTCCTCGACGTAGAGCAGGGCGTTGAGGGCGGCGGCGGCGACCGCCGAGCCGCCCTTCTCCCCCACGTTGGACACGGCGGGCAGGCCGCTGGCCCGCAGCGCCGCCTTCGACTCGGCGGCACCCACGAAACCGACCGGCAGGCCGACGACCAGCGCCGGCGCGGCGTCCAGGGTCAGCAGTTCGACGAGCGCGGTGGGCGCGCAGCCGACCACCCAGACCGCGCCCGGCCCGACCCGGTCCAGCGCGATCCGCACGGCCGCCGCCGACCGGGTGATGCCGGCCGAGCGGCCCAGCTCGGCGGCGGCCGGCTCGGCGACCGGGCAGACCAGTTCCAGGCCGGCGCGGGTGATGCCGGCGGCGACCATCGCCACGTCCGTCACCACCGGCGCGCCCGCGCGCAGCGCGGCCAGCCCCGACTCCAGGGCGGCCTCGTCGCAGACCAGGTCGTCGACGTACGCGAGGTCGGCGCTGGCGTGCACGACCCGTTCGGTCACCGCGCGGCTCAGCGGCGGCAGGTCGGACAGGTCGACCCGCTCGCGCAGGATGCGATACGACTCCGCCTCGATCGGGTGCACCACCCGTCTCATCGGGCTCCTTCCGACATGTCCGGGCCGGTGACGCGGATCGCGTCGACCGGGCAGATCTCCAGGCACTCCAGGCAGCCGGTGCAGCGGTCGGCGCGTACCGTCAGGCCGCCGGCGACCGGCCGGATCGCGTGGGTGGGGCAGGTGAGCAGGCAGGCGCCGCAGCCCTGGCAGGCGTCGATGGTCACGAACGCCACCGGTACCCCCGGGGTGTGACCATCCGTCCGCCGACCAGCCGGGTGTCGCTGTTGCCGACCAGCACGATGCTGTACATGTCCACCACGGCCGGGTCGAGGGTGGACAGCGTGGCCAGGTGCACCCGTTCGCCGGGGCGGCTCGCGTTGCGCACCACGCCGACCGGGGTGTCCGCTGGCCGGTGCGCGGCGAGGATGCCGAGCGCCGTGCCGAGCTGCCAGTCGCGTGCCCGGCTGCGCGGGTTGTAGAACACCGTGACGAAGTCACCCTCGGCAGCCGCCGCCACCCGCCGCTCGATGACCTCCCACGGGGTGTGCAGGTCCGACAGGCTCAGGTAGGCGTGGTCATGACCCAGCGGCGCGCCGAGCAGCGCGCCGGCGGCGAGGGCGGCCGTCACCCCGGGCACGCCGATCACGTCGATCCGCTCGTCGGCGTACTCCAGGGCGGGGCTGGCCATCGCGTACACCCCGGCGTCGCCGGACCCGACCAGCGCGACCGCCCGGCCGGCGGCGGCCTCGGCGACGGCGGCGCGGGCCCGTGCCTCCTCCGCGCCCAGCCCGCTGGACAGCACCCGGGTGCCCGGACGGAGCAGGTCGCGCACCTGGTCGAGGTACTGGTCCAGGCCCACCACCACGGCCGCGCGGCGCAGCTCGGCGACCGCGCGGGGGGTGCGCAGGTCGGCGGCGCCGGGCCCGAGCCCCACGACGGCCAGCCGGCCGCACGGCGCGTGCCGCGCCACCGCCACGGTGGCCATCGCCGACGCGGTCTTCCCCACCAGCAGCGTGGCGTCGTCGGCCCGGCCGTCCGGACCGAGCAGCGCCGCGGCCTCCGCCACGCTCGGCGTGCCGACCGCGGCGCGGACCACCTCGCTGGGGTGCGGCACGTCGATGGCCGCCAGCCGCGTCGCCGGCCAGGTCACCAGGGGTACGCCGAGCGCGTCGGCGGTGCTGCGGATGCCCGCCTCGTCGGCCTTGACGTCGGCGCTGGTCAGGCAGCGCAGGCTCGCCGGGTCGAGGCCGGCGTCGGCCAGCACCCGGTGCAGCAGCTCCGCCACCTCGGCGGCGGGTACGCCCCGACTCGCGCCCACCCCGGCGACCAGCGACGGGGGTCGCAGCACGGCGGTCCGGTCGTCGAGCGGCACCACTCGGTCGGTGACCAGCAGGCGGTACCCGGCGGCGCTGCCGGTGGTGTCGTCGGCGGCGCTGCCAGCGGTGTCGTCGGCGGCGCTGCCGGTGGTGTCGTCGGCGGTGGACTCGAAACGGGTGGCGGCGCGCACGTTCGGCGGCAGGGCGGGCAGCGGCCAGTCGGCGTCGGCGATCAGCTGGACCGGCTCGCCGTCCAGGATGGCCCGGGACACCGCGGCGACCGCGCCCCGCACGGGCCAGCCGAGGGTGTCCAGCCCCGGCAGGCCGACCGCGTCGGTGGCGGTGGTGATCACCGGCCGGGCGTCCAGCAGCGCGGCGACCTGCTCGGCGAGGGCGTTGGCCCCGCCGGCGTGCCCGCCGAGCAGGGCCACGGCGTGCCGGGCGGCCTCGTCGACGACCACCACGGCCGGGTCGGTGCGCTTGTCGTCGAGCAGCGGCGCGAGGATCCGTACCACCGCTCCGGTGGCCAGGAACGCGATCACCGCGTCGCATTCGGCCCAGGCGGTCCGCAGCGCGTCGGCGACGGTCTCCGCCTGGACCAGCCGGGCGTGCGGCCAGGCGGCGGCCAGGGTGTCGGCGTGCCGGCGGCCGGCGGCGGTGGTCGCCACCAGGCCGACGCGGGTGGTCACGGTCAGGTCGTGCACGGGCGCTCCCCGGTGAGGACGACCACCGGGTTGGTGGCCGCGAGGCGGATCGACCCGCCGGGCAGGTCGGCGAGGCGGGCGGCGGAGAGCTGGACACCCTCGACCGTGTAGCCGGCGGCGCGCAGCAGGCCCACGGCTGGTGCGACCCGGTCCAGTGCGGCCAGGGTGAGGACCACCCGCTCGGGCCGGCGGGCCGCCACGGCGGCGAGGACGTCGACGCCGCCACCGCCGACGAAGACCGCGTCCGGCTCGGGCAGCCCGGCCAGCGCCTCCGGTGCCCGTGCGGCGACGAGCCGGACGTTCACCCCGTGCGCGGCGGCGTTGGCCTGGATGGTCGCGCCGGCGCCCCGGTCCTGTTCGACGGCGAGCACGGCCGCGCCGAGCAGGGCGCACTCGATGCCGACCGAGCCGCTGCCCGCCCCGACGTCCCAGATCAACCGACCCAGTCGGGGGCGCAGCCGGGCGACGACGAGAGCCCGCACCTCGGACTTGCTGATCATCGAGTCGCGGTGGGCGTACCGGGTCTCCGGCAGCGCCCATCCTCCGGCCGGCGCGGCGGCGGGCTGGTTGTCTACCCGCATGCCACCGGTCGCGAGGGCGGACTGACCCGCACCCGCGGTACCGACGCCGCAGCCGGTCGATGCGGGCTCGGCGAGGCTGAGCAGGACGTGCGGGTCGGCCCAGCTCTCGGCGGCGGCCTGCTCGGGGGTCACCGCGCGGATCCGTTCCGCGTCGGTGCCCAGGTGTTCGGCGACCAGCAGGCGACGCGACCAGCCGACCAGGCCGGCGCCCAACTCCGCCGCGCCGGCACCGGGGGCGGTGAGCACCGCGACCAGCGGCAGTGCCCGGCACGCGTTCAGCGCGGCTCGGGGGTCGCGTCCGTGCGCGGTGACCACGGCGGCGCCGTCCCAGGGCAGCCCGGCGCGGGCGAACGCGGCGGCCACACTGGACACCGCCGGCACCACCCGCAGCGGCAGCCCGGCCGCGCGTAGCCGCCGGACGATGCCGAACAGGCCGGGATCCCCGCTGGCCAGCACCACGGCTGGCACCCCGGCGGCGACGGCCTCGGCCAGGCGACGCACGGCGGGGGCGAGCGGTCCGAGGGTGACGGTGTCCGCGCCGGCCGGCACGGGCACCGCGGCCAGGTGCCGGGCGGCACCCACCACCAGCCCGGCGGCGGCCAGCACGGACGCGAGGGCGGGGTGCGGCGGTGCACCGGCGGCATCCAGCCCGACCACGGTCACCGACGCCACCGGCTCGGACGGCGTCAGCGGCGCCACACGCGCGGTCCGCGTCACCGGGGGCACCGGCTCGGTCGGCGTCACCGGGGCCACCGGCCCGAGGAGGCGACCACGCGCGCGCCGGCGAAGTCGACCATCGCCACGTCGACGGTGACCGTCGGCCCGGCGAACCGTCGCAGCACGTCGCGGACCCGCTGACAGAGCAGGTCACCGGCCGGGCCGAGTAGCCCGGCGGCCTCCCACAGCTCGTACGCGTGCCGACCGGTGTTCGCCTCGGTCACGGCGGCGACCAGCGCCGGATCGCCACCGGCGTCGGCGGTCACCGCGCCGAGCAGCGAGAGGTCCACCGTGGAGCGGGTGTAGTGGGTCATCAGCACACCGGCGGCGAGTTTGGCCAGCTTGCCGGCCATGCCGACGAAGACCACCCCGGTCATCGCGTCACCCACGGCGGCGGTCACCGCGGCGCCGGTGAAGTCGCCGACCTCGACGAAGCAGACCTCGGGCAGGTCGGGCAGCAGCGCGCGGGCGGCCCGCTCGGTGCGCCCGCCGGTGCACAGCACCACGGTCCGTTCACCCTGGGCGGCCATCACGTGCACGGCCTGCACGACGCTGGCCCGCCAGGAGGCGGTGGAGAAGGGACGAACGACCCCGGTGGTGCCGAGGATCGAGATGCCACCGAGGATGCCGAGCCGCCGGTTGGTGGTCTTGCGGGCCATGATCTCGCCCCGGGGCACGCTGATCACCACGTGGACGCCGACCTCGCCGAGGTCGACCACCTCGGCCACCGCCTCGCCGATCATCCGGCGGGGCGTGTCGTTGATCGCCGGGCCGCCGACCGCGAGCCCGAGGCCGGGCTTCGTGACCGTGCCCACGCCCGGCCCACCGGCCAA
This sequence comes from Micromonospora sp. ALFpr18c, assembly GCF_008868155.1. Taxonomy (GTDB): domain Bacteria; phylum Actinomycetota; class Actinomycetes; order Mycobacteriales; family Micromonosporaceae; genus Micromonospora. The sequence continues at coordinate 19,591 of NZ_WBKR01000032.1, forward strand.
CCGCAGACCGGGAACGTCGGCCCAGTGCACGGTCGCGGTCAACTCGGCGCCGTGGGTGACGTCCGGGTCGTCGCCGGCGTCCTTGACCACCACCGCCTCGGCGCGGGTCGGAGGGGTGCCGGTCACCTCGCACCGGGCCACCGGAAAGCGCACCCGCCGGCCGGCGGGTAGACCGATCTCCACCTCCGGCTGGGGCACACCGGTGACCAGCGCGGTGACCGCGGCCTTCGCCGCCGCCGTCGCGCAGGCGCCGGTGGTCCAGCCGGTGCGCAGCGCGGTGGGCCGGACCTTCGCGGTACGCGGCAGGTCCGGCTCGCGCAGCGGCGGCTCGGCGTACGTCACGGTGTGCCTGCCTCCCCGGCGCGGGCGCCGCTCTGGCGGCGCAACTCGGCGCGGGCGGCCGGCTCGGCCCGGCGGAAGGTGTGGAAGTGCCCGGGGTGGTAGAGGTGCGAACGGGTGCCCTCGGCGGCGAGCGCCGGCCCGACCAGGAACAGGGTGTGCTTCCACAGCTTGTGCTGCTTGACCGTCGCCTCCAGGGTGCCGACGGTGCAGCGCACCACCAGCTCGTCGGGCCAGGTCGCCTGGTACGCCACGACGGCCGGGGTGTCCGCCGGGTAGCCGCCGGCCAGCAGCTCGGCCTGCACCTGCCCGGAGCGGGCGGCGGAGAGGAACAGCGCCATGGTGGTGCCGTGCCGGGCGAAGTCGCGGACCCGTTCGCCGGGCGGCATCGGGGTCTTGCCACCTTCGAGGCGGGTGAGGATCACCGACTGGGCGACCTCGGGCACGGTCAGCTCCCGCCCGACGATCGCCGCGACGGCGGTGAACGAGGACACCCCGGGCACGATCTCGACGGCCAGGCCGAGCGCCCGGCACAGGTCGAGCTGCTCCTGCACGGCACCCCAGAGCGCCGGGTCGCCGGAGTGGATGCGGGCCACCCTCAGCCCCTGCTCGGCCGCCCGCTGGTAGAGCGGCAGCACCCCCTCGATGGGCAGCTGCGACGAGTCGACGATCTCCGCGTCGGGGCGGGCGTGGTCGAGGACGTCGGCGTGCACGAGGCTGGCCGCCCAGATCACGACGTCCGCCTCGGCGATCACCCGGGCGGCCCGCAGGGTCAGCAGGTCCGCCGCGCCCGGGCCGGCCCCGACGAACCACACCTTGCCGTCGCTGGTCACAGCTTTCCTCCTCGATGGTGGCGGCGGGCGGGGACCAGCAGCGTCGACAGGTACGGCAGGTCGTGCTCGGTGTCGTCGACTCCGCCGACGTGTTCGCCGGGCAGGCCGAGACTGCGGCCGAGAACGGCGTCGTCGAGCCGGCCCTGTCGGCGCAGCTCGGCGAGCAGTTCCGGATGCCGCCGCCAGCCCTTGTAGGCGACCACGGTGCCCGGCCCGGCGAGGGCGTCGGCGAACAGCGCCAGCCCGGCGGTGGCCGGCAGCAGGGTCAGCGGTTCGCGTCCCTCGCAGAGCGGGATGCCGCTGCGCGCGGCCAGCTCCTGCATGGCGGTGACGCCGGGCACGGTCGCCACCCGCACCGCCGGTCGCAGCGCCCGCACGCTCTGCGCCAGGTAGCCGAAGGTGGAGTAGACGTTCGGGTCACCGATGGTGGCGAACGCCAGCGACCGTCCGCCCGCGTCGACCGCCTCGGCCACCACCCGCGCGGCGGCGTCCCAGGCCGCCGCCCGTCGGGCGGTCACCCCACCCCGGTCGTCCAGGGCGAACGGCAGCCGCCGCACCCGGTCCGGGTCGACGTAGGACCGCACGGTCGCCTCCGCGCGCCCGGCGTCCGCGCCCGCCGTGGACCCGGTCGCCACGTCCGCGCCCGCCGTGGACCCGGTCGCCACGCCCGCGCCCGGCGGGGGCGGACCCGCGGTCGCGGTCGGCCCGAATCGATCCGCCATGACGGGTACGAAGACAACGTCGGCCTCACGCAGGACCCGCACGGCCTTGACGGTGAGCAGTTCCGGGTCGCCGGGTCCGACGCCGACCCCGGTCAGCGTGGCGTCGGTCGACCCGGCGGCTCGACGGGTGCCCGCGCTCATCGGCACGCCTCGACGAGGCGGCGGGCGGCGTCCGGGTGGCCGGCCCAGTGGGTGTGCAGGTAGGACGCGTGCACACGGCCGGCGACGAAGCCGTGCGCGGTGTCGTTCCAGCGCCACGCCGGCACGTCGCCGTGCTGCGGGTCGGTGGTGGTGCGGTGGAACTCGTGGCCGCGTACCGGCTCGCCCGCGGAGGCCACCGGGGAGTCGGTGACGGCCAGCGCCTGCCGGTAGCCGAGGGTGAGCCGGCCGGTCATCCGGGCGGTCAGGTCCAGCCGGCCGCACATCGGCACACCGTCCAGGGACCGTCCCAGGTAGAGCAGCCCCGCGCACTCGGCCACGATCGGCCCGTCGAAGTCGGCCAGGTCGGCGCGCAGCGTGGCGTTGGCGGCCAGCGCCTGGGCGTACGCCTCGGGGAAGCCGCCGCCGATCACCACCGCGCGGGTGCCGGTGGGCAGTGCCGGGTCACGCAGCGGGTCGACGGTGACCACGTCCGCGCCGGCGGCGGTGAGCAGTTCGGCGGTCTCCGCGTACGAGAAGGTGAAGGCCGGACCACCGGCGAGCGCGACCAGCGGTCGCTCGGTGTCGGCCGGCCCGCCGACGGCGGCGACCGGATCCCAGGCCGGGGCGGTCAGTGGCCCGGCGGTGCGGGCCAGGGCGAGCACCGCGTCCAGGTCCACGGTGGCCTCGACCAGTTCGGCGAGCGCGGTGACGATCGCGAGAGACTCGGGTGCCCGCTCGGCCACCGGCACCAGCCCGAGGTGTCGGGCCGGCGCGGCCACCTCGGCGGCGCGGGTGACCGCCCCGAGCACCGGTACGTCCACCTCGGCGAGGGCGTCGCGCAGCAGCGTCTCGTGTCGGGGTGAGCCGACCCGGTTGAGGATCACGCCGCCGATCCGCACCGAGGGGTCGAAGCCGGCCATGCCCAGTGTCAGCGCGGCGGCCGAGCGGCCCTGCGCGGTGGTGTCGAGCACCAGCAGCACGGGCGCGTCGATGAGCCGGGCGACGTGCGCGGTGGAGGCGAAGTCGCGGCGGCCGACCGCGCCGTCGTGCAGGCCCATCACGCCCTCCACCACGGCGATGTCGGCGGGTGTGGGGAGGCTCGCGCCGTGGCGCAGCAGCGGCGCGATGCGCTCGGCGCCGACCAGGAACGGGTCGAGGTTGCGCCCGGGGCGTCCGGCGGCGAGCGCGTGGTAGCCGGGGTCGATGTAGTCCGGGCCGACCTTGTGTGGGCTGACCGTCAGGCCACGGCGGCGCAGCGCGGCGAGCAGCCCGGTGGCGACGGTGGTCTTGCCGTGGCCGCTGGCCGGCGCGGCGATCACCACCCGGGGCAGCGCCCAGTGCGTGCTCACCACTCGATGCCCTTCTGGCCCTTCTGGCCGGCGTCCATCGGGTGCTTGACCTTGGTCAGCTCGGCCACCAGGTCGGCGGCGGCGACCAGACGCGGGTCGGCGTCCCGGCCGGTGATCACCACATGTTGGAAGCCGGGCCGGTCGGCCAGGGTGGCGACGACCTCGTCGACGTCCACCCAGCCCCACGTCATCGGGTAGGTGAACTCGTCCAGCACGTACAGCCCGTAACGCTCGGCGGCCAGGTCGCGCTGGATCTGCCGCCAGCCCTCCAGGGCGTCGGCGGCGTGGTCGGCGTCGCCGCCGCGCTGGATCCAGGACCAGCCCTCGCCCATCTTGTGCCAGGCCACCGGCGCGCCCTGGCCGGTACGCTCGTGCACCTCGCCGAGCGCCCGGAAGGCGGTCTCCTCACCCACCCGCCACTTGGCGCTCTTGACGAACTGGAACACCCCGACCGGCATGCCGGCGGTCCACGCCCGCAACGCCAACCCGAAGGCCGCCGTCGACTTTCCCTTCATCTGTCCGGTGTGGACCATCAGCAGTGGCCGGTGTCGTCGCTGCCGGGTCGTCAACCCGTCAGCAGGCACGTGACTCGGCTGTCCCTGCGGCATCAGCATCTCCCCATCCCGCGGACGTTCCCGCGATCTTGCAGCTTCTGTTGGTCATATGCGCGCTTCGCCCCGTTATGCCGCGACAGAAAGTGCACGATCGCGGGAGTCAGCTGGTGGTGGTGGGGTGCAGCAGGGCTTCGACCTCGGCGCGGCGGGGCGGGTCGGCACCCCGCCGGCCGCAGGTCAGCGCCGCCACCGTCGCGGCCTGCCGGAGCACCTCCGCCCACTGCTGCGCGGTCACCGCGGCGAGCCGATCGGCCGGCCGGTCACCGAGCGCGTCGAGAGCGGCGAGCGCGGCCAGCAGGCCACCGGTGAACGAGTCGCCGGCGCCGACGGTGTCGACCACCGTGGTACGCACCACGGGTTGCTCGAGCAGCGCACCGTCCGGGGCGAGCAGCCAGGCGCCCTCCCCACCCCGGGTCACCACCGCGCAGGACACCCCGGCCTCCCGCCAACCGGCCAGCACGTCGGACACCGTCCGGTCCGGGTAAAGCCAGGCCAGGTCCTCGTCGCTGGCCTTCACCAGGTGCGCGAGGCCCACCTGCCGTCGTACCCGCGCCTGCTCCGCCGCCCGGTCCGTGACGATGCTCGGACGCAGGTTGAGGTCGATCGAGACGGTGAGCCCGTCGCGACGGTGTTCGCGGGCGAGCAGGCCCTCCAGCACCTGCGCGCCGGGGGCCAGGGCGAGTGCGAGCGACCCGGTGTGCAGGGCGGTCGCCGGTGACCCGGCCAGCTCGGGCAGCTCCTGCGGCGTCCACTGCCAGTCCGCCGTGCCGGCCAGCCGGAACTCGTAGCTGGCCTGGCCGGCGGCGTTCAGGGTGGCCACCGCCACCGACGTGGGCTCGTCGGCGCGTACCGCCCAGGCCAGATCCACCCGGTTGGCGCTCAGGTACTCGGTGAGCTGCCGGCCGTACTCGTCGGTGCCGATCCGCGCCAGCAGGCGCACCGGCTCGTCGAGGCGCGCCAGGGTGACCGCCACGTTCGCCGGGGAGCCACCCGGCACCGCCCGTTGCCCTTCGGCACTGACCACCAGGTCGATCAGTGCCTCACCCGCGACCACGATCACGCGGTCACCTCGCCCGGGGCGAGCGGGCCGGTGCCGCCGAGACCGTCGGCCGACCGGGACAGCAGCACCGCCTGGTATGCGTGGTAGACGTCCGGTCGGCCGTGCCAGACCGTGTCGGCGGGACGGTTCTGCGGGTCCAGCTCGTGCCGCCATCCGGTGCCGTCGACGAGGTAGCGGCGGGCGTACGCCCAGAACACCCGGTACCAGTCGGCGTAGACGGCGTCGCCGGTACGCCGGTGCAGGGTGACCGCCGCACCGACCGCCTCGGCCAGCACCCAGTGCATCCGGGAGCGGACCACCGGCCGGTCGTCCCAGTCGATCGTGTAGACGAAGCCGTCCGCGCCGTCCACCGCCCAGCCGCGTCGGACGGAGGCCGCGAACAGGGCGCGCGCGTCGTCGAGCAGCCAGCGCGGTGGCTGCGGCAGGACCGCCTCCAGTTCCAGCAGCAGCCGGGCCCATTCCAGCCAGTGCCCGATGGTGGAGCCGTACGGCCGGAACGGGTCGGCGGGCCGGTCCCGGTTGTAGTCGGGCAGCGGCGCCCAGTCGGCGGTGAAGTGCTCGGGCAGCCGCCAGTCGTGGCGTGCGACCTCACCGTGCACCAGGTGGGTGCCGATCAGCAGGGCCCGGTCGGTCCAGCTGGTGTCCCCGGTGGCGGCGGCAGCGGCGAGGAATGCCTCGACCATGTGCATGCTGCTGTTCGCGCCGCGGTAGTCCTCGGTGACCGTCCAGTCCCGGTTCCACGATTCGCGGACCGCACCGGCGTCGTCGTCCCAGAACCGGTCCCGAACCACGGCCTGCGCGTCGGCGAGCAACCGGTCCGCGCCGGGCCGGCCGGCGCGGGCCGCGCTGGACGCGGCGAGCAGCACGAACGCGTGGTCGTAGCCGGCCTTACGGTCGTTGACGGGCGCGCCCTGCTGGTCCACCGCGCTGAACCACCCGCCGTACCGCTCGTCGCGCAGCAGTGTGCTCAGCGCGGCGATGCCGTGGTCGACCAGGGCGGCGGCGTCCGGGTCGCCGTTGCGGTGGGCGAGGGCGGCCACGTGGGTCATCCGGCAGGTGATCCAGGTGTAGACCGGTTCGCCGCGGTCCGGGGTGCGGTCGTCGGTGAGCCACCAGAAACCGCCCTCGGGCCGGATCGACCGGCCGGCCGTGTCGAGCAGCGTGCGGGTCTGGTCGGCGAGGAACTCGTCGAGGTCGAGCAGGTCGGGTGACCCGGCAGGAGCGGGGGTCGTTGCGGCGTCGGATCGGGGCACGTCGGTCATCTCAGCTGGTCACCGTCGGGAAGGGAAGGGACATACGGCCAGGATCGGCGGACGGACCTGGTCCGCGCCGGAAAACCGTCAACGGGACACCGCGAGTGCCGGAACGATCCGAAAGGATCATGAGTACGTTTCCCTCGCCTTTGTCCGTTGACATCGTTGTCACTGTTCAACCCTGCTCCGGCAGGCGTCCGACTGTCAATTCCACCTGCGTCAGGGCACGGCCGAGCAGCACCGGATGGGACCGGGCCCGCCACGCCCGTCAGTAGTAGTCGTCGATCGGCCGACGCGCCTCGTCGAACAGCGCCGGCCCCTCGTAGCGGACCGGGGGCAGCGGCGGGGTGGCCGGCTTGACCTCCTCGAACTGCTCGCTGGACAGGGCGTACACCACCCGGCCGAGCCCGGACCGGTCGATGGCGGTCGCGCACATCGGGCAGGGCTGACAACTGGTGAACATCGTGGTGCCGGCGGCCACCTCGGGAGGGAGTTCCCGAGCGGCCCAGCGGGCCAGCTTCAGCTCCGGATGCGCGGTGATGTCCGAGTCGGAGACCACCGTGTTGCGGTCCTCGATCAGGACGACACCGTCCGCGCCGACCAGCAACGAGCCGAACGGCCGTTCGCCGGACGCCCCCGCCTCGTTGGCGATCTCCACGGCGCGGCGGAGGAACGTCTCGTCGTCGGGTGTCATCGGACCTCCTGGGATCGGTGGTACGCGGCCACGGCCGCAAGGGTCCGCCAGGCGCGTTCGGGCTGGCGGATCTCGGTCAGGTCGTCGTTGAACGGGTCGAGCACCACCGTCTCCGCGCCGAGCGAACGGATCTGGTCGATGTCGGCGATGATCTGGTCGATGGTGCCGACACCGGCGAGCCGGTCCGGGGCGGTGATCGGCTCAGAGGTCTCGCGCAGCGCGGTGCGCGGCACCACCGCGGGCACCGGACGACCCTGCTCGTCCGCGATGATCTTCAGTCGGCCGACCGCCTCGGCCAACTGTCCGGGCGCGACCCGCAGCGGATGCCAGGCGTCACCGAGCAGTACCGCGCGGCGCATACCGGCGTCGCTGTTGCCGCCGACCCAGATCGGGATCGCACCGCTGTCGTAGTCCTCGGTGTCCTGCCAGGCCGCACGCATGGCGCGCAGGTATTCGTCGGTCAGCGCGCCGCGCCGCCCGAACGGCACGCCAAGCGCCTCGAACTCCTGCCGGGCCCAACCCACGCCCACACCGAGGACGAGCCGGCCGCCGCTGAGACGGTTGAGGTTCGCCGCCATCCGGGCGGTGAGCAGCGGGTGCCGGTACGGGACGATGAGCACCGTGGTGCCCAGCCGGACCCGGCTGGTCACCCCGGCCAGCCAGGACAGCGTGGTGAACGGTTCGTAGAACGGCGCCGGATACTGCTCGGCCACGTCCGGGGTCACCACGATGTGGTCGGAGACCATCAGCAGGTCGAAGCCGAGGCCCTCGACCGTCTGCGCCCACCGTCGCAGCACGTCGGGGTCGGTGCCCGGGGCGAAGTTCGGAACGTTCACGCCAATCCGCACGCTAGCCATTGTGGACTCTCGACGGCGCGTTGGATGGCCCATGATGGGCGGATGGACCTACCCGAGGGCCTCGACTGGGTGAACGCGACACCGTCCGGGCGGGCCTGGCTGGCCGCACTCCCGACCTGGCTGGCGGAGTGCGCCGAGCAGTGGTCGCTGCGACCCGGCCCACCCTTCCGGTACGCGTACGCGTCACTGGCGCTCCCCGCCGACCTGCCGGACGGCACGGCCGCGGTGCTGAAGCTCCAGTACCCGGACGAGGACAGCCGGCACGAGGCCGACGCGCTGGCCCGCTGGGACGGCGACGGGACGATCCGGCTGCTCGCCCACGACCCCGCGCGCCGTGCCCTGCTGGTGGAGCGCTGCCGACCCGGCACCCCGCTGCACGAGCTGCCCATGGACCGGGCGCTGGACGTGGTGACCGGACTCCTCCCCCGGCTGTGGCGACCCGCCGGCGCACCCTTCACCCCGCTGGCCGATGAGGCCGCCGGCTGGATCGACCGGATGCCCCGGGCCTGGGATCGCGCCGGCCGGCCGTACGAGCGCCGACTGCTCGACGCGGCGCTGGCCCTGCTCACCGATCTGGTGCCGAGCCAGGGTGAGCAGGTGCTCGTCAACCAGGACCTGCACGCCGGCAACGTGCTCACCGCCGACCGGGAACCCTGGCTGGCGATCGATCCGAAGCCGCTCACCGGTGAGCGGGAGTTCTCCGTCGTGCCGATGGTCCGTGGCCAGGAGCTGGGTCACTCGCCGGCCGCCGTCCGACACCGACTGGACCGGCTCAGCGCGGAACTGGGGCTGGACACCGAGCGGGTCCGGGGCTGGACGATCGGGCACACGCTGGCCTGGAGCATCGCCGATCAGGTCGTCTTCCCGCACCAGATCGAGGTGGCCCGCTGGCTGCTCGACGGGCACTGACCGACACCGTCGCCGATCGTGGTGCCGTCGGCTCAGGCCTGGCAGGTGCGGCACCAGTAGAGGTTGCGGCCGGCCAGCTCGCCGCGGCTGACCTCGGTACCGCAGACGTGGCAGGGCGCGCCGGGGCGGCGGTAGACGTACACCTCTCCGCCGTGGCGGTCCATCCGGGGCGGCCGGCCCAGGACCTCCGGCAGGTGCGCGTCGCGGACGGTGTCGATCCGGCCGTGCGCGACGGCGAGGCGCATCAGCGCGACCAGGTCGGCCCAGAGCACGTCCCAGCCGTCGCGGGTCAGGAGGCGGCCGGGCAGCGTCGGCGGCAACCCGGCCCGGAACAGCGCCTCGGTCACGAAGATCAGCCCGGTGCCGGCCACCACCGACTGGTCCAGCAGCAGCGCGGCGAGGGGCGTCGGGCTGCGGGAGATCCGGGCGTACGCCCGCTCGGGATCGGCGTCGGCGCGCAGCGGGTCCGGCCCGAGGCGGGCCCGCAGGGCCGCCACCTCGGGCGGGGTGAGCAGCTCGCAGGCCGTGGGGCCGCGCAGGTCCAGCCAGTGCCGGTCGCTGGCCAACCGCAGCCGCACCTGGCCCACCGGTTCCGGCGGCTCCCCCGACCCGTCGGTGAACGTGCCGTACAGCCCGAGGTGCACGTGCAGGGTCAGCTCGCCGGCGTAGTGGTGCAGCAGGTGCTTGCCGTACGCCTCGGTGCTCTCCAGGACCGTGCCGGAGAGCCGGGCCGCGCCCTCGGCGAAGCGGCCCTGCGGGCTGCTGGCGTGCGGCTTGTCGCCGGCGAACAGGTCGGCGTGGCGGGCCGCCAGGCGGTGGATCGTGTGTCCCTCTGGCACGGGTGCCAAGGATAGCCAGCGGCGCTCGGCCGGATCGGGCGAGCTGTGCGGCGACGTCAGCCCGGGCGCGACCCCCTGACGCCGGCCACGAACGCGGCCCAGGCGATCAGGGCGCGCGTCGGGAGCCGTACCCGGGATTGGTGTCAGGAAACGCCCAGGTGGGTATTTGGGGGTCGACACCGCGTGGGTGCCACCCTTTCCGTCGGCCACCACGCATTCAACAGGAGGTGTGTAGTGGTCAGGATTCCTTCGCTGTCCCGCCGGTCCGAGCCGGCACCGACGCGGGACGAGAACCTCGACGGCCGCGTGGACGGCCGCGACACCCCGGTCACCAACCGAGACAACACGACGCTGGCCGAGGGCCGGTCCGACGGCGAGGCCGCCGGCCGACCGGTGGTCACCGACCGGGACGCCGACCAGACGACGTACCGCAGCACCGCCGCGACCGGCGACCAGACCAGCGAAGCCGAGCGACGGGCCGCCGAGCGCGCGGCCGTGGCCCGGGCCGCGACCGCCCGGCCGGTGGAGGGCGACGCCCGAGCCGTCGCCACGCCGACCCCGACGCGTGATCGCACCGCCGAGCGGGACGTCGACCTCGACCGGAACCGGGCCACGCGGCCGGCCGACACCACCGACCGGCCGGTCGACCCGACGCCGGAGCGGACCGCACCGGAGCCGCCGGTGACGCGCGGCCCGAAGCCACGGGCCAGCCTGCTCGCCACCCTCGGCCTGATCGTGTCCGTCGCCGGTGCGCTGTTCGTGCTGACCGGCACCCTGGCCGGGTACGGCATCGGGCTCGGCGCGGTCGGCGCGGTGCTGTCGGTGCTCGGCCTGATGGCCACCCGCCGCCGGCACGTCGCCGGCAAGACCGACGCGCTGTTCGGCGTGCTGATCGGTCTGACCGCGGTGGTGCTCGGGGTGCTGGCGATGACCGGCCAGTTCGTCTGGCCGACCACCGACGGCGACTGGGTGCAGCGCTTCCGCGAGTGGCTTGACTCACAGTTTGTCGATCGGTTCTAGCGGGCACTGTTCGGCTCGCCGGTGGTGCACCGGCGAAAGACCCGGCGGTTCGCCGGCAGCCCGAACGATCCGGTGGTTCACCGGGGGCAACACCCTTTCAGGGGCGGCGATTCGCCGCCCCTGAAGTGTTTCCGGGGTACGGCGAAGCGCAGACGCAACGAATCGCAGCCGACAGTGGCGCAGACGCAACGAATGTTCGGTCTGCGCAACTCTCGATGGTGGATCCTGCCACTGGCGCCGCATAACGTTGAGCAACGGCGCCAGCCCGTGGGCCACGGTGGCCGGGCGCGCCCGACCCCTGGGAGCAGGACAATGACGATGGACGCCACCAGCCAGCGCCTGTTGATGTGCCGGCCGACGTACTTCGCCGTCGACTACGCCATCAACCCCTGGATGGACCCGAGCGCGCCGGTCGACGCCGCGCTGGCCGTCCGCCAGTGGGAGCAGCTGCGCCAGACGTACCGCGGCCTGGGCCACACCGTCGAGGAGATCACTCCGGTGCCCGGCCTGCCCGACATGGTGTTCGCCGCCAACGGTGGCACCGTGATCGACGGCAAGGCGATGGCGGTGCAGTTCCGCGACCCGCAGCGCGCCGACGAGGCGCCGGCCTACCGGGCCTGGTTCGAGGCCGCCGGCTTCGAGATGTACGACCCGAAGCACGTCAACGAGGGTGAGGGCGACGTCCTGCTGGCCGGCGACCACCTGCTGGCCGGCACCGGCTTCCGCACGGCGCACGCCTCGCACGCCCAGCTGCAGGAGGTCTTCGGCTACCCGGTGATCACCATGCAGCTGGTCGACCCGCGGTTCTACCACCTGGACACCGCGCTGACCGTGCTCGACGAGCGGACCGTCGCGTACCTGCCGGAGGCGTTCTCCCCCGGCAGCCAGGCCGTACTGCGCCGGCTCTTCCCCGACGCGATCCACGCCACCATGGCCGACGCGGAGGTGCTGGGCCTGAACGCGGTCAGCGACGGCCGGCACGTGGTGCTGCCGGCGCAGGCCACCGACCTGGCCGCCACGCTGCGCGACCGGGGCTACGAGACCATCGGTGTCGACCTGTCCGAGCTGCGTAAGGCCGGCGGCGGACCGAAGTGCTGCACGCTGCGACTCCGTCAGGGAAAGGCACGCAAGTGATCGTGGATGACATCCTGCGTACGCCGGGAGCGGTCCGGGACGCCGAGCGCTGGACGGCGCACAACTACCACCCGCTGCCGGTGGTGATCTCGTCCGCCGAGGGCGCGTGGCTCACCGACGTGGACGGCCGCCGCTACCTGGACTGCCTGGCCGGCTACTCGGCGCTGAACTTCGGCCACCGGCACCCGCAGCTGATCGCCGCCGCGCACGCCCAACTGGACCGGCTGACCCTGACCAGCCGGGCGTTCATCCACGACCAGTTCGCCGACTTCTGCCGGGAGCTGGCCGAGCTGTGCGGCAAGGACCTGGTGCTGCCGATGAACACCGGCGCCGAGGCGGTGGAGACCGGGATCAAGGTGGCCCGCAAGTGGGGCTACCAGGTCAAGGGCGTCCCCGCCGGGCAGGCCAACATCGTGGTCGCCGAGGGCAACTTCCACGGCCGGACCACCACCATCGTGAGCTTCTCCACCGACGAGGACGCCCGCGCCGACTTCGGGCCGTACACCCCCGGTTTCACGGTCGTGCCGTACGGCGACCTGGAGGCGCTGACCGCCGCGATCGACGAGAACACCGTGGCCGTGCTGCTGGAGCCGATCCAGGGCGAGCAGGGCGTGGTGGTGCCGCCGGAGGGCTACCTACCGGGCGTCCGCGAGGTCTGCACCGAGCGCAACGTGCTGTTCATCGCCGACGAGATCCAGTCCGGCCTGGGGCGTACCGGCGCGACCTTCGCCTGTGACCACGAGGGCGTCGTACCGGACATGTACCTGCTGGGCAAGGCGCTCGGCGGCGGCATCGTGCCGGTCTCCGCGGTGGCCGCGAACGCCGACGTGCTGGGCGTGCTCAAGCCCGGCCAGCACGGCTCCACCTTCGGCGGCAACCCGCTGGCCTGCGCGGTCGCCATCGAGGTGGTCCGGCTGCTCGCCACCGGCGAGTTCCAGCGCCGCTCGGCCGAGCTTGGCGAGCGGCTGCGGGCCGGCCTGGAAGGGCTGGTCGGCAAGGGCCTGGTGGCGGTACGCGTCCGTGGCCTGTGGGCCGGTCTGGACATCGACCCGGCGTTGATGAGTGGGCGGGAGGCGTGCGAACGACTCGCCGAGCGTGGCGTGCTCGCCAAGGACACCCACGGCTCCACCATCCGGCTCGCCCCGCCGCTGGTCATCACCGAGGAGGAGATCGACCTGGCGGTGGCCCAGCTCGCCGCCGTGCTGGCCGGTTGACGGACCGCGCTGGCCAAGATCTGCGCAACTACGGGAAAGTGCTGCCTCGGACGGTGTCGAGGCAGCACTTTCCCCGTTCTTGTGCGGATCTTGGCGCACCGCACCGCACCGCACCGCAGGGGCGCGTCAGGGGCGGGGTAGGCGCATCGCCATCGTCGGGGCCTCGGCCATCACCGAGGTCGGGGTGAACGGGGCGCCGCTCGGCAACTCCTCGGCCCGACCGATCTGCACCCCGGGGTACAGCTCGATCATGTCGTTCTCGCCGAGCACCCGGGACTGCTGCGGGGCCAGCGGGATGCGGTCCGACTCGGCCATCGAACCGCCCGGGCGGATGCCGGAGCCGTTGGTGCTCACATCGGTGACGATGACCTCGCCGACCCGCAGCTCGAAGCGGACGTGACCCCGGCTGATCCACCGCCGGGCCTCGTCGTTGAGCCACTGCCCGAGCATGATCCCGCCGTCCTGCTCCGGAGCCCGGCCGGCCACCACCGGCTGTTCGTCGCTGAGCACGAACCGCCGCCGGACCAGCCCGCCGACGCGCACCGCCAGCACCTCCGTACGCGGACGCGGGCCGCCGTCACCGAGGCGTACGCCGTGCCGGGGGCAGGTTGGTACGCCGTTGCGCAGCGCGGGCGGTGGCTGCGCCGCCGGGCTGCGGTCCGCTCCTCCGGCCAGGTCGGCGAACGCGCCACCCCCGCCACCGCCGCCGAACAGCGCGCAGCCCGACTCCGGGCAGCGCCACTGGCGGGCCAGCAGCTTCACGCCGGTCGGCGAACGCTTGCCGGCCACCGGCGAGTGCCCGCCGCCGACGTGTGCGATGAACACCGGCCCGCCGGCGCCGGGCACCGGGGCGACGACCCGACCGGGCTGCTCGACCAGCCACGGGAACCGGCCGCGCAGCCCGTCGAAGCGGACCCGGCTGAGCACCGGCAGACCGAGCAGGTCGGCCACCTCCAGCATCCGGTCGCCCGGGTTGTCGAGCACCTCGACGAGGCCGTCGTCGGCCCAGCGGCGCACCACCATCCGCTCGTTCGAGGTGAGGTCGGCGTCGGAGAGCAGCGCCCGGTGCACGACCGCGTAGACCTGGACGCTGTCCTCCTCCAGCTCGCGGGAGAGCGCGTCGATGACCATGCCGAGGCGCAGCAGGCTGGCCGGCCGACCGCCGTCGATGTCCTGGTAACGGATGATCTCGGCCAGGTCGACCACGGCCCGAGCCAGCGACGGGTCCGTGCAGACCCGCCCCTCGATGGCGTCCAGAACCTTGCTGATCTCGAATCTCATGCCGCACTCCGGACGATGTCGTCAATCCGCCGGGCCAACTCGAAGTCCCGGTAGGTGACCCCACCGGCCGAGTGCGTGACACAGCGGAAGGTCAGGGTCCGCCACCGGATGTCGATGTCGGGATGGTGGTCAAGCTCCTCGGCCACCGTCGCCACCCGGTCCACCACCGCGATGGCTGCCGGGAAACTGCCGAGCTGGGCCGTACGACCGATGCCGGTCGGGTCGCCCGACCAGTCGGGCAACCGGCCCAGCTCTTCTCGCACCGCGTCCGCGGTGAGCAGGTCTGCCATGAGCAGACCCTACCGGTGGCGCGTACGGCGGGCCGTACGCGCCACCGAGGTCCGGCTCACCGGACGATCAACGACGATGGGGCGGCATCGTCAGATGTCACCCCCGATCAGTCCTCGCAACAGCCGCGCAGCGGCCCTTGGATCAGCCGCGCAGCGGCCGGCCCACCTCGTGCAGGTGGCCGAGTGCCTGCCGGTACGACTCGACCAGCCCGGTCTCCGCGTACGAGATGCCCTGCTCGACGCAGTAGGCGCGGACGATCGGCTGGGCCCGGCGCAGGTTGGCCCGGGGCATGTTCGGGAACAGGTGGTGCTCGATCTGGTAGTTGAGCCCGCCCAGCGCGGTGTCCACCAGCCGGCTGCCGCGCACGTTGCGGGAGGTCAGCACCTGCTTACGCAGGAAGTCCAGCTCGTCCTCGGCGGTCGGCATCGGCATGCCCTTGTGGTTGGGCGCGAACGCGCAGCCCATGTAGAGGCCCCACAGCGCCTGGTGCACGACGGCGAAGAGCAGCGCCTTGACCGGCGACATGACCGCCAGCAGCAGCGCCACGTACCCGACGGTGTGCACGCCGAGCAGCGCCGCCTCGACGGCCCGGTGCCGCATCGGGACGGTGTACCGGCCGTTCTCCCGGCCGATGATCGCCCGGATGCTCGCCACGTGCAGGCTCAGGCCCTCGAGCAGCAGCATCGGGAAGAAGAAGTACGCCTGCCGCCGAGCCATCCACCGGCCGAAGCCCCGGGTCTCGATCGCCTGCTCGGGTGTCCACACCAGGGCGCCCGCGCCGACGTCCGGGTCTTCGTCCTCGTGGTTCGGGTTGGCGTGGTGCCGGTTGTGCTTGTCGACCCACCAGCCGTAGCTGATCCCGACCGCCACGTTGCCGGCCAACAACCCGACCAGCTCGCTGGGGCCGCGCCGCCGGAACATCTGACGGTGCCCGGCGTCGTGCCCGAGGAACGCGACCTGGGTGGTGGCGACCGCCATCGCGGCCGCGAGCGGCAGCTGCCACCAGGAGTCACCGACGAGGAGCACGGCGACCCAGCCGGCCACGAAGGCGCCGAGGGTGAGCACGATGCGGGTGACGTACCAGCCGGGGCGCCGCTCCAACAGGCTCGCCTGGCTGATCCGTCGGGACAACTGTGCGTAGTCACTGCCTCGCCGTCGTACCGGCGGTTCTGCCACCGCTCCGAGCGCCATCGCTGCTCCCGATCCACTTACGCCCGTACCGGGTTGGTTCGGGCCTAATGTCAAGTGTCCGGGCAGCGGTCGCGCTGAGTAACCCTGACAACCCCCGAATGGGGGGTAGGGCGGGCCCTACCCCCACGACTCAGCCGAGCCTGGTCACTGCGGCCCGCAGCCGGGCCAGGTCGCGTCGGCGTCGCTCGTAGGTGGCGGCGAGCCCGACCAGCGCCAGCCCGCCGAGCGCCAGGTAGATCCATCGGGGCAGCAGGTCCCAACCCCGGATCAGTTCGTGCAGCGCCAGCAGGGTCAGCGCGCCGCCGCCGAGCAGCACGGGAGCCTGCCAGCGGCGGGCCGCTCCGGCCAGCACCACGCTCAGCGCCGCCGCACCGAGCAGTAGCCGCCGCCACGGCTGCGGATCCGGCCCGGCCAGCACCGACACCAGGCTCGGCAGCAGCGCCGCGACAAGCCCCGGGCCGAGGGCCGGCCAGCTGGTCAGCCCCGGCCTGGTCCGCAGGGCCAGCAGGCCCGCGCCGAGGGCGAGGGCCGCGGCCGGCAGGGTGTACGCCTCCAGCACCGTCACCCCGCCGGCGGCCAGCAGCACCCACGCCCCAACCAGCTCGCTGCCCGCGGCGATGCCGGCGAACGTCCACCGGCGTCCGGCCGGCTCGCCCCGACGCAGCAGCCGCAACGCCACGGCGACACCCCAGAGCACGCAGACGGTTGCGAGGTGCCGCGCCACCTCGACGGCGAGCACGGCCGCCACCAGCGCCACCACCTGCGCGGCGGCGTCCAGCACCCGTCCGGGTCGGGCCTGCGCCGTCGCCGTCCGGCTGGTCGCGGCGACCGCCCGCGCCGGGCTGGTCGCGGCGGCGACGGCCAGGACCAGCGCGGCCACCGCCAGCAACGGGTACGCCGCCGACCGCAGCGGCTGCCCGGCGGCGAGCGGTGCGGTCACCGCCAGAGCCGATGCGGCGCCCACCGCCGCGAGGTACCCCACGACCCGCACCTCGACCGTCCGCGCCCCGACCGCGACGATCACCGCCGTCACCAGCAGCACCGCCTCGGCGGCGAGCGTGCCGGCCCGGGTGGCGAACAGCCCCAGCACGCCGGAGGCGACCAGCACCGCCCCCACCGGTACGGCGGTCGGCGCGAGCGCCGGGCGCGGTGCGGCCAGGGCGGCGAGCAGCAGCGCGGCCACACCGGCGAGCAGCACGGCACCCGGGAGCACCGGCCAGGGCACACCGACCGCGACGAGCAGCACCGGCAGTGCCCCGGCGGCGAACGGCAGCGCGGCCAGCACCGGGAGGCGGCTCGGTCGACCCGCCAGGACGGCGGCCACCGCCAGCGCGACCAGTGCCAGCCCGACGGGGTACGCCGCCGAGTCGGCGACGACGGTCGGCACCCCCGACCAGAGCCGGCCCCCGCTGCCGTACGGCGACACGAGCGCGGACAGCATCGTCGGCAGGGCCGCCAGCACGGCCACCGCCCCCAGCACTGCACCCGCCACCACCAGCACGCCCGGACGGCCGACCGCCGACGGCCCCCCGACCGCCGGCGATCGGCCCACCACCG
>NZ_WBKR01000033.1 GCF_008868155.1 Micromonospora sp. ALFpr18c
TGGGTTGTTGACTTGGGTATTCGCTTGGTGAATAGTTTGACTTGTGTCTACGTCGCACGTTCTGCTGGGGTTGCTCGCTGGTGGGAGCCGGCATGGTTATGACCTCAAGCGTGCGCATGACGAGCGGCTGCCCCGGGCGCGGCCGCTGGCGTTCGGGCAGGTCTACGCGACGCTCGGGCGCCTGCAACGCGACGGTCTGGTGGCGGCCGCCGGTCAGGACCGGGCGGCCGGACCGGACCGGACGACGTACGCGCTGACCGGTGAGGGTCGGGCCACGCTCGACCGGTGGCTGTCCACGGTGGAGCCTCCGATGCCGTACGTGGCCAGCACGCTCTTCACCAAGGTCGTCGTGGCGCTGCTGGTCGCCGACGTGGACCGGGCCCGCTCCTATCTGATCGCCCAGCGCGGCGCGCACACCGCGCGGCTGCGCGAGTTGACCGCGGTCAAGGCCGACCCGGCCGCCACCCTCAGCGATGTGGTCGCGGCCGATTTCGCGATCGCCCACCTCGACGCCGACCTGCGGTGGCTGCGCGCCACCCTGGACCGGGTCGCCGACTGGCACCGGGAGGTGCATCCGTGACGCAACTCCAGGCTCGCGGCGTGGTTCGGGCGTACGGCCCGACGCCCGCCCTGCGTGGCGTGACGCTCGACGTGGCCGAGGGTGAGATCGTCGCCGTCACCGGTCCGAGCGGCTGCGGCAAGTCGACCCTGCTGCACTGCCTGGCGGGGATCCTCCGCCCGGACGTCGGCGAGGTCACCTGGCGTGGCCATCGGATCGACACCTGGTCGGAGGCGGCCCGGTCCCGGCTGCGGCGCACCGAGTTCGGGGTGCTGTTCCAGTTCGGCCAGTTGGTCGCCGAGCTGACCGCGGCGGAGAACGTCGCCCTGCCCCTGCTTCTCGCCGGCACGGGGCGGCGAGAGGCACGGACGGCGGCGCTCACCTGGCTGGAGCGGTTCGGGGTGGCCGACCTGGCCGACGTCCGGCCGGGTGAGATGTCCGGCGGTCAGCAGCAGCGCTGCGCGACGGCGCGGGCGTTGGTGACCGAGCCGCGGGTGCTCTTCGCCGACGAACCGACCGGTGCGCTGGACACGCTCACCGGTGAGCAGGTCCTCACCCAGCTGGTCCGGCTCGCCCGCGAGCAGCACACCGCCGTCGTGCTGGTCACTCATGAGCCGCGGATCGCCGCGTACGCCGATCGGGAGATCGTGCTGCGCGACGGCCTGGTGGACCACACCGGCCTGGGGCTCGACGTGCCGCTGGCCGGCGGCGCCCGGTGAGGCCGGGGACGCTGGTCCGGCTCGCGCTCGCCGGCACCCGCACCGACACCGCCCGGGTGGTGCTCACCGCGCTCAGCGCCCTGCTGGCGACCCTGGCCGGGCTGGCGGCGCTCGCCGTGCTGGCGATCGACAAACCGCCGGGCGACGCGTGGGCGAAGTCGGAGCAGTACGGCAACGCGCTGCTGCGCGAGCCCGGGTTGCGCGGCGGGACGACGTTCGCGTTGCTGATGCTGACCATCCCGGTGCTGGCGTTGGCCGGTCAGTGCGCCCGGCTCGGCGCGCCGGCCCGGGACCGTCGGCTGGCAGGGCTCCGGCTGGCCGGCGCCACCCCCGGTCAGGTCACCCGGCTGGCGGTGCTGGAGACCGGCGTGGCCGCCCTGCTCGGCACGCTCGCCGGGCTGGGTGTCTACCTGGGTGGCCGCGAGTTGCTGCACCGCCCGGACGGGCAGGGCCAGCTCGCGCTGCCCACCGACGTGCTGCCGTCGGCCGGCGCGATGGCCGCGGTGGTGCTCGGTCTGCCGGTGGTCGCGGCGCTGGCCACCGCCCTGATGCTGCGTACGGTCACCACGAGCCCGCTCGGGGTGAGCCGTAAGGCCCCCCGCGAGCGTGGTCCGCGGCCGTGGGCCGGGTTGTTGATCGCGGTGGGCCTGGCCGCGTTCATCGCGGTCCGCCCGGTGCTGTTCCAGTTCGAGGGCAACGACGAGGTGTTGGCCTGGCTGGTGCCGCTGCTGTTCGTGGCGGGTGGGCTCACGGCGATGATCGGTGTGGTCATCGGTACCGGCTGGATCTCGTACACCTGCGGGCGGTTGTTGCGTCGGCATGGCCGCCACCCGGCCGCCCTGCTCGCGGCGGGCCGGCTGATGGCCGACCCGTGGGCGGGCAGCCGTACGTTCGCCGCGCTGCTCGCCGCCCTGATCTTCGGCGGGGGCGCCGCCGCGCTGCGCGCCTTCTTCGCGGCACAGGACCAGCTTGACCGGGAGCAGAGCCGACTCGGCGGGGTGGACCAGGCCGCCGACTCGTTCTACCTGTCGACCATGGATCTGGTCGACGCCGCGGTCGCGGTGGCGGTGCTGATCGCGGCGGGCGGGCTGATGGTCGCGCTGGTCGAGGGGATCGTCGCCCGTCGACGCGCGTACGCCGCGCTGGTCGCGACGGGGGTGCCCCGCGCCACGCTGAGCCGTTCCGTGGCCTGGCAGGCGTTGGCCCCGGCGGTGCCGGCAATCCTGCTCGCGCTCACCGTGGGCACGCTGCTCGGCCGAGGGCTCTTCCCGAAAGCCACGACCGGCGGGTCGTCGACGGAGGTCTGCAACGCCACCGCTGCGCTCTGTGCCGACCCGGCCACCCGCGCCCAGTACACGCGGGTCGTGGAGACGCCGCCGGTCGAGCAGGTTCCGGACGTACCCCTGGAGCACCTGGCGTGGCTCGGTGCCGGCGCGCTGGCCGCGGTGCTGGTGACCGTCGGCGTCGGCCTGCTCTTCCTTCGCGTCAGCACGGCACTGGACGAGTTACGCGCGGCCTGACCTGATCCGCACCACGTCGCCGGTCAGGTCGGAGCGTGGAAGAGGCCCGCCGACCAGGAGATCAAGAGACCGGCGGCCGCGGAGCAGCAGCAGACGACCAGGGCGGCGGCCACCACCCCCAGGATCATCCACGCCGACATACGCCGGGCCGCACCCGGCGGCGTGTCGGTGCCTGATTCGACCTCGTCGCTCACCCTGGGAAGTCTAGGTGCGCATGATCGTGCAGCTTCCTGGAAGTAGTGGCCTCGCCGGCCGGCCGAGGCCACTACTTCCACGATCGAGCGCGATCATGCCCGTCACGGTGATCACGCCCGCTGGGCGTCGTCAGGCGCGGCCGAGGCGATCCAGGATCCAGGCGTTGATGAACGCCTCCTCGCGCCAGGCGTCGTAGCGGCCGCTCGGCCCGCCGTGCCCGGCACCCATCTCGGTCTTGAGCAGGTAGTCGCCCTGCGGGGCGGTCGCCCGCAGCCGGGCGATCCACTTCGCCGGCTCCGAGTAGAGCACACGGGTGTCGTTGAGGCTGGTCACCGCGAGGATCGCCGGGTAGTCCACCGCCGTCACGTTCTCGTACGGCGTGTACGACTTCATGTACGCGTACACCTCGGGGTCGTCGAGGGGGTTGCCCCACTCCTCCCACTCGGTGACGGTCAACGGCAGCGACGGGTCGAGGATCGAGGTGAGCGCGTCCACGAACGGCACCTGCGCGACAATCCCGCTGAACGCGTCCGGCGCGAGATTGGCGACCGCGCCCATCAGCAGGCCACCGGCCGAGGCGCCCCGGGCGACCAGCCGGTCGCTGGCCGTCCAGCCGGCCTTGACCAGGTGCCGGGCGCAGGCGACGAAGTCGGTGAAGGTGTTCTTCTTGGCCAGCATCTTGCCCTGGTCGTACCAGCGCCGGCCCAGCTCACCGCCGCCC
The DNA here is from genome assembly GCF_008868155.1 of Micromonospora sp. ALFpr18c. Classification (GTDB taxonomy): domain Bacteria; phylum Actinomycetota; class Actinomycetes; order Mycobacteriales; family Micromonosporaceae; genus Micromonospora. The sequence goes on from NZ_WBKR01000033.1 coordinate 3,715, forward strand.
CGGATGTGCGCCACCGCGAAGACGACGCCCCGGTCCAGCAGGGACAGTCGGGCGACCGAGAACCACGGGTCCATGCTGGCCTCGTACGAGCCGTAGCCGTACAGCTCGCACGGTGCCGAGCCGTCCCGCGGGGTGCCGACCCGGCAGACCAGCGAGATCGGCACGCGGGTGCCGTCGTCGGCGAGCGCCCAGTCGCGGTGCTGCTCGTACTCGGCCGGGTCGTACGGCCGTCCGTCCGGCCCGGGCAGCACCGGCTTCTGCTTGCGCAGCACCATCTGCCGGGTGACCAGGTCGTAGTCGTACACCGAGTCGGGGGTGATCAGCGACGAGTAGCGCAGGCGGATCTGCCCGGTGCGGTACTCCGGGTTGGCGTCCAGGCCGACGCTGTACAGCGGTTCGGGGAAGTCGATGTCGTACCCGTCGTCGCTGCCGACCGGCAGCACCCGCAGGCCGGTGAGCCCGTCGGTGCGCAGCGACACCACCAGGTGGTTCGCGAACGCGTCCACCGCCTCCAGCCGGGTGCCGGGGGTGTGCTCGATCAGCGGCACCCAGTCGCCCGGAACGTCGGCCGAGGTGAACGCCAGCGCGAAGTCCTCCGCGCCGTCGTTGTGCAGGATGAGGAAGCGGTGCCCGTGGTGCTCCACCGCGTACTCGATGCCCTGCCGGCGTGGCGCGATCACGGCCGGCGCCCCGGCCGGGTTGCCGGCCGGGATCACCAGCACCTCGCTGGTGACCTTGCTGTGGATGTCGATGAGGATGAACTTCTCCGAGCGGGTCAGCTCCACCCCGACCCAGAACCGCTCGTCGTCCTCCTGGTGGACGACCACGTCGTCGGCGGCGGCCGAGCCGATGGTGTGCCGCCAGACCTTGTTGGGTCGCCAGGCGTCGTCGACGGTCACGTAGAACAGCACCGACGCGTCGGCCGACCAGGCGGTGCCGTAGAACGTGTCCGGTACCTCGTCGGGCAGCAGCTCGCCGGTGGTGAGGTCCTTCACGCGCAGGGTGAACCGCTCGTCGCCGGAGAAGTCGGTCGAGTACGCCAGCCAGCGCCCGTCGGGGCTGACGTCGAAGGCGCCCAGTGCGAAGAAGTCGTGCCCCTCGGCCAGCAGGTTGCCGTCGAGCAGCACCTCCTCGCCGTCGAGCGGGGCGCCGTCCGCGCTGACCGGCGGCTCGGTCTCGCCGTCGCGGACCGCGCGGCGGCAGTGCACCCCGTACTGCTGACCTTCGATCGTCCGGGTGTAGTACCAGTGCCCGCCCTTGCGGGTGGGCACGGACAGGTCGGTCTCCCGGGTGCGCTGGCGGGTCTCCTCGAACAGGTCGGCGCGCAGCTCGGCCAGGTGCGCCGTGCGCGCGTCGGTGTACGCGTTCTCCGCGGTCAGGTAGGCGATCGTCTCCGGGTCGTCCTTGGCGGCGAGCCAGGCGTACTCGTCGACGACCGTGTCGCCGTGGTGGGTGCGCTCGGTGGGCACCCGCTTCGCCGCGGGCGGGGCAGTCTCGGTGGTCACGGCGGCCACGTTACCGGCCGGGCCGCTCGGCGCGCCGGACCAGCGGCATCCCGATATCCACCACCACGGCTTTCGAACACATGTACGATGGCCGGCATGGCGGCAGCAGCGAGTTCCCTCGGCCGGTCCGGAGCCCTCGAGATCACCCGGCGGTTGGCGGCGATCTGCGGTCCACCGTTCTCCCGGCTCGGCGGGGCGGCCGACGAGGTGGCGGGGCGGCGGGCGCGCTGGGTGGCGGTCCCCGGCGGTCCGCACGCCGCCGCCGAGGTGCTGCGGCTGGCCGCCGCGCACGACCTGACGGTGGTGCCCCGGGGCGCCGGCACGAAGATCGACTGGGGTGCCGCGCCGGTGCAGGTCGACATCATGCTCGACACCGGCCGGTTGGCCGGCATCGGTCACGAGCCGGTCGGCGCACCGGTCGCCGAGGTGGGTGCCGGCACGCCGCTGCGGGCGGTGCAGGCGACGCTGGAGCGCACCGGGCAACGGCTGGCGTTGGACGCTCCGTCGCCCGGGGCGACCCTGGGCGGGGTGCTCGCCTCCGGTGAGTCCGGCCCGCTGCGGCACCGCCACGGCAGCCCCTGTGACCAGCTCCTCGGCGTCCGCTATCTCGGCGCCGACGGCGAGCTGGTCAGCGCCGGTGGCGGCGCACCCGGTCTCGACCTGGCCCGGCTGCTCTGCGGCTCGCAGGGCGCGCTCGGCGTGCTGGTCTCGGCGAGCCTGCGCGTGCAGCCGGTGCCGGCCAGCCGGCTGTGGGTGTCCCGTCCGGTGTGGACCCCGTTGGAGGTGCACGACCTGGTCCGGATGATCCTCGCCGCCCGCCTGGATCCGGCGGCCATCGAGCTCGACCTTCCCGGCGGTACGCCCCGGCCGCGCACGCCGTACCCGCCCGGTCACCCGTCCGCCACCGCCCGGGAGCGCCACCCGTCGATGTCCGGCCGGTCCGGCGCCCCGTCCCGCGCAGGCAGCCTGGTGGTGCTGTTGGAGGGCGGCCCGGCCGACGTCACCGAACGCGCCGAACGCCTGGTCGGCCTGCTGCACGGCGAGGCCACGGTCGCGCACTCCGCCCCGACGTGGTGGCGTCGCTACCCGTTCGCCCCCGGCGACACGGCGCTGCGCCTGGAGGTGCCGATCAGCGACCTGCACGCCGCCGTGTACGCGCTGCGCGACGCGGCCGGGAGCCCGGTGCCGGTCCGGGGCTCCGCCGGGCTGGGCGTGGTGCACGCGGCGCTGCCCGGCACGCTGGCCCCCGACCGGGTGGCGTCCATCCTGGCCGCCGTGCGCGGGGTGCTGCTGGCCCGGCAGGGTCGCTGCGTGGTGGTTTCCGCCCCCGCACCGGTCCGGCGGGCGGTCGACCTGTGGGGCGAGATCGCCGGCCTGGCCCAGCTCCGGGTCGCGAAGGAGCATCTCGACCCGGAGCACCGGCTCGCCCCCGGTCGCCTGCCCGGCGGCCTGTGACGGACCCGGCCCGGGCACCTGGTCAGACCATGTCGTTGCGCAGCACCAGGATGGCGATGTCGTCGCGGGGCGGCTCGACCGAGAAGTTGATCGCGGCGGCGCGCAGTCGGGCGGCCACCACGTCGGCCGAGTAGCCGGCCAGTGGCGCGGCCGCGTCACGCAACCGGTCGGTGCCGAACAACTCCCGGCCGCGCCGCCGCTCGGTGACGCCGTCGGTGTAGAAGATGAGGGAGTCGCCCGGGGCGAGTGCGATCTGCGCCGTCGGCGAGGTGATCGTGTCGAGCAGGCCGAGCGCCGTGCCGCCGGTGCCGACGAACGCGGCGCCGCCCTTGCCGGCCAGCAGCACCGGTCGGTCGTGCCCGGCCAGGTGCAGCGCGACGTCCAGCTGGTTGCCGTCGCCCGGCCCGACCGCCGCCAGGGCCAACGTGCAGTACCGGCCGCTGCCCCGCTCGACCAGCGTCTCGTTGAGCCGGGCCAGCGCCTCCGGCAACGGCTTGCCGTCGCCGACCAGCACCCGGATCACGTCGCGGACCAGCCCGGTGACCGCGGCGGCCTGCACACCCTTGCCGGAGACGTCGCCGATCACCACCAGCCAGCGCCCGTCGGGCAGCGGCACCACGTCGTAGAAGTCGCCGCCCACCTCGGCGTCGTCGCCGGTCGGGACGTACTCGGCGGCGAAGCCGATCCCGTCCACCAGCGGCAGCGCCGGGGGCAGCAGGGACTGCTGGAGGGTCTGCGCCACCCGCCGGCGCTCGGCGTGGATGCGGGCGTTCTCGATGGCCAGCGCGGCCCGCCGGGCCACGTCCTCCAGGACGGCCACCTCGTCCGGGTCGTGCCGGTGTCGCTGATGCCGCCCCACGGCCAGCGTGCCGAGTCGCTGCCCGCGCGCGATCAGCGGGACCGCGAACCCCTCCATCGGCCCACCGAGCGGGATCTGCGCCGCGCTGCGGGACGCCTCGCGCAGCCGCGCCTGGATCGAATCCTGGCCAGTCTCGGCCAGCACCTTGTGCAGTTGCGGCAGCATCGACTCGTCGGCGTGGGTCGCCGCCGCCAACCGCAGCCGACCCCACTCGTCGGTGGTGTGCACCGCGCACCACTGGCCGAGTCGGGGCACCACCAGCTGCGGGATCAGCGCCATGGTCAGCTCGACGTCCAGCGACTGGGCCAGCAGTTCGCTCGCCTCGGCCAGGAACGTCAGCCACGCCTGCCGGCGGACGTCGGCCCGGCGCAGCCGGTCGTTCTCCAGGTGCAACGACAGCCGCTCGGCGGTGAGCACCGCGAGGGGCCGGGCGTACGCGGACGGCGCGGCGTCCAACTCCAGCTCCCCGCCGTACGGGCGGTGCACGGTCAGTGGCACCCGGAGCAGTTCGCTGTCGTCGCGGGGCTGCCGGCCGAAGCGGGCCAGCACCTGCCGGCCCTGCCCGTCGCCGCGGTCCAGGCGGATCGCGCCGCCGGCCGCTCCCACCATCTCGGCGAGGCGGCTGAGCAGGCCGGCGGCGAAGTCGGGCAGCGGGTCGTCCGCGTACATGTCGGGGGCGGTCTGCATGAGTTCGCTCATGGCGTTGGCGCTCGGCGCGGAGCGGTCGTCGGCCGCGATCGGTGTCGCCGACCCCTCGGGGTCGGTGCCGCCGCGCGGGTCGGCGCCGGGGCGGTCCAGCCGGAACCAGACGCCCTTGCCGGTGGGCAGGTACGTGGTGCCCCAACGGCTGGCGAAGTGGTCGACCAGCAGCAGCCCCCGACCCCGCTCGGACACCTCGTTGATCTCGGTGGCGTCGTTGCGGGTGCCGACGGTCAGCTCGTCGCCCGAGCCGGCCGCGAAGTCGGAGACGGTCACGGTGAGCCCCACCTCGTCCGCGACGACGTCGATGTCCAGTTCGGTACGGGCGTGTTCGACGGCGTTGGTGGTCAGCTCCGTGGTGAGCAGCAGAGCCTCGTTGGCCAGCTCGTCCAGGTGCGCCTCGGTCAACACCGAGCGGACCACCGCGCGGGCGGCGGCGGGGGTACGCCGGTCGGCGGGCAGACGGACGTGCCGGACCGCCCCGTTCCGGGCCCCGGCCGTCGCGGGCCCCGCCTCGGCTGACACCCTCGTATCCTCCATCGTTCCCCCGCCGGGTGCCAAGCCGATCACCGTCGCCCCGCGCGGGGGAGGTGCTGGCACCGAGATCGCCCGCCCGGGTGCGCCGAATCGGGCCCGCGTGGCGGGTTCGGGCACCGGAGCGAGGTCTGCGACGCACCGTACCGGATCGGTCCTCCCCGGGCGGATCGATGCGGTGTCCGGGACGGTCCGGCGGGTCGCGCACCCTGGCACTGCGGCGCGCGCGGGCACAATATGGGGTGTCGGTGTGTCCGCACGGACCGGCGCCCCCGAGTTGAGCGAGGAATGATGACCACGGCGAAGCAGTCGGTGGCGGATCCGTCCGCGTCCGACCACGAGGCGCTCCTCGGTGAGTTGACCGAGGCGCTGCGACGGGTCCGTCGCGGCGACCTGAAGGTCCGGCTACCCCGCCGCGCCGGTACGGCCGGTGAGGTGGCGGACGCCTTCAACGAGGTGGTCTCGCTCCAGGAACGGCAGTACCTGGACCTGCGGCGGATCAGCCGGATCGTCGGCCGGGACGGCCGGCTCACCGAGCGCCTGGACGACGAAGGGCTGGACGGTTCCTGGGCGGAGGGGCAGCGGGCGATCAACTCGTTGATCGACGACCTGGGCCGGCCGACCACGGAGATCGCCCGGGTGATCGTGGCGGTCGCGGACGGCGACCTGTCCCAGCACATGGCACTGGAGATCGACGGTCGGCCGCTGCGCGGTGAGTACCTGCGCATCGGGCGCACCGTGAACACGATGGTCGACCAGTTGTCGTCGTTCTCGAACGAGGTGACCCGGGTGGCCCGCGAGGTGGGCACCGAGGGCAAGTTGGGTGGACAGGCCGACGTCCGGGGCGTCGCCGGCACCTGGAAGGACCTCACCGACTCGGTGAACACCATGGCGTCGAACCTGACCGGCCAGGTGCGGTCGATCTCACAGGTGGCGACGGCGGTGGCCAAGGGCGACCTGTCGCAGAAGATCACGGTCGGCGCGCGCGGTGAGGTCGCCGAGTTGGCCGCGACGATGAACTACCTCACGGACACGCTGCGGCTGTTCGCCGAGCAGGTGACCCGGGTGGCCCGCGAGGTGGGCACCGAGGGCAAGCTGGGCGGCCAGGCCGAGGTGCCGAACGTGGCCGGCACCTGGAAGGACCTGACCGACAGCGTCAACTCGATGGCGTCGAACCTGACCGCCCAGGTGCGGAACATCGCGCAGGTCTCCACGGCGGTGGCGCGCGGTGACCTGTCGCAGAAGATCACGGTGGCGGCGCAGGGCGAGATCCTGGAGCTGAAGGACACCGTCAACACGATGGTGGACCAACTCTCGTCGTTCGCCGACGAGGTGACCCGGGTGGCGCGTGAGGTGGGCATCGAGGGCAAGCTCGGCGGCCAGGCCCAGGTGCGGGGCGTTTCCGGCACCTGGCGCGACCTCACCGAGAACGTCAACCAGTTGGCCGGCAACCTGACCAGCCAGGTCCGCAACATCTCCCAGGTCTCCACGGCGGTGGCCAAGGGCGACCTGTCGCAGAAGATCACAGTGGACGCACAGGGCGAGATCCTGGAGCTGAAGAACACCGTCAACACCATGGTGGACCAACTCTCGTCGTTCGCCGACGAGGTGACCCGGGTCGCGCGTGAGGTGGGCACCGAGGGCAACCTGGGCGGTCAGGCGCAGGTCAAGGGCGTTTCCGGTACGTGGCGGGACCTGACCGACAACGTGAACTCGATGGCGTCGAACCTGACCAGCCAGGTCCGCAACATCGCGTCGGTGACCACGGCGGTGGCGAAGGGTGACCTCAGCCAGAAGATCACGGTGGACGCGCGGGGCGAGATCCTGGAGCTGAAGTCGACGGTCAACACGATGGTGGACCAGTTGTCGTCGTTCGCCGACGAGGTGACCCGGGTGGCCCGTGAGGTGGGCACCGAGGGCAAGCTCGGCGGTCAGGCCCAGGTGCGCGGCGTCGCCGGCACCTGGCGGGATCTGACCGACAACGTGAACTCGATGGCGTCGAACCTGACCGCCCAGGTCCGCAACATCGCGCAGGTCTCCACGGCGGTGGCGAAGGGTGACCTCAGCCAGAAGATCACGGTGGACGCGCGGGGCGAGATCCTGGAGCTCAAGTCGACGGTCAACACGATGGTCGATCAGCTGTCGTCGTTCGCCGACGAGGTGACCCGGGTGGCCCGCGAGGTGGGCACCGAGGGCAAGCTCGGCGGTCAGGCGCAGGTCAAGGGCGTCTCCGGTACGTGGCGAGATCTGACCGACAACGTGAACTCGATGGCGTCCAACCTGACCAGCCAGGTCCGCAACATCGCCTCGGTGACGACGGCGGTGGCGAAGGGTGACCTCAGCCAGAAGATCACCGTGGACGCGCAGGGCGAGATCCTGGAGCTCAAGTCGACGGTCAACACGATGGTCGACCAGTTGTCGTCGTTCGCCGACGAGGTGACCCGGGTGGCCCGCGAGGTCGGCATCGAGGGCAAGCTCGGCGGTCAGGCGCAGGTCAAGGGTGTGTCCGGCACCTGGCGTGACCTCACCGAGAACGTCAACCAGCTCGCCTCGACGCTGACCACCCAGCTGCGGGCCATCGCCCAGGTGTCCACGTCGGTGACCCGCGGCGACCTGACCCAGCGGATCGCGGTCAAGGCGCAGGGCGAGGTCGCCGAGCTGAAGGACAACATCAACCAGATGATCGTCACCCTCCGGGAGACGACCAAGAAGAACGCCGAGCAGGGCTGGCTGGACTCCAACCTGGCCCGTATCGGTGGCCTGTTGCAGGGCCAACGGGACCTGGGCGAGGTCTGCCGCATGATCATGACGGAGGTGACCCCGCTGGTCGACGCCCAGCTCGGCGCCTTCTTCCTCGCCGACGACACCGACGGCAGCATGCGGCTGCGGCTGACCTCCTCGTACGGGTACGTGGCGCGGGGGCACGACGTCACCTTCGGGCCGGGTGAGGGGCTGGTCGGGCAGACCGCCCTCTCGCGCCGGACGATCCGGGTCAGCGCCTCACCGAACAGCCGGCTCACCCTGCGGTCCGGTCTGGCCGAGACACCCCCGTCCGACCTGGTGGTGCTCCCCGTGCTGTTCGAGGGTGAGCTGCTCGGGGTGATCGAGTTCGCAAGCGTGTCGGCCTTCTCCGAGCTGCACCTGTCGTTCCTGGAGCGGCTGGTGCTCACCATCGGCATCGCGGTCAACACCATCCAGGCCAACCGGCGTACGGAGCAACTGCTGGCCCAGTCGCAGCGGCTGGCACACGAGATGCAGGAGCAGTCGGCGGAGTTGCAGCGCACCAACGCCGAGCTGGAGGAGAAGGCCACTCTGCTGTCCGAGCAGAAGGGCAACATCGAGACGAAGAACCGGGAGATCGAGCTGGCGCGGCTGGGCCTGGAGGAGAAGGCTCAGCAGTTGACCCGGGCGTCGGCCTACAAGTCGGAGTTCCTGGCCAACATGAGCCACGAGCTGCGTACCCCGCTGAACTCGTTGCTGTTGCTGGCCCGTCTGCTGGCCGAGAACTCGGAGCAGAACCTCAGCCCGAAGCAGATCGAGTTCGCGCGGACCATCCACGGGTCCGGCTCCGACCTGCTGCGTCTGATCGACGACATCCTCGACCTGTCCAAGATCGAGGCGGGTCGGATGGACGTCGAGCCGACCGAGATCCGCTTCTCCGAGCTGCGCGGCTTCGTCGAGCAGGCGTTCGCGCCGCAGGCCGAGGAGAAGAACCTGGACTTCCAGGTACGGGTGAGCAAGGATCTGCCGCCGGCGTTGGTGACCGACGCGCAGCGGTTGCAGCAGATCCTGCGCAACCTGCTCTCCAACGCGGTGAAGTTCACCGACAACGGTGCGGTGACACTGCGGATCGCCCCGGCGGCGGAGAACGTGGTCTTCGACGTCCCGGCGCTGACGAACGCTCAGCAGGTGATCGCGTTCACCGTGATCGACACCGGGATCGGCATCTCCGACGACAAGTTGTCGATCATTTTCGAGGCGTTCCAGCAGGCCGACGGCACGACCAGTCGCCGCTATGGCGGCACCGGCCTGGGGCTGTCGATCAGCCGCGATCTGGCCCGACTGATCGGCGGCACCATCACCGTCTCGTCGGTGCCCGGTCAGGGCTCGACCTTCACCCTCTTCGTGCCGCAGGTGTTGGCCCCGGACGCCGTGGTCGCGCCTCAGTCACCGTCTCCGCAGCGCGCCGGCCTGCCGTCGTCGCTGCTGATGCCGCCGCTGGAGTTGTTGCCGGAGCGACCCGAGGCGCCGGCCACCCGCCAGTTGGACGGGGCGACCGTGCTGATCGTGGACGACGACGTGCGTAACGTCTTCGCCCTGACCAGCGCATTGGAGCTGCACGGGATGACCGTGCTGTACTCGGACAACGGGGCGGACGGTGTCCGCCTGCTGGCCGAGCATCCGGAGGTGGACATCGTGCTGATGGACGCCATGATGCCGGACCAGGACGGGTACGAGACCACCCGCCAGATCCGCCGTAACCACCGCTTCGCGGACCTGCCGGTCGTCTTCCTGACCGCGAAGGCGATGCCGGGTGACCGCGAGTCGGCGCTCGCGGCCGGGGGCAGCGACTACATCACCAAGCCGGTCGACCTGGACGACCTGATCGAGTTGATGTCGTCGTGGATCAGCGGCAGCCGGACCGAGGAGACTTCGTGACCCAGATGGCCAAGGCGCTGCTCGTGGACGACCGCCGGGAGAACCTGATGGCCCTGGAGGCGATCCTCCAGGGCCTGCCGGTCCAGTCGGTGGCGGTGGAGAGCGGCGAGGCGGCCCTCAAGCAGCTGCTGGTGGACGACTTCGCGGTGATCCTGTTGGACGCGCAGATGCCGGACATGGACGGGTTCGAGACGGCGAGCCACATCAAGCGTCGGGAGCGGACCCGGCACGTGCCGATCATCTTCCTCACCGCCGCCGACCGGGACGCCCAGCTCGCCCTGCGGGGCTACCAGGTGGGCGCGGTGGACTACCTGACGAAGCCGTTCGACCCGTGGGTGCTGCGGGCCAAGGTGTCGGTCTTCGTCGAGCTGTGGGTGAAGACCCGGCAGTTGGCCGCCCAGTCGGACCTGGTGCGGGAGCGGGAGGCGCAGTGGCGGCGGCTCACCGACGCGGTGGACGAGGCCACCACCCTGCTCCGCTCCGACGACCGGGAGGCGCGGGACCGTGCGGTGGAGCTGTTGGAGCAGGCCCGTTGGGGCAACAGCGCCTGACCGGGCTGCTCAGACCTCGCTGGGGCGCAGGTGTCCAGTCTCGGCCCGGCGGATCCGCCAGCGCTCAGCCAGCGAGTCGATCTCTTCCTGAACGAAGATGAAGAAGTCGCGCATCTCGGCGACCCGTTCACCGGCCGGTGTCTGCGGGCCGTTGAGGGCATCCACCCCGGCGCTGGCCGCGTCGATGAACGTCTTGTAGATCGCGGTCTTGGTGATGGTCCCCTCGTACCAGGGGTTCTCCGGCATTCGGTAACGGTCGCGGCGGGAGCGGGGGACTGGCTCGCGGATCAGCATGCCGAACTGGGTGAGGTAGCGCACCGCGCCGCTGACCGCCGCCGCGCTCACCCCGAGTCGTTCGCCGATCTCGGCGGCGGTGAGCGGGTCGTCGGCGCTCATCACGGTGAACAGCACCCGGGCGGCCATCCGGGGGAAGCCGACCTCGGCGAACGTCAACGCCATCCGTTCGACGAAGAGGTGCACCGGGTCGTGGCCGTCGACGGCTGCCATGGTGGTCCCTTCTACGCGTGTCGTGGGCACCGATGGTGCCCCGACTCTCACAGTCTTCACAACTTTGTGAAACGAGTGTAGCTTCCGAAGTATGGAAACTCCGATTTCGGTGTCCGGCCTGGTCAAGACCTTCGGCCGGACCCGGGCGCTCGACGGCCTGGATCTGACCGTCCACGCCGGTGAGGTGCACGGCTTCCTCGGCCCGAACGGGGCCGGCAAGTCGACGACCATCCGGGCGCTGCTCGGCCTGCTGCGGGCGGACGCGGGAACGGTCCGCCTGCTCGGCGGTGACCCGTGGCGCGACGCGGTGGCCCTGCACCGCCGGCTGGCGTACGTGCCGGGTGACGTGACGCTCTGGCCCAACCTGTCCGGCGGCGAGGTCATCGACCTGCTCGGGCGGATGCGCGGCGGCCTCGACCCGACCCGCCGCGCGGAGCTGCTCGACTCCTTCGAGCTGGATCCCCGCAAGAAGGGCCGGGCGTACTCCAAGGGCAACCGGCAGAAGGTCGGCCTGGTGGCGGCCCTCGCCTCCGACGCCGAACTGCTCATCCTGGACGAGCCGACCTCCGGCCTGGACCCGCTCATGGAGGAGGTCTTCCAGCACTGGGTCCGCCGGGCCAGGACCGACGGCCGTACCGTGCTGCTCTCCAGTCACATCCTGGCCGAGGTGGAGGCGCTCTGCGACCGGGTGACGATCATCCGCAACGGGCGGGACGTGGAGACCGGCACCCTGTCCGAGCTGCGCCACCTGCGCCGCACCTCGATCGAGGCGGAGCTGATCGGCCCGGTGGACGGGCTGGGTCAGCTCGCCGGCGTACACGACCTGCGGGTGGACGGGCACCGGGTGCGCTTCGACGTGGAGAACGCCGCGCTGGACGCCGCGCTGCGTCAGCTCACCGAGATCGGCGTACGGAGTCTGGTCAGTCAGCCTCCGACCTTGGAGGAGCTGTTCCTGCGGCACTACCAGGCCGAGCAGGTGCGGTCATGACCTCCTTCACCGGCACCCGGCACCTGGTGCGGTTGATCATGCGCCGGGACCGGGTCGTGCTGCCGATCTGGATCCTGCTGCTCGCGGTGCTGCCGGCCAGCTACGCCAGCGCGTACACCGGCCTCTACCCGACCGCCGCCGAGCGGGCCGCCTACCTGGCCGGGACGGCGAGCAACCCGTCGATCGTCGCCCTGCTCGGCCCGGTGTACGGCGACAGCATCGGCGCGCTCACCGTCCAGCGGGCCGGCCTGCTCGCGGTGATAGCCGCGCTGGTCAGCGTGCTGATGGTGGTGCGGCACACCCGTACCGAGGAGGAGGCCGGCCGGCGGGAGCTGCTCGGCGCGACCGTGCTGGGCCGGTACGCCGGTCTGACCGCGGCGCTGCTCGTCACGTACGCCGCGAACGTGCTGCTCGGCCTGCTCGCCGCCGGCGGCCTCGTCGCCGCGGGCCTGCCCGGCACCGGCTCGCTGCTCTTCGGCGCCGGGATGGCGCTGACCGGCATCGTGTTCGCCACGGTCGGCGGGCTGGCCGCGCAGCTCACCGAGAGTGCCGGCGGGGCGCGCGGGATCGGCCTGGGCGTGCTCGGGTTGGCGTTCGCGCTGCGGCTGGGCGGTGACGCCGGGGGTTCCGGTGGCACCGGCGGGAGCGCGGAGTGGCTGAGCTGGCTGTCACCGCTGGGCTGGGCGGCCCGGGGTCGGGCCTTCGCCGGCGAACGCTGGTGGGTGCTGCTGCTTCCGGTGCTGTTCAGCGCGGTGCTCGCGCTCGTCGCGTACCCCGTCTCGGTGCGCCGTGACCTCGGCGCCGGGGTGTTCCCGCCCCGGCTCGGCCCGGCCTCCGCGGGCGCGCTGTTGACCGGCCCGTTCGGACTGGCGTGGCGGCTGCACCGGGGTCAGTTGCTCGGCTGGACCGTCGGCTTCGGGCTGCTCGGCCTGGTGCTGGGCGGCGCGGCCGACGCGGCCGGCGACGCGGTGGAGGGCAACGAGCAGGTTGCCGAGATCCTGGCCCGCCTGGGCGGCTCATCGACCCTGGCCGAGGCGTACCTCGGGAGCACGTTGAGCCTGACCGCGCTGGCCGCCGCCGGGTACGGCATCCAGGCCGCGCTGCGCGCGCGGGCCGAGGAGACCGCCGGGCGGGCCGAACCGCTGCTCGCCACGGCGGTGAGCCGGACCCGCTGGTTGGCGGCGCACCTGGTCTTCGCGCTGCTCGGTCCCGTGCTGGTGCTGGCCGTAACGGGGCTCGCGACCGGGCTGGCGTACGGCCTCAGCGTCGGCGACGTCGGCGGCGAGGTGCCCCGGCTGCTCGGCGTGGGTTTGGCGCAGGTGCCGGCGGCCTGGGTGCTCGCCGGGCTCGCGGCGCTGCTGGTGGGCTGGCTGCCCCGGTTGTCGTCGGTGGCCTGGGCGGTCCTCGCCGGCTGCCTGCTGCTCGGTCAGCTCGGCGCGGTGCTGAAGCTGAGCCAGTGGGCGCTTGACGTCTCCCCGTTCACCCACACCCCGCAGGTCCTGGGCGACAACTGGACGGCCACGCCCCTGGCAGCCCTGACGGTGATCGCGGCAGCCCTGCTAACCCTGGCCCTGAGAACCTTCCAGTCCCGAGACGTTCCCACCCCCTGACCCGCGTTGATCATGAGGTTGGCGGGCGATCCGCTGCCCCGACGACCCGTCAACCTCATGATCAATCAAGGAAGGCGAGGGGGCGGTGGCCCGGGTGGGGTCAGCCGGTGGGCTGGTCGTTGCGGATCATCAGGGCGCTGCGCAGGCCGGTGATGTCCAGGACACGGATCAGGAAATCGCCCACGTGGGTGAGCATCAGCAGGCTCTGCGCGTGGCTGGCCTTGCGGCTGAGGACGACCAGCGTGCCCAGGCCCTGCGAGTCGCAGAAGGTGACGCCACCGAGGTCGAGCACGATGCGCGGCGGCGGGTCGGCCAGCACCTCGTTGACGACCGTGGAGAGCTGGGCGGCCGTGAGCATGTCGATCTCACCGGCCAGGCGCAGCACTGCTTCGTCGCCCGTCCGGTGTAGCGTGATGGACAGTTCGGCACGATCCACCCGGTCAGCCTAGCGCGATCCAGCCGGCCCGGCCTGTCGAGGCCGCGAGCCACTCCCGACCCCGGTGTCGGCAGCCTCCGACGAGCGCCGATGGTGGGTGAGCCCGGTAACCCCGGCCCGGGGTGGCTGCTGGTTGGCCGTCCGGCGCTGACACAATGGCCCCATCGTGACCGACATCGTTTCCGCCGGATCTGGCCGTTACCCGGCCGACGCGCCGGCCTCCGAGGCCCTGTTCGACCGCGCCCGCGCCATCGTGCCGGGCGGGGTGAACTCCCCCGTGCGCGCCTTCCAGGCGGTCGGCGGCACCCCACGTTTCATGGTCCGTGGCGAGGGTCCGTGGCTGTTCGACGCCGACGGCCGCCGCTACGTCGACCTGGTCTGCTCGTGGGGTCCGCTGATCCTCGGGCACGCCCACCCCGAGGTGGTGGACGCCGTGCAGGCCGCCGCCGCCCGGGGCACCAGCTTCGGCACCCCCACCCCCGGTGAGGTGGAGCTGGCCGCCGAGATCGTCGACCGGACCCCGGTGGAGCAGGTCCGCCTGGTCAACTCCGGCACCGAGGCGACCATGTCGGCGATCCGGCTGGCCCGCGGCTTCACCGGCCGCTCCAAGATCGTCAAGTTCGCCGGTTGCTACCACGGTCACGTCGACGCGCTGCTCGCCTCCGCCGGGTCCGGCGTGGCCACCCTGGGCCTGCCCGACTCGCCCGGTGTGACCGGCGCGGCGGCCAGCGAGACGATCGTTCTCCCCTACAACGACATCCGGGCCGTCGAGGAGGCATTCGCCGCCGAGGGCCCGCACATCGCCGCGGTGATCACCGAGGCCGCCGCCGGCAACATGGGAGTGGTCGCCCCCCGCGACGGCTTCAACCAGCAGCTCGCCCGGATCGCGCACGCGCACGGCGCACTGCTCGTGGTGGACGAGGTGATGACCGGGTTCCGGGTCTCCCGCGCCGGATGGCACGGCCTCGACGCCTCCGACGCCGACCTGTGGACGTACGGCAAGGTCATGGGTGGTGGCCTGCCCGCCGCGGCGTTCGGCGGGCGCGCGGAGATCATGGCGCGGCTCGCCCCGGCCGGCCCGGTCTACCAGGCCGGCACGCTCTCCGGTAACCCGCTCGCCTGCGCTGCCGGCCTGACCACGCTGCGGCTCGCCGACGACGCGCTGTACCGCCGCCTCGACGAGACGGCCGCCGTCGTGGGCAAGCTGGCGTCGGACGCGCTGGCCACCGCCGGGGTGCCGCACCGCCTGTCGTACGCGGGCAGCATGTTCTCGATCTTCTTCACTGACGCCGACGTCGTGGACTACGACAGTGCCCGCACCCAGCAGGTGCCGGCGTTCAAGGCGTTCTTCCACGCGATGCTCGCCGCCGGCGTCTACCTGCCGCCGAGCGCGTTCGAGTCGTGGTTCGTGTCGGCGGCGATCGACGACGCCGCTCTGGAGCACATCGCCGCCGCGCTGCCGACAGCGGCGAACGCGGCGGCGGCAGCGGCTGGTCACGGGGGGTAGCGAGCGGTGAGCAAGACGGTGGTCCACGTGCTCCGGCACGGCGAGGTGTACAACCCCAACCAGATCCTCTACGGCCGGCTGCCCGGTTTCCGCCTGTCCGAGCTGGGCGTGCAGATGGCCAAGGCCGCCGCGCAGGGCCTCGCCGAGCGGGAGGTCGTGCACGTGGTGGCGAGCCCGCTGGAACGCGCCCAGCAGACCGCCGAGCCGATCGCCGCCCAGTTCGGGCTGCCGGTCGGTGTCGACGAGCGGCTGATCGAGAGCGCCAACTGGTTCGAGGGCAAGAAGGTCTCCCCGGGTGACGGGTCGTTCCGTGACCCGCGCAACTGGTGGGTGCTGCGCGACCCGGTGACGCCGTCCTGGGGTGAGGCGTACCGGGTCATCGCCGAGCGGATGTTCGCCGCCGTGCACGCCGCCCGGGTCGCCGCCGAGGGCCGCGAGGCGGTGCTCGTGTCGCACCAGCTGCCGATCTGGACGCTGCGCCGCTACGTCGAGCGCAAGCGGCTCTGGCACGATCCGCGCAAGCGGCAGTGCGGGCTTGCGAGCCTCACCTCCTTCCACTTCGACGGCGCGAAGGTGGTGGGCATCGGCTACAGCGAGCCGGCCGCCCACCTGATCGCCCTCTCCGCGACAGCCCGGACGGCCAAGGGGGCCTGATGAACGCCCGCAGGTGGACCGCCGGTCTGCTCGCCACCGTCGCCGCGGTGGCACTGGTCGGCTGTACGTCGTCGAAGGGTCAGGAGAAGACCTGCACGACCACCACCGACGGGGTCATCGAGTGTGCGCCGGACCAGCGTTCGGCACCCCCGAAGCTCGCCGGTGAGCTGCTCACCGGCGGCAGCTACGACGTCGACCAGGCCCGCGGCCAGGTGGTGGTGGTCAACTTCTGGGGCTCCTGGTGTGCGCCGTGCCGCGCCGAGGCGGACGACCTGGAGGCCACCTACCAGGCCACCAAGGCCACCGGGGTGACGTTCCTCGGCATCAACGTGCAGGATTCGCGGGACAAGGCCAAGGCGTTCGAGGAGGGCCGGGTCACCTACCCGAGCCTCTTCGACCCGTCCAGCCGGCTCGCGCTCGACCTGGACATCCCGCCGAACACCGTGCCGGCGACCGTGGTGCTCGACCGGGATGGTCGGGTCGCCGCGGTCATCCGCGCGGCGGTCAAGCAGGAGGGTCTGCAACCGATCGTCGAGCGGGTCGCCGCCGAGAAGCCGGCGTCGAACTGATGGGCGAGACCTTCCGGGAGCTGGCCCTGAGCGGGCCACTGCTGCTCGCCATCGGCGCCGCGGCGCTCGCCGGCCTGCTCAGCTTCCTCTCCCCGTGCGTACTGCCGCTGGTGCCCGGCTACCTCTCGTACGTCACCGGTCTGGCCGGCGCCGACCTGGAGGGCCGTCGGCCGGCGGCCGATCCCGCGCCCGCCGAGGGCGGCGGGGGAGTCGCCGTCCGCGAGCGGGCCGCGACGGCGGCCGTCAAGGGCCGGGTGCTGGCCGGGACGCTGCTCTTCATCGCCGGCTTCACCGTCGTCTTCGTCGCCACCGCGATCCTGTTCGCCGGCATCGGCCGGGTCTTCTTCGAGTACGAGCGGCAGCTGGAGATCGTCGTCGGCGCCCTGATCATCGTGCTCGGTCTGGGCTACCTCGGGATGATCCCGGCGCTGCAACGCGAGTTCCGGATCTCCCGGCTGCCGTCGGCGGGGCTGCTCGGCGCACCGATCTTCGGTGCGGTCTTCGCACTCAGCTGGGTGCCCTGCACCGGCCCCACGCTCGGCGCGGTGATGGGCATGGCGGCCACCAGCGGCCAGAGTGACCGTGCCGTGGTGCTCGCCGTGGCGTACTGCCTCGGGCTGGGGATACCGTTCATCGTCTTCGGGCTGGGCTTCCAGCGCCTGCTCGGGGTCTTCCGCGCCATCCGGCGCAACAGCCGCTGGGTCACCCGGGTCGGCGGCGCCCTGCTCATCGTGATCGGCCTGGCGCTGATCACCGGCGGATGGCAGAGCTTCGTGATCTGGTTGCAGACCACCGTCGGGGTGGGCGAGGTGAGCATCTGATGACGGTCGTCGACGACCGGCCGGAGACCGTTGCACCGGCGCCCGGGCGCCGTCCCAACCGGCTGCTGGCCCTGCTGCGCAACTCGTGGCGGCAGCTGACCAGCATGCGTACGGCGCTGATCCTGCTCTTCCTGCTCGCGATCGCCGCCATCCCCGGCTCGGTGCTGCCGCAGCGCGGGATCAGCCCGGAGAAGGTCAACCAGTACTTCGTCGACCACCCGGACTGGGCACCCCGACTGGACCGGATCGGCGCGTTCGAGGTCTTCGGCTCGGTCTGGTTCTCCGCGATCTACCTGCTGCTGTTCACGTCCCTGATCGGCTGCATCCTGCCCCGGCTGCGCGACCACGTCCGAGCGCTGCGGTCCCGGCCGCCGGCCGCACCGAAGCGGATGGCGCGGTTGCCGCAGCACACCGTGCTGCCCGCTCCGGCCGGTGGCACGGCGGCCATCGCCCAGGTGCTGCGCAAGCGGCGCTGGCGCGTCGAGGTACGCGGCGACGAGGTCTCCGCCGAGAAGGGCTACCTCAAGGAGACCGGCAACCTGCTGTTCCACACCTCGCTGATCGCGGTGCTGCTCGGCGTGGCGCTCGGCTCCTGGTACGGCTGGAGCGGCAACCGCCTGCTCGTGGCGGGCGCGGACAACGCGTTCTGCAACACCCGCCAGCAGTACGCCGAGGCGAAGCTCGGCCCTCGGGTGGACAGCGCCGAGCTGCCCCGTTTCTGCCTGCGGCTGGACGACTTCCAGGCCCGGTTCCTGCCGTCCGGTCAGCCGGAGTTCTTCAACGCCACGGTGACCGTCGACGGCCCCGACGAGCCGACCCGCAGGGCGGACTTCTCGGTGAACTCGCCGCTGCGTCTCGCCGACGCGAGCGTCTACCTGCTCGGCCAGGGGTACGCCCCGGTGATCCGCTACACCGACCGGTTCGGTCGCAGTCAGACCAGCACCACACCGTTCCTGACGACCGGCGACATGGGCCTGACCAGCGAGGGTCTGGCCGCCTTCCCGGACGCGAACGTCGACCCGGCGACCGGTCAGCGCGCACCGGATCAGCAGGTGGCCTTCACCGGCATCTACCTGCCGACCGCGCCGCAGAAGGCCCCGTTCGTCCGCTCGGAGTACCCGACCGAGCGCAACCCGACGCTGAACCTCGTCGCGTACCGGGGCAACCTCGGCCTGGACGCCGGCATCCCCGGCTCGGTCTACCAGCTCGACCAGCGGCAGGTGCGCGCCGGCAAGGTCAAGGAGGTGGGCACCAAGCTGCTCCGCAAGGGCGAGACCTGGACGCTGGACGATGGCACGACCGTCGAGTTCCTGGGCACCGAGCGGTACGTCACGCTCTCCGTCCGGCACGATCCCGGCTCGACGATGCTGCTGGTGAGCTGCGGTGTCCTGCTGGTCGGGCTGATGGGCTCGCTGTTCGGCAAGCGCCGCCGGGTGTGGTTCCGGGTGACATCGGCCGACCCGACGCACGAATCTCCGACAAGCGGTAGTAGCTTGATGGAGGTCGGTGGGTTGCCGCGTACCGACTATCCAGGGTTCGCCGACGAGTTCGCCCAGCTCGTCACCGCTGTGAGCGGTGCCGACGGGGCTGCCGAGCGGGCCGACACCGACGCTGACTCCAGCGACCGGGCCGGTGTGCGAGAAGGGACCGAGTGATGTCCGCGCTCTCCGACAATCTGGTGACCTTCGCGATCCTGACGTACCTGATCGCGATGATCAGTCACGCCGTCGAGTACGCGCTGGGCAACGCGCGTACCCGGGTCGCCGTGGCGTCGCCCGCCCGCGAGCTGGTGGGGGCGGGGGTTGGCGGTGGCGGCGGCGTCATCCCGGAGCCGCCCGCGCCGGTCCCGCCGACGGCCGACGGCGCGGCACGTCGTGCCCGGATCGCCGGCCTGGTCGCGGTGGGGGCCACCGCGCTGGCCGCCGTGCTGCACCTCGCGGCGCTGGTCACGCGGGGTCTGGCCGCCGACCGGATGCCGTGGGGCAACATGTACGAGTTCGTGCTCACGGTGACGTTCATCGGGGTCGCCGCCTGGCTGGTGGTGCTCTGGAAGCGGCCGTTGCTGCGCAAGCTCGGGCTGTTCCTCACCCTGGTGATGGTGCTGCTGGTCGCCACCGCCGAGCTGGTGCTGTACGTGCCGATCGTGCCGCTGGTGCCGGCGCTGAACTCGTACTGGTTCGTCATCCACGTCTCGACCATCGTCTTCGCGTCCGGCATCTTCCTGCTCGGCGTGGTGCCGGCGGTCGGCTTCCTGATGCGCAACGGGTACGAGCAGGGCAAGCGGAGCTTCCCGTACACCCTGGCCAAGCGGCTGCCCGGCGCGGTCGGCCTGGAGCGGCTCACCTTCGCGCTGCACGCCTTCGCGTTCCCGATCTTCACGTTCGCGGTGATCGCCGGTGCGATCTGGGCCGAGGCGGCCTGGGGTCGGCCGTGGGGCTGGGACCCGAAGGAGACCTGGGCGTTCATCTCCTGGGTGGTGTACGCCGGCTACCTGCACGCTCGCGCCACGCCCAGCGTCAAGCGCAACGTGGCCACCTGGATCGCGGTGCTCGGCTTCCTCACCATGCTGATGAACCTGTTCGGCGTGAACATCTTCTTCACCGGCCTGCACTCGTACGGCGGGTTGGACTAATCCCCACAGAATGTAGAACTACACTTCTAAGAATCGTAGTTCTACATTCTGTGGGATGTGGCAGTGAAGCTCTCCAAGCCAGCGGAAATCTTTGACCGTGACGTCGAATGGGCGGAGCTGGTCCGGTTTGCCACGGACGACCGGCCCGGTGCGACGCTGGGCGTGGTCAGCGGCCGTCGCCGGCAGGGCAAGACTCTGCTGTTGTACGAGCTGACCCGTGCCACCGACGGTTTCTACTTCGGGGCTACCGAGGCGACGCCGGCAGAGTCGCTGCGTCGACTCGGAGAGGCTCTCGGCCGGTACACCGACGCGCCTGGTCCGCTTCGCCTGGAAGACTGGTCGGGTGCGGTCGACGCGCTGCTCGCACTGGGCCAGCGCCGGCCAGTCACCGTGGTGATCGACGAGTTCCCCTACCTTGCCCGATCCAGCCGGGACCTCCCGTCGATCATTCAGCACGCCCTCACGCCGGGCCGGGTCGAGCGCACCGAATCTCGTACGCGCCTGCTGTTGTGCGGTTCGGCACTGTCGTTCATGGGCGGCCTGCTTGCCGGTTCGGCCCCGCTGCGCGGACGGGCTGGGCTGGAACTGCCTGTGCCGCCGCTGGACTATCGGGCCGCCGCGACGTTCTGGGGGATCGATGATCCTTCACTCGCTGCCCGCGTGTTCGCCATCGTCGGGGGCACGCCGGCCTACCGGCGAGAATACGTCCAGGACGATGTACCCGACGGGCCAGACGACTTCGACGACTGGGTCGTGCGCGCGGTGCTGAATCCGGCCCGCCCGTTGTTCCGCGAGGCCCGCTACCTGCTCGCCGAGGATCCCGACCTGCGGGACACCGCGCTTTACCACTCCGTGCTGTCCGCGGTCGCCGAAGGCAACGGCACCCGAGGGGGTATCGCCGGGTACATCGGGCGAAAGGCCACCGACCTCCAGCACCCGCTCACCGTCCTTGAGGACGCCGGTCTCCTCATCCGCGAGCCCGATCCGCTTCGCAGCGGGCGTAGCCGTTACCGCATCGCCGAACCCCTGATCACCTTCTACCAGGCGATCATGCGTCCCTCCTGGACGGCTTTGGAGCAGCGGCGTGGTCCGGACGTCTGGAGGCGTTCCAACCGCCGGTACTCAAGCGGGGTGCTGGGGCCGGCGTTCGAGGAGATCGTCCGACAGTGGGCCCTGCGCTTCGCCGCGCCGGAGACATTCGGCGGTGGCGTCGCGGAGGCCAGCGCGGCCGTCCTCACCGATCCCTCCACCCGTACCAGTCTGGAACTCGACCTGGTGGCGTTCGGCGAGCCGCCGTTCGGCGACGGCCCTCGGCCGCTGCTCGCCATCGGAGAGGTCAAGTGGGGTCGCACGCTGGGGCAGCCCGAGTTGGATCGACTGGGACGGGCACGAGACCTGCTCGCCGCGCGTCCCGGTCTGGACGTGCGGGACGCCCGGTTGCTGCTCGCGAGCGGGGCGGGGTTCACCGACGAGCTTCGGCGGGCGGCCGGTCAGCGTCCCGATGTCGTCCTCGTCGACCCGTCGCGGCTCTATTCCGGCGATTGACGGCGTCCGGGCCGCACGGGAGGATGTCGACGGCTGCGGTTGCCGCGCAGGGTCTCGTCCACGCGCAGCGTGATCTGGTACGACACCTCCGGCAGGTCGGCCAGCTCGACCCGCTCGCCGCGTAACGCCAGTTGGGCGTGCAGCTCGCGGGCGATGGCGTCGCGAAGCTCGACCTGTAGGGGCGACAACCCGTCCGGGTCGCCGTCGATCGGCCCGCACCCACCGACCCGCCGTTGGCCTTCGGGCCATCGCGGGCGTCACACCACCCGGCTTGGGTCGGGCGGCACCCGGTGCGGGAGACTGGCGGCATGGCGGCTCGTGGCTTCCCGTACACCGATCTCAAGGACTTCCTCGCGGCGCTGGAGCGTGCGGGGGAGCTGCGGCGGGTCGACGTCCCGGTCGACCCCACCCTGGAGATCAGCGAGGTGGTCACCCGGACGGTGCGAGCCGGCGGGCCGGCGCTGCTCTTCGAGCACCCCACGCGGGGTGAGATGCCGGTGGCGATCAACCTGTTCGGCACCGAGAAGCGGATGGCGATGGCGCTCGGCGTGGAGTCGCTGGACGAGATCGGCGCCCGGATCGGCGCGCTGGTCAAGCCCGAGCTGCCGGTCGGCTGGTCCGGCATCCGGGAGGGCCTCGGCAAGGTCATGCAGCTCAAGTCGGTGCCGCCGCGCAAGGTCAAGACCGCGCCCTGCCAGGAGGTGGTCTACCGGGGCGACGACGTCGACCTGAACCGGCTGCCGGGGTTGCAGGTGTGGCCCGGCGACGGCGGGATCTTCCACAACTACGGGCTGACCCACACCAAGCACCCGGAGACCGGCAAGCGCAATCTGGGCCTGTACCGGCTCCAGCAGCACGGCCGCAACACCCTCGGCATGCACTGGCAGATCCACAAGGACTCGACGGCACACCACGCGGTCGCCGAGCGGCTCGGGCAGCGCCTGCCGGTCGCGGTCGCGATCGGCTGCGACCCGGTCGTCTCGTACGCGGCCAGCGCGCCACTGCCCGGCGACATCGACGAGTACCTGTTCGCCGGGTTCCTGCGCGGCGAACGGGTGGAGATGGTCGACTGCCTCACCGTGCCGTTGCAGGTGCCGGCGCACGCGCAGATCGTGCTGGAGGGCTACCTGGAGCCCGGCGAGCGGCTGCCCGAGGGGCCGTTCGGTGACCACACCGGCTTCTACACGCCGGTCGAGCCGTTCCCGGTGCTGCACATCGAGGCGATGACCATGCAGCGCAAGCCGGTCTACCACTCGATCGTCACCTCGAAGCCGCCGCAGGAGGACCACGGCCTCGGCAAGGCCACCGAGCGGATCTTCCAGCCGCTGCTCAAGCTGCTGATCCCGGACATCGTCGACTACGACCTGCCGGCCGCCGGCGTCTTCCACAACTGCGCGATCGTGTCGATCCGCAAGCGCTACCCGAAGCACGCGCAGAAGGTGATGAACGCGATCTGGGGCGCGCACCTCATGTCGCTGACCAAGCTGATCGTGATCGTCGACGAGGACTGCGACGTGCACGACTACAACGAGGTCGCCTTCCGCGCCTTCGGCAACGTCGACTACGCCCGCGACCTGCTGCTCACCGAGGGGCCGGTGGACCACCTCGACCACTCGTCGTACCAGCAGTTCTGGGGCGGCAAGGTGGGCGTCGACGCGACCCGCAAACTGCCCACCGAGGGATACACCCGCGGCTGGCCCGAGGAGATGACCATGAGTCCGGAAGTGGCTGCCCTCGTCGACAAGCGCTGGAAGGAGTACGGAATCTGATGGCCACCACCGACAACCCTCGCGATCTTGCACCTCCGGTTGCTGATTCGTCCCCTTCCTCCCCTTCTGGCGCGACCGAAACTGCACGATCGCGGGGGAGGGTGCGGGCCTTCCTGGACCTCGTCACCATCGAGCACTCCGTCTTCGCGTTGCCGTTCGCGTACCTGTCGGCGCTGACCGCCATGCGGGTCTCCGGCGGGCACGTACGGTGGCTCGACCTGCTGCTGATCACCGTGGCTATGGTCGGTGCGCGGACGTTCGCGATGGCCGCCAACCGGATCCTCGACCGGCGGATCGACGCGCGGAACCCGCGTACCGCCGGCCGGGAACTGGTCACCGGGGCGGTGAGCGTGCGGACGGCCTGGACCGGCGCGGCCGTCGCGCTTGTCGTGTTCCTCGTCGCCGCCGCCCTGCTCAACCCGCTCTGCCTGGTGTTGGCACCGCTCGCCGTGGTGCCGCTGGTGGTCTACCCGTACGGCAAGCGGTTCACCAACTGGCCGCACGCCATCCTCGCGATCGCCCAGGCGGTCGGCCCGGTCGGCGCCTGGCTGGCCGTCACCGGCACCCTGGACGGCTCCTGGCCGGCCTGGCTGCTCGGCGCGGCGGTCGGCCTGTGGATCGGCGGCTTCGACCTGATCTACGCCTGCCAGGACTCCGAGATCGACCGGGAGATCGGCGTGCACAGCGTGCCCGCCCGCTACGGCCGGCGCTTCGCGCTGCACGCCTCCACCGTCGCGCACGTGGTGACGTTCGCGCTGTTCATCTGGTTCGGCGCGCTGGTCGGCTTCGGCTGGCTCTGGTGGATCGGGCTGGCGCTGACCGCCGTCGCGTTCGCCTACCAGCACCTGGTGGTCACGCCGACCGACCTGAGCAAGGTCAACCGGGCGTTCTTCACCGCCAACGGCTTCGTCGGCATCGTGCTGTTCGTGTTCGCCCTGCTGGACCTGGTGATCCGCCTCGACCTACGCCCCTGAGACCGGCTGCCCCGCGCTGGTCGGGTAGCGGGCGCTCTCCAACGTCCAGTCGATGGTGCCGCGGACCGCGTACGCCACCCCGTCGAGATGGTCGGTGACCGCCTCGTCCAACGCCGGGCCGAACGACGGCACCGCGTCCCGCAGCGCGACGAAGTGGTGCATCGACTCCCGCCAGCGTTCGGCCGCCCGGTCGACCGCCGCCGCCGTGGGCACACCCCACTCGCCCTGCATGGCGAGGACCAGGTTGTGCCCGCCGGCGGTGACCCGGTCCCGATCCAGTGAGGCCAGGTCGTTGTACCAGGAGAGCAGGTCGTTGCCGGTGCGGGCGATCTCGCGCAGCAGCGGATGGTGGTAGACCGGGTCGGGCAGCGGCCGTCCGGTCACGAACTCCACAAGCGGGTACGACACCTCCGCCGCCGAGGTCGCCCGACGCAGCTCGACGTACTCGGTAACCCCCGGGCGGCGGCCGACCTCCTTGTTGACCGCCTCCTGCCAGGTGCCGTCGAGATGCCGCGCCACCGCGTCGGCGAAGCGCAGCCGCCAGCGGGCCGGCATCCGGCGGCGTGGCTCCCGCCAGGCCAGCACCAGCAGCCGCCGCAGCGGACCGCTCAGACCGGCCTGCCGCAGCCGGGGACCGTCGTGCAGCAGCGCCAACGTGCCGTTGCGCAACGCCCGGATCTGCTCCGGCGCGAGCCGGCCCGGCCCGTCGCAGGCGTCGTCGACCAGGAAGAACCAGGTGAACAGTGCGGTGAGCGTCCGCAGGTCGGCCTCGGTCGCATCCGGGTAGAGCCGTCCGGCGTACCGGGCGAAGGCCCCCCGCGCCAGCCGGTGCAGCGCGGCGTCGTCCAGTGCCAGACCCAACCCGGGCAGCAGGTCGAGCAGCCACTCCTGGACCTGGTCGGCGTACGGCGACAGCCGGGCCGGAACAGGGCACTCGGCGCGCAACGTCCAGAGGACTTCGCCGGTCGTCACCGATGCCTCCTGTACGAACTGCTCCCGGTGCGAATCGCCACCGGCAGCATGTCAGGTCGACGGGACGCCCACACGCCCGCCGGACATGTCGGACCGGCCGGCCCGGGGGTGCCCACCAGCGCGCCGGCACGACCAGGCAGGCTGGAGGCATGCGGGAACCATGGGTGGTCGGTGTCTCCGGGGCCTCCGGCACGCCGTACGCGGCGGCCGTCATCGGCGGACTGCTCGACGCCGGCGAGTCGGTGGACCTCATCGTGTCCCGGGCGGCGCGGCTCACCGTGCTCGACGAGACGGGTCGGCCGTTCCGTGACGCCCACTGGGCCGAGGACCTCGCCGCCTGGCTCGGTCGGGACCTGACGGGCGCGGACGTGCGGCACTGGCCGGCCGGCGACCTGGCGGCCGGGCCGAGCAGCGGCTCCTACCGGGTACGCGGAATGGCCGTGGTGCCGGCGAGCACGGCCGCCTGCGCGGGCATCGCGATCGGGCTCTCCAAGGATCTGTTGCAGCGTGCCGCCGAGGTCAACCTCAAGGAACGCCGCCCGGTGGTCATGGTCCCCCGGGAGACCCCGGTGACCCGCAGCCACCTGGAGCACCTGATCGGCCTGCACGACGCGGGTGCGATCGTGCTGCCCGCCAGCCCCGGCTTCTACGGAGCCGGCGCGGCGGCCAGCGCCCAGCAGTTGGTCGACTTCGTCGCCGGCAAGGTGCTGGACGCGCTCGGCGTCCCGCACACCCTGTTCCGACGGTGGTCCGGCCAGCTCGGCGCGGCCCGCAGCTGAGCCGTCGGCTCAGCCCGCTCGGCCGGGCTGCCCGCCGGATCGGCCCAGCGGGACGCGGACCGGACTGGTGTCCGGTCCGCCTGACGTTGTCCGCACCAGTTCAGTACATGCCGGCGTTGGCCGGACCCGGCCCGGTGGAGGCGGCCGGTCCCACATTGCGTGGTTTTCCGACCTCGTCCACCTCGTCCAGCATGCCCTCCCCCTCAAGCAGGGCTCGCACCTCGGATTCCCGAAACCGGCGATGCCCGCCTGGAGTCCGGATGCTTCCTATCCGGCCGGCCGCCGCCCATCTCGTCACAGTCTTCGGGTCCACCCGAAACAGCGCGGCGACCTCACCCGGTGTCAGCAGGCGATCTCCAGTGTCCACAGCCCCCTCCTCGCGTCGACGAAGCCCCTGGCTGAACACACTGCCCCCGGCTGGTGCGAGCCCAGAGCCGTCATGAGGGACGTATGGCAATTACAGCACCAGGGACCTGGCCTGTCCGCCAAACGCGAAAAACGCACTGAGTGGGAAGTTAGTAAATGGTACTGGCGCAACCCCTACCTGGACCGTCAGTTTGTGAACAGTTACTCACTGCTGTGTGCAACGGATACCGAAGGGATCGCGTTACGCCCAACCGGTTAAGGTCACTCTCCGTGGACGCCATCGACCTGAGCCTCGTCGACCTGCTGCGCGGCAACGCCCGCCTCTCGTACGCCGAACTGGCCCGGCAGGTTGGTCTCTCCGCCCCCGCGGTCCACGAGCGGGTCGGCAAGCTGGAGAGCAGCGGCGTGGTCCGTGGCTACCACGCGGAGGTGGAGCCGGAGGCGATCGGGCTGGGCGTCACCGCGTTGATCGGCATCGTCGAGGACTCCGGGGCGGACTCCGACGACATGCTCGAATCGCTGCGGGTGCTGCCCGAGATCGAATCCTGCTACTTCATGGCCGGCGTGGAGTCGTTCCTGCTCAAGGCCCGGGTCGGCACGATCGCCGAGCTGGAGCAGCTGATCGTGCGGCTCAACCGGACACCCGGGGTGGCCTCCACCCGCACCGCCATCGCGCTCAGCACCAAGTGGGAGAACCGCCCCCAGTCGGTCGGCCCGCCGGTTTCCTGACCGCCGCGCCGCGTACCCCTGGTGCCGCCCGTCGACCCGGCGGTAGCGTGCGCCGATGACCCCGCCGCGACGTGGCACGGCCGTGGTGACCGGCGCCGCCGGCGGCCTGGGCCGCGCCATCGCCACCGCGCTGCACACCGACGGCTGGTCGGTGCTGCTCACCGACCTCGACCCGGTGGCGGTGGCCGCCGCCGCGGCGCCGCTGGGCGGTTGGTCCGCCGCGCTGGACGTGCGGGACGAGGTCGCCTGCGCCGAGGTCGCGGCGACGGCGGCGAGCCGGGGTGGCCTCGACCTGTGGGTCAACAACGCCGGCATCCTGGTCACCGGCCCCGCCTGGGACCACGACGGGCGGACCCGCCGCAGGGTGCTCGACGTCAACACGTTCGGCGCGATGAACGGCACCCTGGCCGCGCTCGCGCTGATGCGCGAGCAGGGCCACGGCCACGTGCTCAACGTCGTGTCACTGGCCGGGCTGATCGCCGCGCCCGGTGAGACGGTGTACGCGGCCAGCAAGCACGCCCTGCTGGCGTTCAGCCTCGGCACCCTGTCCGACCTGCGGATGGCCGGGTACCGGCGGGTGCACGTCTCCTGCCTCTGCCCGGACGGCATCTGGACCCCGATGCTGCACGACCGGCTGGACGACCCGGGGGCGCTGGCGTCGTTCACCGGCTCGATGCTCACCCCGCAGCGCGTCGCCGCCCGCGCGGTCCGGCTGGCCCGCCGGCCTCGCCCGGTGGTCAGCCTGCCCCGCTGGCGGGGGGCGCAGGTCCGGCTGCTGGACGCGCTGCCCCGACTCGCCGTCGCACTGACCCCGCTCGTCCGGGCCGCCGGCCGGGCCGGGCAGCGCCGCCAACTGCGCCGGAGCACCCCACCGGACCGGAGCTGACCACCCCCGACCTGCTTGCTAGGTTTCCGGCGTGACTCATCTCGACCGGTGCGACGAGGCCAGCCGGACCTGGGTGACCGACGCGATCGCCGCCGTCGAGGCGGACGCGAACCGGTCGGCCGACACCCACCTGCTGCCGTTCCCGCTGCCCCGGGCATGGGGGATCGACCTCTACCTCAAGGACGAGTCGTCCCACCCGACCGGCTCGCTGAAGCACCGGCTGGCCCGTTCACTGTTCCTCTACGGGCTCTGCAACGGCTGGATCGGGCCGCGGACCACGATCGTCGAGGCGTCGTCGGGTTCCACCGCCGTCTCCGAGGCGTACTTCGCCCGGATGCTCGGTCTGCCGTTCATCGCCGTCATGCCCGCCTCCACCTCCCCGGAGAAGATCTCGCAGATCGAGTTCCAGGGCGGCCGGTGCCACCTCGTCGACGACCCGGCGACCGTTGTCGTCGAGGCCCGCTGGCTGGCCGAGGACTCCGGCGGGCACTTCATGGACCAGTTCACCTACGCCGAACGGGCCACCGACTGGCGGGGCAACAACAACATCGCCGAGTCGATCTACGCGCAGTTGGAGCTGGAACGGCACCCCATCCCGGCCTGGATCGTGGTCGGCGCCGGCACCGGCGGCACCAGCGCGACCATCGGCCGGTACGCCCGCTACCGCCGGCTGCCCACCAAACTCTGCGTGGTGGACCCGGAGAACTCGGCGTTCTACCCGGCGTGGCTCGCCGCCGACTGGTCGGTCCGCACCGGCAAGGGCTCCCGGATCGAGGGCATCGGCCGTCCCACCGTGGAGGCGTCGTTCCTGCCCTCGGTGGTGGACCGGATGGTCCAGGTGCCGGACGCGGCGTCGCTCGCCGCCATGCGGGCCGGCTCGGCGGTGCTCGGCCGTCGGGTCGGCGGCTCCACCGGCACCAACCTGTGGGGCGCGTTCGGCCTGATCGCCGGGATGCTCGCCGAGGGCCGGACCGGCTCGGTGGTCACCCTGATCTGTGACCCCGGCGACCGGTACGCCGACACCTACTACGCCGACGACTGGCTGGCCGCACAGGGCCTCGACCTGGCACCCCACCTGGCCACCGTCGAGCGGTTCCTGGCCAGCGGCGAGTGGCCCACCTGAACCCCCGCGGGCGCCCTCAGCGCGGGTCGATCCGCTCGGCCAGCCCCGGGTAGCGCACCACGTACCCGTCGGCGTCCACGTCGATGTCGGCGGTGAAGGTGCCGCTGGCGAACCGCACCCGGCCCGGCCCGAGCCCGGTGTAGATCTGCTCGGCCGCCACCACCTCCAGGCCGGGCAGCAGCACCCACGCGACGGTGATCCGGCGGGGCATGTCGGCGGCCTGGGCGGCCATCCCGAGCCGGTGGAACGGCAGGGCGTTGAACAGCGGCGACCCGCTCAGGTCCACGTCGAGGGCGTCGGCCAGCCGGTCCGGGTCGTCGGTGCCCGGCAGGCCGGCCCGAGGGTGGCCGGCCGCGATGAGAGCCGCGTCCAGATCGCCCTGCTCGGCGGTGGTCACCCGCCACCGGCCCGTGGCCCGTTCCAGCGTCACCCGGCGCAGCCAGCCCGACCCCTCGGCCTCGACCTCCACCCGCGTGGTGCTCCAGTCCGGTGCGGTGGTCAGCTGGTAGCGGGCCGTCCACGGGATTGGGTCGACGGCGAGCAGCGTGCCCCGGGCCGCCAATCCGTTGCCGTCGTCGAGCAGAGCCTGCTCGCTGCCCGCGGTGTCCGTCCGGGACCAGAAGAGTGACTTCGGCATGGTCGGCATGAGGCGGACGTTACGCGACCGGGTCGACCTCGGCAGGGCCATGCGCGAACGCCGCCGCGGAGCGTGGGCTCCGCGACGGCGTTCGGGGTCGATCAGAGGATCAGTGGGTACGCGCCGGCGGACGCCCGCCGAAACCACGCCGGTCGTCGCGCGGCCGGTCGTCGCGCGGCCGGTCGTCCCGGCCACGGCCCTCGGAGCGGAAGCCACCCCGGGTGTCCCGGTCGCCCTGCCGCCGCTCACCCTGCGGCCGGTCGCCGAAGCGCCGCTCGCCGGTCGGCCGGTCGCCGTAACGCCGCTCGCCCTGCGGACGGTCACCGTAGGTCCGGTCCCCGGTCGGGCGGTCGCCGTAGCGGCGCTCGCCGGTCGGTCGGCCGTCCCGGTCGCCGAACTGCGGCCGGTCGCCGTAGCGGCGTTCGCCCTGCGGTCGGTCGCCGAAGCGCCGCTCGCCGCTGGGCCGGTCACCATACTGCCGGTCCCCGGTCGGGCGGTCACCGAAGCGCCGCTCACCGGTCGGGCGGTCGCCGTAGCGGCGCTCGCCGGTCGGTCGGCCGTCCCGGTCACCGAACTGCGGCCGGTCGCCGAAGCGGCGCTCGCCCTGCGGCCGGTCCCGGTCACCGAAGCGGCGCGGGCCGCCGGACCGGTCGTCGAAACGACGCGAGCCGCCGGAGCGGTCGCCGTACCCGCGCGGCTCCGCCTCGACCCGAACCGGAACGCCGCTCGGCTCGCGGGCGCCGATCAGCTCGGCCAACGCGGGGTCGCCGAGCCGTACCCGGGTCTCGGCGGGCGCGACGCCCGCCTTCTCCATCATCGCCAGGGTGGTCCGCCGCTGCTTGGGCAGCACCAGCGTGGCCACCGCGCCCGACTCGCCCGCCCGGGCGGTGCGCCCGGCGCGGTGCAGGTAGTCCTTGGGGTCCTTCGGCGGGTCGACGTGCAGCACCAGGGTGACGCCGTCGACGTGGATGCCCCGGGCGGCCACGTCCGTGGCGACCAGGACGTTCATCCGGCCCTCACGGAACTCGGCCAGGGTCTTGGTACGCATCCGCTGGGTCTTGCCGCCGTGCAGGCCACCGGCCCGTACGCCGACCGCCGCGAGCTGCTCGACCAGCCGGTCCACACCCAGCTGGGTGCGGGCGAAGACCATGGTCCGGCCGTCCCGGGCGGCGATCGAGGCGGCCACCGGGAACTTCTCGTGCGGCGGGATCAACAGCATGTGGTGATCCATGGTGGACACCGAGGCGGTGGACGGCGCGGTGGAGTGGGTCACCGGGTCGTTCATGAACCGCTTGACCAGCGCGTCGACGTCACCGTCCAGGGTGGCCGAGAAGAGCAGCCGCTGACCGTTCGCGGGCGTCTTCGCCAGCAGCTCGGTCACTTCGGGCAGGAAGCCCATGTCGGCCATCTGGTCGGCCTCGTCGAGCACCGTCACCTCGACGTCGTCGAGCTGGCAGATGCCCCGCTCGATGAGGTCGCCGAGCCGGCCCGGGGTCGCCACGATGATCTCCACGCCGCGGCGCAGCGCGTCGATCTGACGGTCGTACGGAACACCGCCGACGGCGGTCTTCAGGAACACGTTGAGCGACTTGCCCAGCGGCAGCAGCGCGTCGTTGACCTGCATGGCCAACTCGCGGGTCGGGACCAGGACCAGGGCGCGCGGCCGCATCGGTCGGGCCGGCTTACCGGCGGCGACCCGGGCCAGCAACGGCAGGCCGAAGGCGAGGGTCTTGCCCGACCCGGTCTGCCCGCGGCCCAGCACGTCGCGGCCGGCGAGCGCGTCGGGCACGGTGGCCCGCTGGATCTCGAAGGGGGTGGTGATGCCCTGCCGCGCCAACGCGCGCACCAGGGGCTCGGGCAGACCGAGCGCGGCGAAGTCGATCTCCGCCGGCGCGGCGTCGGCCTGCGCCGGAATGGCGTCGGAGGTCTCGACAGTGGTGTCGTAAACGGACGGAACGATGCTGGAGTCAGCAGAGGTGGTCAACAAATGCCTTTCGAGCGGGGCGCATCTTCGCGATGGCCTGCCGCGGCTGTTGTCGCCGGATCGCCCGCAAGATCGCCCATGGGCGCGCACCACGCGCGCCGGGTCAGTGATCTCGACAAGTGTACGGCGGTTCGGCGAAGTCGCCAGCCGCTTGCCCGGCGGTAGTGGGCGGACTCACCATCGTCCCCTCGCGGCTCAGCTGTTGAGCATGTCGCCCATCAGGCCGTCCAGGGCGTTGTTGGCCAGCAGGACGACCAGGACGCTGACCGCGACCAACAGCCCCAGCGCGGCGGCGAGGACGAGCAGAACCCGGGTGGTGCGGGGCCGGTCGGCCGGCG
Source organism: Micromonospora sp. ALFpr18c (assembly GCF_008868155.1). Classification (GTDB taxonomy): domain Bacteria; phylum Actinomycetota; class Actinomycetes; order Mycobacteriales; family Micromonosporaceae; genus Micromonospora. The sequence goes on from NZ_WBKR01000033.1 coordinate 35,803, forward strand.
TGTCCGCCCAGCCCTGGGCCAGGATGTGCCCGGTCAGGGAGCCCGAAGTCTCCACCGCGTTGGCGGGCAGGGCGATCGTGGCGAAGCCCGGCCCCTCCCCGCTGCCGTAGACGGTGCCGGCCAGGTCGGGGCCGGTAGCCGGCCGCCCGCCGGTGACACCGGCCGTGGACCGTCCCGCCGGGCTGGCGGTGGTGGGCGTGGTCGGTCGGGCGTCGTTGGCCGTGGACGGGGCAGCGCCGGTGGTGGACGGCGGCCACACGGGCAGTGCGGGTGCGGGCACCACCGGCGGAGCGGAGACGGGCGCCCCCGCCCAGCCGCCGCCGGAGGTCGGCAGCCCCGGCACAGCGCCGGGCGCCCGGTCCGCCGGCGGGGCGGAGACCGACGCGGTCGCCCGTACCCCGGGCAGGTGGGGCATCGCCGGCGGAGGGGGGA
>NZ_WBKR01000034.1 GCF_008868155.1 Micromonospora sp. ALFpr18c
AGGACGGGGTGGTGGCCCCCCGGCCCCGGGGGCCACCACCCCGTCCTGCAGCGTATCTGCTAACCGGATTCGAAGCGGATCGTCCTTTATAAGGATTCTCGCCTAGTCCTGCATGATATGCACGAACTTTTACCACCCAGTCATAGGCGTCAAAAGCCACAGACTCCCACGTGGGCTGACCGGCATTGGGTACCGACGCCCACTGCGCGCGTGCCTCAGAAATATCAACTATGTTATTATACACGAATACTGCCCAGTTATGCGCCAGATCAACAGCCAACTGCAACTTTCCGGTCTGATACGCATGCTCGCCACTCGACCAGAGGGATGCTGCCTGAAATGCAACGAGCTGATCGTGCGTGGAGTTCACGTGTCGCCGACCCCTTCCAGGTAAATCAATCGGTATGGAGCGCGCCACAGTCAAGTGGCACACTTACACAACGGGCCTGAGGGGCAGCGGGTTCATCAGAGGGCATTCGAATTCTTGAGCGGGTTGAGTCCTCCACGATCCCAGGGGATTGACCAGCCGACTTCGCCCGGGCCTGCGCCCGTTGGAAGGTACGCCAGTCGATGGGCCGGGTCGGGTCATGCTTCGACAACACCGTCGCCGAGGCGACCGGTGTGCCCTGCCGCCCGACCACACCGCGCCCTGCTCACGGCGCGCCCTGGCACAACCACCAGCGCTACGCGCCCTCTCGGAAATGATCAAGAGGTTTGCGTCACCGATCAGCATTCCGGCGACGCAAACCTCTTGATCAACGTGGTGGAGCCGTCCGGCGTGCGTCAGAGCACCCGGGTCACGTGTTCGGCAGCGACGATCGCGTCCCGCCGCGCCGGGTGGAGGTTGGCGCTGATGACCACGGACGCGCCCGCGGAGAGCGGCGCGAGCAACCACTTCAGCGGCTGCTCGTGCTCGGCGGCGTCGACCAGCAGCCGGTCGCCGGCGCGCAGGTTGAGCATCGCGGCGAACTCCTGGGCGAGCGCACCCCACTGCCCGTAGGTGGTGCCGTCCGCGGTGGCCGGGTCCGACGGGCGGATGGCGGTGTGGTCGGGCGTGGCCTCACCGTGGCGGAGCACCTCGGCGGACCAGTCGAGCCAGCCCAACGGCACGTCGGCCAGCCGCCCCGGGCCGGTGCCGACGAGGTAGCGGTGCGTCGCGTCCGGCACGTCCTCCAGCCAGTCGTCCTGCCGCTCGGGGGTCACGAACACTGCGTCGAACGGCCGGTCGCCGCCCGGTTCGAGCACCGCCAGGCCCGCGGTGGCGCGCGGCCGGAACGACACCGCCAGGCCCGAGGCCCACGCGCCCAACAACACCACGGCGGTACGCCAGTGCGGAGGCAGCAGCACCGCTACGCGGCTGCCGGGGCCGAGCCCGCAGCCGTCCCGCAGCAGGCTGGCGCTGCGCGCCGCCCACGCACCGACCTGCTGTGCGGTCAGGTCGACGCGCTCCCCGGTCGCCTCGTCGCGGTAGCTGAGCAGCGGGCGCTCAGTCTCGACGGGTTGGCCACCCAGATCGGCCGTGACGGTCTGCCGCATCTCCACGCTCCCCGGGTCGACGTCGGCACCACCCTACTCAACGACTTTGGTCGCACCGGTCGTCGGCCGATGGCCGTATCGGGTGACCGGGTGGCCCGCGCACGGTGCGGGTGACCCCCGAGACGCCGCCGAGGAGTGCCGATGCCGACCGAACCCGACCCCGTCACCGCCGATCGACCTTCCGCCGACCGTGCGGTGGGCGCCGGCCGGCTGCCACTGCGCCGGCGGCTCCTGCCGGTGATCGCGTTGCTGCTGCTCGCGCCATGGGCGGCCGAGTGCTCGTGGGGTGGATTCGCCATCGACGACTTCCTCCCGGTGCTGATCGTCCTGGGTCCGATGTACGGCGGGGCGGCGATCCTGATCCGGGAGACCGCCCGCCGCCTCGGTGCGGGCTGGCCGACGATCGTGCTGCTCGCCGCCGCGTTCGGTGTGCTCCAGGCCGGCCTGGTCGACCAGTCGCTGTTCAACCCCGGCTACCTCGACGACACGCAGTACGCGGACACCCGGGCGGCGGCCGAGGCGTCGCTGGTGCCGGGGCTCGGGTTCAGTCTGCGGCAGGCGTTCGACTACGTGGGCAACCACATCCTGCTGACCATCTGCGCGCCGATCGCGTTCGTCGAGTCGTTCCTCGGACCGGAGCGCCGGCTTCGGCCGTGGCTGGCGCGCCCCGGGCTCGTCGTGGTCGGGGTGGTCTACCTGCTCGGCAGCCTCTTTGTCTTCTCGTCACCCGAGGGCCGGAAGAACTTCCTGTCCAGCCCGCTCCAACTGACCGTCGCCGCGCTGGTGGTCCTGGCACTCGTCACGACGGCCCTCCTGCCGCACTGGCGACGCCCGGGCCGCACGGTCGGTGGTGCAGGGCGGAGGGCACCACGTCGCACGCGCCGGGTGCCGCATCCGCTGTGGGTGGGTCTGCTGGTCGTCCTGGCCCACCTCTTCACCGACCTCACGCCCGGCTGGGCGGGAGTGGCCATCGCCCTGGGGCTCGCGGCTGCCGTCGGTGGCCTGGTCGGGCACTGGTCGTCGGGCGTGAACTGGGGGCAGCGGCACGTGCTCGCGGCCGCCTCGGCGAGCGTGGTCAGCGCCGCCGCGTTCGCGTACCTGGTGCCGCCGTACTCCCCGGCGAGCCCGGCGGCGGCCCTCGCCGGCGACGTCGCGGTCTCCGTCATCACGCTCGCCCTGGTCGTGGGTGCCTGGTGGCGGCTGCGTGCTTCGCCCGCTGTTCACGTCGCCGCAAGCTGATGCTCCCCAACGGCTGTCAGCCTCCGTCCGGGTACGACCTAACGGAGGAAGTCCTTGACACTCAGAAGAGCATTCACCGCGCTCACCGCGGCCGGTGTCGCTGCCGCCAGCCTGACCGGGGCCACCCCCGCGTCGGCGGGCGCACACCACCACCCCGGTAAGCCGCTCGCCTTCGATCGGGTCGCCACGTACCCGGTCTTTGCGAACCATCCGGCCGGCGAGGACCCGGCGACGCCGACGGTCGCCGAGATCTCGGCGTGGACGTCGGGCCGGGCGGCCGTCAGCGCGCCGGCAACTCCGGGCCGCCGTCGAGCAGCGGGGCGAGCAGGTCGCCGTACTCGTCGACCCGGTCCAGGACCTCGGCGGCGGTGAACTGGCGGACGGCTGGCCTGCGGCCGTGGGCGCCGGCCTCGACCTCGTCCCAGGTCAGCGGCGTGGACACCGACGGCACCGCCTGGGCCCGCAGCGAATAGGGCGCCACGGTGGTCTTCGCCGCGTTGTTCTGGCTCCAGTCGATGAAGACCTTGCCGGGGCGCAGCTTCTTCGCCATCTTCGACACGATCAGCTTCGGGTGCGCATTCTCCAACTCCTGGGCGATCCGCCGGGCGTAGTCGGAGACGAGATCGGACGGTTGGGTGCCGGCGATCGGGCAGCAGAGCTGCATGCCCTTCTTGCCGGAGGTCTTCGGGTACGAATCGATGCCGTCGTCGGCGAGGCGGTCGCGCATCAGGACGGCCACCGGGCAACACTCGGCGAGCCCGGCCGGCGGGCCCGGGTCCAGGTCGACGACCATCATGTCCGGGTGCTCGCCCACCTTCCACTGGGGTGTGTGCAGCTCCAACGCGGCCAGGTTGGCCAGCCAGACCAGGGTGGGCAGATCGTCGGCGACCACGTAGTCGATCGTCTCCCGGCCCTTCGTCGAGCCGGGGGCGGGCAGATTTTCCACCCGCACCCAGTCCGGGGTCGCGGCCGGCGTGTTCTTCTCGAAGAACGACTTGTCGTCCACCCCGTTGGGGAAGCGGATCCGGGTCACCGGCCGGTCCCGCAGGTGCGGCAGCAACACCGGGGAGATCCGGGTGTAGTAGTCGATCACCTCACCCTTGGTGAAGCCGGCCGCCGGATAGAGCACCTTGTCCAGGTTGGACAGCTCCAGGGGGCGGCCCTCGACGTCCACCCGCAGCCGTTCAGCCGGCATCGTCGACCTCCTCCGGCGGCTTGTCCGGACGCAGCCGCAGCACCCGGGGGAAGCGCAGCCGGCCGTCCGGGGTGCGTTGGCCGTACTTCACCTCCACCACCACCCGGGGTGCTACCCAGATGGCGCCCCGGGCATCCTCGCGCGGCACGCCCGACGCGAACGGTGACACGCCGGAGCGCAGCGGTTCCAGCTCGGTGAGGAGCGCCCGTTCGATGGCCGCGCCGATTCCGCCGCCGACCCGACCCCGGTAGATCAGCCGGCCGTCCGGGCCGGGAACCCCGACCAACAGCCCGCCGATCCGGCGCGCGCCCGGCCGCCAGCCGCCGATGACGAAGTCTCCGGTCACCTCCAACTTGACCTTTACCCAGTCCGGCGAGCGCACCCCCGGGCGGTAGACGGCACCGACCCGCTTGGCCATCACCCCCTCCAGGCCGTGTTCGCCGGCCGCCTCGTAGGTGGCCGGGCCGTCCGAGAAGACCGGGGGCACCGCCCACCGGACACCGCCGAGAGCGAGGGCGTCCAGGGCCGCGCGGCGGCGCTCATACGGCCAGCCGGTCAGGTCGTCGCCGTTGAACCGCAGCAGGTCGAAGATCATGTACGTCACCGGCATGACCGCCGCCAGCCGGGCCGCCTTGTTGCGGTCCCGCACGTGCATCCGCTCCGCCAGGGCCGTGAACGACGGCTGCCCACCCTCCCCGAGCAGCACCACCTCGCCGTCGAGCAGCGCGTCGTCGACCTGCTCGTTGAGCGTGGCCAGCTCGGGGTACGCGGCGGTGATCTCCACGCCGGAGCGGGCGTACAGGTGCTGGCCGCCGCCGGAGATGTCGGCGAGCGCGCGGACCCCGTCCCACTTGAACTCGTACGCCCAGCCGGCACCGGCCGGGAGCGGCCCGGTCATCGCGAGCATCGGCTTGAGCGGCGCGCCGGACACGACCCGACTGTAGTAGCAGGCCGAACACCTCGCGTCATGTTCTTTCGGATGCGAGCATGGTCGATACCGGGGAAGGGAGCGCAGGATGCGTGCCATCTGGAAAGGAGCCGTGTCGTTCGGGCTCGTCTCGATCGGGGTGAAGCTCTACTCCGCGACCGAGGAGAAGGACATCCGGTTCCACCAGGTGCACCGTGAGGACGGCGGCCGGATCCGCTACAAGCGCACCTGCTCGGTCTGCGGCGAGGAGGTCACCTACGACGACATCGCCAAGGGCTACGACATCGGCGGCGGTGAGATGGTGATCCTCACCGACGAGGACTTCGCCGATCTGCCGCTGACCAGCTCCCGTGCGATCGACGTGCTGGAGTTCGTGCCGGCCGAGCAGGTCGACCCGATCCTCTACAACAAGGCGTACTTCCTGGAGCCGGAGGGCACCGCAACCAAGCCGTACGTGCTGCTGCGCGACGCGCTGATCGACTCGGAGCGGGTCGCCATCGTCAAGGTGGCCCTGCGCCAACGCGAGCAGCTCGCCACGCTGCGAGTACGCGAGGGCGTGCTGCTGCTCAACACCATGCTCTGGCCCGACGAGATCCGTACCCCCGATTTCGGGTTCCTCGACGAGGACCTCAAGGTGCGCCCACCCGAGCTGGCCATGGCCAGCTCGCTGATCGACTCGATGACCGGCGAGTTCGAGCCGGACGTCTTCACCGACGACTACCGGGCCGCGTTGCAGGAGGTCATCGACGCCAAGGTGGAGGGTCGGGAGGTCGTCCAGCCGGAGGAGGTCGAGGAGGCCCCGGCCGCGGCGGTGGATCTGATGGCCGCACTGAAGGCGTCGGTGGACCGGGCCCGGGCGGCCCGCGGCGAGCAGCCCGCCGGCGGCGGCGGGGGCGGCGAACCGACGCCCATCTCGTCGGCCCGCTCGGCGCAGAAGGCGGCCGAGAAGAAGACGGCCAAGGCACCCGCGAAGAAGACCGCGGCGAAGAAGACGACCGAGAAGAAGACGGCCGCGAAGAAGACGGAGCCGGCGAAGAAGACGGCCGCCCGCAAGACCGCACCCCGCAAGAGCGCCTGACCGTACGCGGCACCGACGGTGTCCGCCGGACCGGGTACGCTCCGCCGGCCAGTGGCCACCGGAGGAGCCCTCATGCCGTACACCCCTGACCTGGGCCGGTTGTTGACGCCCGGTGCCCGCTTCACGGATCAGCACGGCGCGTACCTCATCGAGGTCCACCCGGTGGGCGACATCGTGCTGCCGACCGGCCAGGTGGTGGGGTGTGATCCGCTGGTGCGGCCGGAGGCCGAACCGTTCACGGTCACCGTGCCCCCGGGGCGGCATCCCGCCCGGGCCTGGGTGGCCGCGGTGCTCCGGGAGGACGCCGAGGTGGACCGGCGGGTCGCCGCGCTGGAACTGGTCGTCTCCGACGAGCCGACGGTCCGCTGGGAGCCGGCCGTCGTCGGCGACCAGGACGTCGCCGCGCTCGGCGCCGACGACTACTTCGGGTACGGGGTGGACGCCGGCGCGGGCACCCTGGCCGATCCGACGGCGCTCACCGCCCTGGAGGCGTGGGAGTACGACCGGGTGGAAGAGGTGTTCATCCCGGCCGAGACGCCCGCCTCGCCCGTTCCGGGGCTGATCACGGTGGTGCTGGACGAGGCCACCGGCGCGAACGTCGTCACCGTGTCCACCGGGTGGGGCGACGGCTGCTACGGCACCTGGATCGGGCGGACGGCCGACGGCCGGGTCACCTCGTTCGTGACCGACTTCATGGTCGTCCCGGAATAACCGTCGCGGACAGCGTCACTCGGCGATCCGTTGCATCCGGGGCGGGCACAGCAGGCCGCCGGGCGGGTACCGTGTGCGTCGGCTTTCCCCCCGGCACCGCGTGCCGGCCACACCTTCGCAGCAGGGAGTCGACGACGTGAGCGAGCGCACGCAGCAGAACCGGTCGGAGGGCCAGAGCCCGGCGACGAAGGCGGGGCGGCGGCTGGCCGCCCAGCTGGCGGCGCAGAAGGCCGCCGAGGCGAAGCGACGCCGCAACGCGTGGATCGGCGGTGCCGCCGGCGTTGCCGTGATGGCGCTGCTGATCACGGTCTTCGTGATCGTCGACAAGAACCGGGAGGACAAGCCCGCGACCCAGGCCGGCGCGACCCCGTCCGCCTCCGCCCCGGCCCCGGACGCCCCGACCGCGCCCCCCGCGCCGCAGCTGCCCGAGGGGGCCGACCCGGCGCTGGGCAGCAAGCCGGCGGTGAAGGCGGGCACGGGTGAGCTGAAGAAGCTCACCGTCACCCCGGTGATCAAGGGGACCGGCGCGGCGGTGAAGAAGGGTCAGTCCATCACCACCAACTACGTCGGCGTCTTCTACAAGGACGGCAAGGAGTTCGACTCCTCCTGGAACGCCGGGCGGCCGGCCTCCTTCCCGATCGGTGTGGGTCAGGTCATCCCCGGCTGGGACCAGGGGCTGGTTGGCGTGACCGTGGGCAGCCGGGTGCAGCTCGACATTCCGGGCGAGTTGGCGTACGGCAAGGACGCCGCCGCTAGCGGTTATCCCGAAGGCCCGCTGCGCTTCGTGGTGGACGTGCTCGCCGCCCAGTGACCTGCCCGGATCGTCCTGGTTGTCGCCGGGACGCGATGGAGTTGTTCACATGAGGCTTCCGGCCCGTCACCCTCCGGCAGTAGGTTCGGCGACACCCCGGGCGGCCCCCCGTCCGGGGTGACCATGCGGACGCAGGACCCGGAGGTGCACGTGACGGCGCTGGACGAGCCCGGGCGGACCGCTCGGTTGATGTGGACGCACTTCGAGCCGGTGCACGCGGTCACCTACTTCCACCCCCGGGCTCGGGCCGCGTACGAGGCGGTCGGGCTGCGCGGCTACTGGCGGGGCTACTTCGCCGGTCGGGCCGCACCGCTGGGCGCGACCGAGGCGGCCCCGGTGATCGCCACCTTCTTCACCTTCGCGCCGCCGATGGTGACCCGGGCGCTGCCGGCGGTCTGGCGGCTGGCCACTCCGCAGGAGGCGCTGCGCGCCCGGCTGACCGGTGCGGTGCAGGCCCTCGCCGAGCTGACCTACGAGCTGCCGGAGACGCACCTGGCGGAGGCCGCCGACCTGCTGGAGAAGGCCGCCGGGGCGGCGCGGACGGCTGGCCGGGTGCTCGGCGCGGTCAACGCGGCGCTGCCGACCGGGGAGTACCCCCTCGCCCGGATGTGGCAGGCCGCCACCACGCTGCGCGAGCACCGGGGCGACGGGCACGTGGCGGCGCTGGTCGCCGCCGACCTGGACCCGGTGGAGACGCTGGCGTGGCGGGTCGCGTTGGACGGCACGGCGCCGGAGTATCTGCTGGGCCGGGGCTGGTCGGAGGAGCAGTGGCACGCCGCCCGCGAGCGGCTGTCGCAGCGGGGCTGGTTGACACCGGACGGAGCGGCCACCGACCACGGGCGGGTCGCCTTCCAGGCGGTCGAGGACGCCACCGACCAGGCCGCCGCGCACCCGTGGCAGGCCCTCGGCCCGTCCGGCACCGATCGGCTCCGGGAGCTGCTGGAGCCGATCGCCCGGACCTGCCACACGCTGATCCCGGCGGGCAGCCCGATCGGGCTGCCCGCGCTGCCCGGCTGACCGGACGCCTCCGGTTCGGGCAGGATGGGGCCCGTGGTGGATGCGGTGGTCTTCGACCTGGACGGCGTGATCGTGGATTCCGAACCGGTGTGGGAGGAGGTCCGGCGGGCGTACGTGGCGGCGCACGGCGGCACCTGGCAGCCCGACACGCAGCGCCGGTTGATGGGCATGAGCACCGGCGAGTGGGCGCACTATCTAAGCGGTGAGCTGGGCGTGGACCGCACCGCCGCGCAGGTCGCCGACGAGGTGGTCGAGGAGATGACCCGGCGCTACCGCGACCACGTACCCCTGATCGACGGCGCCGACGACGTGGTGCGCCGGCTGGCCGCGCGGTGGCCGCTGGGGTTGGCCAGCTCGTCGCCGACCCGGCTGATCGCGGCGGCGCTGACCGCCACCGGCCTGACCGACGCGTTCGTGACGACCCTGTCCACCGAGCAGACCGAGCGCGGCAAGCCGGCGCCCGACGTCTACCTGGACGTCGCGCGGCGCCTCGGCGTCGACCCGGCCCGCTGCGTGGCCGTGGAGGACTCGTCGAACGGGGTCCGGTCCGCCTCGGCGGCGGGGATGCGGGTGGTCGCGGTGCCGCACGGGTCGTACCCCCTCGACCCGGACGCCGCGGGCCTGGCCGTGGTGTCGCTGAGCGCGATCGGTGAGCTGACCCCGCAGCTGGTGGACGACCTGGGTTGACGCGCGCTGAGCCGGGTACCGCAGCCGCGGTGCCCGGCCGGACGCCCTGCGTGTGAGGAGATCACGGATGAAAGCCGTCGTGTACGAACGCACCGGCGACCCTTCGGTGCTGGAGCTGGTCGACCGGCCGGTGCCGGAGCCCGGAGCGGGCGAGGTGTTGATCCGGATGGCGGTCTCCGGGGTGAACCCGACCGACTGGAAGTCGCGCCGGGCCTTCGCACCGGACGGCTGGCAGATCCCCGGGCAGGACGGCGCGGGTGTGATCGAGGCGGTCGGCGAGGGGGTCGACCGTGAGCTGATCGGCGAGCGGGTCTGGATCTGGGAGGCGGCCTGGCAGCGGCCGTGGGGCACCAGCGCGGAGTACACGCTGGTGCCGGTCCGGCAGGCGGTGCCGCTGGGCGACGCGTCGTTCGAGGTGGGGGCCAGCCTGGGCATTCCGTTCCTCACCGCGCACCGCTGCCTGACGGCTGGTGAGTTCATGCCGGACGCGCTGCGCGCCGGTGCGCTGACCGATCACACCGTGCTGGTGCAGGGTGGGGCGGGTGCGGTCGGCAACGCGGCGATCCAGCTCGCCCGCTGGGCCGACGCCACGGTGATCGCCACGGTGAGCAGTGCGGAGAAGGCGCAGCTCGCGGCGGCGGCCGGCGCCTCCTACGTGATCAACTACCGGGAGGAGGACGTGGTCGAGGAGGTCCACAAGATCGCTCCCGACGGGGTCCACACGATCGTGGAGGTCTCTCCGGCGCGGAACGCGGCGGCGGACGCGCAGGTGCTCCGTAACGGCGGCGCGGTCTGCGTGTACGCCGACGACGGCGGGACCGACGTGACGATCCCGATCCGCCCGCTGTACGTGGTGAACGCCCGCTGGCAGTTCGTGCTCGTCTACACGGAACCGAAGGCGGCGAAGGCGCAGGGCGTGATCGACGTCGCGGCCGCCGCCAACCAGGGTTGGGTGCGTGTCGGGGCGGACGCCGGTCTGCCGCTGCACCGCTACCCGCTGGCCGAGACGGCCGCCGCGCACCAGGCGGTGGAGGACTCGGCGGTGGGCAAGGTGCTGATCAGCACCAGCGACGCCTGATCGGGTCGCTCAGCACCCGATTTCCCCGTCATCAGGCCCGATTTCCCCGTCATCAGGACAGAGGCGAACAAGTTTCGCAACAATGACTGTGCGGGTCGCCCCGCGTGAAGCGGGCGGCCCCGGCGCGGTGCGAACGCCGGGGCCGCCCCCTGGGGGGAGGAACGTCAGGAGTAATCCCTCACCCAACAGGCGACGGTGCCCGGAAAGACGTTACGGGGCTGTCAGCTCCCGGACAGTCAGCTCGCCCTCGGCGTACCGCGAACGGACGACCTTCTTGTCGAACTTGCCGACGCTGGTCTTCGGCACCGCGTCGATGAACGCCCACCGCTCGGGCAACTGCCAGCGGGCCACCGAACCGGCCAGGAAGTCACGCAACTCCTCGGCGGTCACCGAGGCACCCTCCCGGACCACCACGGTCGCCAGGGGCCGCTCGTCCCACCGCTCGTCCGGCACACCCACCACGCACGCCTCCAACACCGCCGGGTGGCCCATCAGCGCGTTCTCCAACTCCACCGACGAGATCCACTCACCGCCGGACTTGATGACGTCCTTGGCGCGGTCGGTCAGCGTGATGTACCCGTCCGGGGAGAGGGTGCCCACATCCCCCGTACGCAGCCAACCGTCGCGGAACCTTTCCTCGTCTCCGACGTCGTCACCGACGTACCGCGCGGTCACCCACGGCCCACGGACCTCCAACTCGCCCACGGCCGTGCCGTCGGCGGGCAACGGCTCACCCAGCGGGCCGACGATCCGCGCCTGCACGCCCGCCGGCACGCGGCCCTGCGTGTAGCGGTAGCGCCACGCCTCTTCGCCACTCACGCCGGCCGGCGGGCGGGAGACCGACCCCAACGGCGACATCTCGGTCATCCCCCAGGCGTGGATGACGTCGATCCCGTGCCGCTCGTCGAACGCGTGCATCAGCGCCGGCGGACAGGCCGACCCACCCACGATCACCTCGGTGAGCGACGATGTGTCCACCTCGTGGCCGTCCAGGTAGGCCAGCAGGTCGGTCCAGATCGTCGGCACCGCGCCGGCCAGGGTGGGTCGCTCGGCGGCGATCATCTCGGCGATCGGCGCGGCCTGGAGGAAACGGTCCGGCATGATCAGCGACGCGCCGGAGAGGAACGCCGCGTACGGCAGGCCCCACGACATGGCGTGGAACATCGGCACGATCGCCAACTCCCGGTCGGTCGGCTCGAGGCCGAAGCCCTCCGGCATGCAGACCTGCAACGAGTGCAGGTAGATCGACCGGTGCGAGTACGCCACACCCTTCGGGTGGCCGGTGGTGCCGGAGGTGTAGCAGAGCGCCGCCGCGTCGTGCTCGTCCACCGCGGGCCAGTCGTACACGTCGGGACGGTCGGCGAGCAGCGCGTCCCAGTGGTGCACGGTGATCCGGTCGCCGGCCGCCGCCACCAGCGGCGCCGGATCGCCACCGCCGACGACCACCACGTGCCGCACCGTGGTCAGCTCGCCGATCACCCGGGCCAGCAGCGGGATGAGGGTGCTGTCGACCAGCACCACCCGGTCCTCGGCGTGGTTGGCGATGTAGACGACCTGGTCGGGGAAGAGCCGGATGTTGAGCGTGTGCAGCACCGCGCCCATGCTCGGCACCGCGAAGTAGGCGACCAGGTGCTCGTTGTTGTTCCACATGAAGGTGGCGACCCGCTCGTCGCCGGTCACCCCGCACTCGTCCCGCAGTGCGTGTGCCAGCCGGGCGGCGGCCCGGCCCACCTCGGCGTACGTCATCCGCCGGGGTTCCGCGCCGGTCCAGGTGACCACCTCGGCCGTGCCGTGCACGGTGGCGCCATGGTCGAGGATCCGGGAGACCTGCAGAGGGGCGTCCATCATCGTGCTACGCATGGGTAACAAGCTAGTGTCGCCGGTCACACGTTGGGAACCCCCGTAAATTGTCGCAGGTGAGCATCTCCTGGGCCGACTCGTACGTGGGGCAGTTACGCGCGCTCGCCGGCGACCGAACGCTGATGTTCGTCGGTGCCCGCGCCGTGGTCAGCGACAACGCCGGCCGCACCCTGCTGATCCAACGCTCCGACAACGGCCAGTGGGCCATGCCCGCCGGGGCGATGGAACTGGGCGAGTCGATCGCCGACTGCGCGGTGCGCGAGGTCCGCGAGGAGACCGGGCTGCGGGCACTGCGGGTCTGCGCGTTCGCCCTCTACACCGGGCCGGACCGGACCAGCACCAACATGTACGGGCACACCTACCAGGTCTTCACCACGGCGTTCAAGGTGGAGGAGTGGGACGGACAACTGACCCGGACCACCGACGAGACCACCGACGCGGGCTTCTTCCCCCGCGACCGGTTCCCCAGCCCGCTCTCCGCCTCCGTCGCCGAGACCCTGGCCGACCTGGACGTCTTCGAGCAGACCAACCGTCTGATCCTGAAGTAGGTCCGGCTCCGGAGGGCCGGGTCGGCCGGCCGGCCGAGGTAGATGTCCAGCGGCTCGGCCGAGCCGCCCGCCGGCACCGGACCGGAGATGTTCACGCAGACGAACGGGGAGTAGTCACACTGCCAGGACGGCTCCGGTTTCACCGTAGTGGTACGGCGCGCCGGCCTGCCTGCGCATCGATCCGCACGACGGGCGCGTCAGAATCGCCGTCAGCCGGTCGGTCTGCTCAGGCAGCCGTGGGGCCGAACTGTTCGGTGAAGCGCCCGGTGAACAGGTCGACACCCTTGTACTCGGAAACCGTCGCGGCGGGAACGACGGCCGGGCCGTCCGGCGTGGGCATCTGGCCGACACCGCGACGCGACCCGAGTGGAATCAGGATCATGGGGTCGGGCATCGGTCGGTAGGTGGCCGCGACCTGCTCGCCACGCAGGTGCGCGGTGATGTTCTGCGCCACGACCTCGGCGTGTCGCAACGCGTACGCCGCCATCTTGTCCTCGGCGACATCGGTGAGGTCGCCGATCGCGTAGACGTGGCCGAGGATGCCGTCGGGCCCGTGGACGTTGAGGGTCTCGGTGACGGACACCTGCCCCTGCGGCGTGAGCGTGGTGAGCCGGCCGTCGGTGAGGTAGTCGCTGTTGACACGCAGGCCGAAGGCACGGAACCAGATGTCGGCAGTGATCTCCTCACCCCCGGTGGTGGTGGCCGTGAAGGTCCCGGCCCGACTGGCCTCGGTCGTCGGCGGTGCGGTCAGGCCGGTGCCCAGCCGCACCTGGATGCCCAGCTCATCGAGCTGCCGGTGCAGGTCGTCGCGCATCTCCGACTTGAAGTCGGGCAGCAGCCGCTCGGCCGGATCGACGATGGTGACGTGCTTGTCCGGCCAGACGTCCTTGATCTCACCGGCCAGCTCCAACCCGACCGGCCCGGCACCGAGGATCAGCACCCGCTCGGCGCTGGCCAGCTCCTTGTGGGTCTGGCGCAGGTCGTCGAGTGCCTCGTCGACGGAGTCGGCGTTGAGTCTGGCCGGGTAGGCGTAACTGGAACCGGTCGCGAGGACCAGATAGTCCGCCGCGACGCGCCGGCCCGAGGCCAGCGTGACGCCGTCGGGATCCACCGAGACCGCTCGGTCGCGGATCACCGTCCCCCGCGTGAGCAGCGTGTCGAAGGGAAAGAACATGTTGCCGGCCCAGTCGGGCCGGGTCAGCGCCCGCAGCGATCCCGCCACGTTGACGAACGCGTCCCGAGGGTCGATGAGGACGACGTCGGCCTCGTCCTGGAGCGCCTTGGCGACCGCCGCGCCCCCGTAACCGCCGCCGACGACGACAACCGTACGACTCATGATTTCAGCTCCTGCCGACCATCGATGTGCGCTCGACCGCTGTCGAGCGCCGTCCCCAACCGTCGTCAGCTCGACGGCACCCAGGGAGGCCGCTGTGAGGCTGGTAGTGGCAGGGACACCATCGGAATGGCCGGCGTTGTTACGTTCGGATGGTGAGCGACAACGAACTCGGACTGTTCCTGCGCGTCCGCCGAGAAGCGGTGACTCCGGCCGAGGTGGGGCTGCCCTCCGGGTCGCGCCGGCGCACCACCGGGCTACGCCGCTCCGAGGTGGCGGCCCTCGCCGACGTGAGCGTGGAGTACGTCACGAGACTCGAACAGGGCCGTGACCGTCGACCGTCTCCGCAGGTGCTCGCCGCCCTCGCCACCGCACTCCGGTTGACCCGCACCGAACGCGTTCACCTGTACCGCCTCAGCAAGGGGGCCGATCCCGGCTTCAACTGCCGGGGCGACACCACGCCGGAGCGCACGGTACGTCCGACCGTGCAGGCCCTGCTCGACCGTCTCGGTCCGACACCGGCGGTGCTGCTCAACCAGCTGAGCGACATCCTCGCCCACACCGCCGGCTTCGTCCGGCTGGTCGGACCGATCGGGTTGCTGGACGCGACACAGCCCAACCTCGCCCGGTTCGTCCTCAGCGACTCCCGGGCACGGGGCGCGTACCCCGACTGGGACCACGTCGCCGACGAGCAGGTCGCCACCCTCAAGCAGGGGCCGTTTCGGGCATATCCGCCGATGGCCGCCCTGGCTGACGAGTTGACCGTCACCGCGGGCGACGCGTTCACCCGTCGCGTCGACACGGTCCCCAGCCTGCCGAAGGCCAGCGGCATCGTCCGTCTGGCCCATCCCGAGGCGGGCATGCTCCGGCTGGCGTACGAGATCCTCGAACTCCCCGACGACGACCAGCGGCTGATCGTCCACCTGCCCGCCGACGCGGCGACCTCCGCCGCGCTGGACCGCCTCACCAGCCAGCACTCGCAGCCCCTGCGCCTCGTGGCCGGATGACGCCGGCCGCCTCGGAACTGGTCCGGGGCGGCCGACGTCGACGCGGTCAGATCATCGTCTGGGACTTGGACTCCATGTCCGCGGCGGCCTCTTCCTTGGACTCGCGGTTCAACGGCTTACCGCCCGGCGCGGCGGCCTTACCGCCGAGCGGGTCGGCACCACCGGTGGCGCCCTCCGGCCCCGCGCCCCGCAGCGTGCTGTTGGGCATCGTCACCGTGACCAGCACCGCCACGATGGCGATCAGGCCGGCGGTCAGGAAGACCAGGTGCAGTGATTCGACGAACGACGCCTGGATGGCGGCCCGGACGGCACCGGGCAGCGCCATGATGGTCGCCGGGTCGTTGATGGAGATGTTCGTGCCGCCGCCGGCGGCGACCGCTGCCCGCTGCTCCGGGGGCAGCTGGGCGATCGCTCCGGGCAGCCGGTCGGCCAACTGCGAGTTGAGCCGCGACGACAGCAGCGTACCGAGGATCGCCACCCCGAACGAACCCCCCAGCGACCGGAAGAAGGTCGCCGAGGACGTGCCGGCGCCCAGGTCCCGCACGGAGACCGCGTTCTGCACCGCGAGGACCAGCGACTGCATGCACAGACCCAGGCCGACGCCGATCACCACCATGAAGCCGAACGCCACCCAGAGCGACGTGCCCACCTGCAGTCGGGTGAACAGCAGCATGCCCACCACCAGGGTCGCCGACCCGACCACCGGGAACCACTTGTACCGCCCGATCCGGCTCATCGCCCGCCCGGTCAGGATCGAGGTGACGATGATGCCGGCCATCATCGGCAGCATCAGCAGACCGCTCCGGGTCGGCGAGGCGCCCTTCACGATCTGCAGGTACAGCGGGATGAAGATGATCGAACCGAACATCACCAGACCGAGCACGAAGCCGGCCGAGTTGGCGAGCGCGAACGTGGCGCTGCGGAACAGCCGCAGCGGCAGGATCGGTTCGGCGACCCGGGCCTCCTGGAGCACGAACAGGACGGCCAGCACGGCACCCGCCACCAAGAGGCCGATGATCACCCCGGAGCCCCACGGGTACTCGTTGCCGCCCCAGCTCAACGCGAGCAGCAGACAGCTCACCCCGGCCACCAGCAGTCCCGCGCCGAGCCAGTCGATCGCGTGGTCACGGCGCTCGAACGGGATCAGCCGCATCACGTGGTAACAGACCACGATGGCGAGGATCGCCAGCGGCACGTTGATGTAGAAGATCCACCGCCAGTCGGTCTCCGCGAAGTAACCACCGACCAGCGGACCGGCCACCGACGAGATCCCGAAAACGGCACCGAACAGCCCCTGGTAGCGGCCACGCTCCCGAGGTGACACGACATCCGAGATGATCGTGAACGCCAACGTCAGCAGACCACCGGCACCGAGGCCCTGGATGCCCCGCGTGACGATCAGCTGGGTCATGTTCTGCGACAACCCCGCCAACAGCGACCCGACCAGGAACGTGCCGATCGAGAACAGGAACACCGGGCGGCGCCCGTACAGGTCGGCCATCTTGCCGTACAGCGGCGTCGACGCCGTCGAGGCGAGCAGGTACGCGGTGACCACCCACGAGTAGTGGTTGATCCCGCCCAGCTCGCCGACGATGGTGGGCAGGGCCGTACCGACGATGGTCTGGTCGAGTGCGGCCAACAGCATGCCGGTCATCAGGCCGAACATGAGCAGCCGGATCTGCTGGCGATTCAGCACCGGCGCTGCGGAGGCTTCGGTGGTCATGTGCCCATCTATCCCGCGAGCCCCGAAACATGCGCCGAACCGAAAAAAACCTCCCACCGCCCACGCAGGGTTGATCAAGAGGTTTGCGTCATCCCGCACGGCGTGTCATGACGCAAACCTCTTGATCACCGGGGTGGGGTTAGGAGGTTGCGAAGGATTTCGTGATCTGGGCGCAGAAGGCGGGGAGGTCGTCGCCATCCCGCCCGGCAGCACCAGCGCGTCGTAGCCGCCCGCGTCCGCCTTGTCCGCGGTGACGTCCACGTCGTACGTCCTGGACTTGTCCAGGTGGTTGAAGGACTGGATGGAGCCGGGCTTGAGCGAGACCAGCTCGACCGTCGCGCCGGCGTCCTCGACCGCCTCGCGCGGCTGGACGTACTCGACCTCCTCGACGCCGTCGGCGGCCAGGAAGGCGATCCGCTTGCCCTGCAGTGTCGGTGCCATGTCGGTACGTCTCCTTTCCGGGGGTACCAGAGTTCCCTTCCCGACCTCGAACGCCCGAAACAGCCCAGCGGGGGCTTCCGGGCCGAGCAGCGGGCAGGTTTGTCCCGAGGGCCGCTGGGGACCCGGGGAGGCATGGCAGGAGCAGCAGCGGAACAGCGCCGGCTCGCGACCGTCGTGGAGAGCTGGCTCGGACGCCCAGTCCTGATCGTCGGCGACGCCATGTTGGACGAGTGGCGGTTCGCCGACTCCGACCGGCTGTGCCGGGAGGCGCCCGCCCCGGTCCTCACCCTGCGCCGGCGGATCTCCGCCGCCGGTGGGGCCGCGAACACCGCAGTCAACGTCGCCGCCCTCGGCGGTCGGGCGGTGCTGGTGGCACCGGTCGGTGCGGACGTGGCCGGCGATGAACTACACGACTGTCTGGACCGGGCCGGCGTCTGGGACCGTACGGTCAACCAGCCGGGCCGGCCCACCCCGGTGAAGCGGCGGATGCTGGCGGGTAACCAGATCCTGCTCCGGGAGGACTCCGGCGACGCGGACGACGCGCTCGACCCGGACGGGGTGACCCGGCTGCTCACCGCCCTGGCCTGCGCCACCGAGGAGCTGCGGGCCGCCGCCGGTGGGCAGGCGCCGACCCTGGTGGTCTGCGACTACGGCCTCGGCGCGCTGCCCGCGCCGGTGCGCGCCTGGCTGGTCGAGCAGCGGGAGCGGTACGCCACGGTCGCACTGGACGCCCACGACCTGGCCGACTGGCGGGGCCTCGCGCCCACCGTGGTCACCCCCAGCTTCGCCGAGGCGACCCGGCTGCTGGCCCGCGCCGGCGGTGCGACCCGGCCGACGGCCGACACCGGCCTGCACCTGGAACACCCCGACATCGACCCGGCCGACGGTCCGTCCGAACTGAGTGTCGGCGCCGCCCCGGGCGGGGCCCGCGCCGACGATCGCCCCGGGCCGGTCGGCGAACCCACGCCCGGCGAGGGCCGAGTGGCCCTCACCGGCGACGGGCTCAGCGTCACCGGCACCGGCGTCACCGTGAACACCGAGGCCGGTGCGGGTGTCGACCGGGCCGTCCTGGCCGAGTCACGCCTGGCCGAGCTGCGCGCGCACACCGGGGCGGACGTGGTCGCGGTGACCCTGGACACCGAGGGTGCGGTGGTCGGCGGCGCCGACGGGGAGCCGCGGCGCAGCCACAGCACACCGGTCCCGGCGAGCCACGCCGTGGGTGCCGGCGACGCCTACCTGGCGGCGATGACGCTGGCCCTGGCCGCCGACGCCCCGCTGCCCACCGCCGCCCAGCTCGCCCAACTGGCGGCCACCAGCACGGTGTCCGACACCGGCACCTGCGTGTGCCGGCGCGAGGATCTGCTGACCGCGCTCGACCTGCCGGCGGAGACGATCGGGCACCCGTCGCTGGTCGGCACCGACGAGTTGGAGGCGCTCGTCGCCGAGCACCGCGACGCGGGGCGTTCGGTGGTGTTCACCAACGGCTGTTTCGACGTGCTGCACCGGGGTCACGTCCGCTACCTGGAACAGGCCCGCGCCCTGGGCGACCTGCTCATCGTCGCGGTCAACTCGGACGGCAGCGTACGTCGCCTCAAGGGCCCGGACCGGCCGGTCAACCCGGTCGAGGACCGCGGTGCCCTGCTCGCCGCGCTGTCCTGTGTGGACCACGTGGTGGTCTTCGAGGAGGACTCACCCGCCGCGCTGATCGAGGCCGTCCGCCCCGACGTGTACGTCAAGGGCGGCGACTATCCACCTGAGCTGGTGCCGGAGGCGCCGCTGGTGCGCCGGCTGGGCGGCCAGGTGCGCACCCTGGGGTACGTGCCGGACCGGTCCACGTCGGCGATCATCGACCGGATCCGGTCCCACACCCAGGACCGGGAGACCGAGCCGACCCGGGAGAACGACCCGGCCCGGGAGAACGACCCGTCGCTGAGCACCCGCACCCGGGCGTCGTGAACCGCCCCCTCGACCTCGACACGCCAGCGGGCTTCCGTACCGAACGGCTGGTCGACGTGCTGATCCCGACCCGTAACCGGCCGGCCGAACTGGCGGTCACCCTCGCCGGGCTCGCCGCCCAGGAGGGGGTGCCCGGTTTCGGGGTGGTGGTCAGCGACCAGTCCGACGCCGAGCCGGCGTACGCGCACCCGGCCGCGGCGACCATGGCCCGGGCGTTGCGCCACCGGGGTCACCCGGTGCTGCTGACCCGCCGGCTGCCCCGGCGCGGGTTGGCCGAACACCGGGCGTACCTGCTCGCCGCCTCGGCCGCCCGGTACGTGCTCAGCCTCGACGACGACGTCTGGCTGGAGCCGGGGGCGCTGCACCGGCTGGTCACCGCGATCGAGGAGCTGGGCTGCGGGTTCGTCGGCAACGGCGTGCACGGCCTCTCGTACGTCGACGACGTACGGCCGGAGACACACGGGCACTACGAGGAGTGGGACGGCCGGCCCACCCCGGAGCGGATCCGGCCGGGGACACCGGAGTGGAACCGGGCCCGGATCCACTCGGCGGCCAACCTGCTGCACGTCACCGCACAGGCGGCGCTGCCGCCCGATGCCTGGCGCGCGTACAAGGTCTCCTGGATCGGTGGGTGTGTGCTCTACGACCGGGCGAAGCTCGTCGACTCCGGCGGTTTCGACTTCTGGCGGCGGGTGCAGGAGAACCACCAGGGCGAGGACGTCGCCGCCCAGCTCGCCGTGCTGGCCCGGCACGGCGGGGCGGGCATCCTGCCCAGCGGCGCGTACCACCTGGAGTCCCCCACCACGGTCACCGCCCGGGACGTGGAGGCGTGGGAGGTCGTCCTCGCCGACGAGGACACCCCGCAGCCGGCCTGACCTACGGGTTGAGCAGTTCGCGGGCGGCTTCCAGGACTTCGACCACCGGCACGTCGGTGACGAACGAGTCGCGGTGCGGGCACTCGCCGTCGCCGGGCCGGTGCGGATAGATGCCCGGCGTGCAGTCCACCCCGCAGACCGGGCAGTGCACCATCCACGAGCTGATCGGCCGGTGCCGGCCCCGCAACGGATTCGCCGTGGTGATCAGGTTGCCGACCCAGAAGATGCCCACCGTGGGCGTACCCACGGCGGCGGCCAGGTGCACCGGGCCGGTGTCGTTGGAGACGACCAGCGCGCAGTCGGCGTAGCAGCCGACCAGCCCGCCGAGGCTGAGCGTGGCCACCTGCGGCCGGACCGGCACCCCCGCCGCAGCGACGACCCGGTCCACCACCTCCTGCTCGGAGGGCGTACCGGTCACCAGCACCTCGTACCCGTCGCCGTGCAGCGCACGGGCCACCTCGGCGAAACGCTCGGCCGGCCAACGGCGGCGGGTGTCGGTGGCACCCGGATGCAGCGCCACCCGGGGCCGGTCGGCCGGCCCGAGCACCCGGGCCGCCTCGGCCCGGTCGGCGTCGGTGACCGCCAACGCCGGCACGATGGTGGTCGCCGGTGCACCCACCAGGCCCACCACCTCCAGGTAGCGGATCACCTCGTGCTGGTAGTAGACGTAGCGCAGACACCGGTCCAAAGGGGGCGCGTCGTCGGCGCGCAGGCCGACGGTCACCCGTGCGCCGAGCCGGCTCACCAGCGGATTCGAGTTGGCGCCACCGCCGTGGATCTGCACCGCCACGTCGAAACCCTCGCCGGTGGCAGCCGCCAGGAAGTCGTCCATCGACGACTCGGGCTCACCCGATTCGGGCGTACGGATGCCGGGCGCGGGTGGCACCACCAGCACCCGGTCCACCGGGCCGGGCCGGTCGCGCCAGAGCTTCACGTGCCACGGCGCACCGAGCAACACGATCTCCGCCGAGGGGTACGCGGCACGCAGCGCGTCGAGCGCCGGCAGCGCGAAGATGAAATCGCCGAGCGCGTTCGCGCGCAGCACGGCAATCCGCCGCACGTCGGGGACGTACCCGGCCGTCGGGCCGAGCAGGGGCGGGGTGACCACGCGGCCCGCTACGGCCGGTCGATCTCGCCGACGGTGTCCGGGCGGTGCATCTCCCGGTCCGCCGCGGGATCGGCCGGCATCGGCGTACCCCCGAAAGAGCCGCCGGAACGCGGCCCGGTGCGGCCGACGGTGATGGTGCGGGGCGTGGGCCGCGTCGCCCGGGGCACCCGGACGCGGAGCAGGCCGTGGTCCATCACCGCGTCGATGCCCTCCGGGTCGACTCGGGACGGCAGGTCGATCCGATATTCGAAGCCGCGGGTCTCGAAGCCGCCCGGGATGCCCTGGTCGGCGTTGACCTCGGCCTCGGAGCGGGCCCGCACGCACAGCTCCCGGTCGTCCAGCTCGACCGCCACCTCCTCCGGTGCCACACCGGGCAGCCGGACGACGACCTCCCAGCCGTCGGAGGTCTCGCTCAGATCGACGTCGGACGCCCCGGCCCGGCCACCGACCAGGCGACTCAGCTCGGCGCGCAACGCCTGCAACTCGCCCATCGGATCCCAGCCCTGCTGGCGGCCCCGCCATCCCCGGCCGAAACCGCCGCTCTGCTGCTCGCTCATCACACCTCTCCGATCCGCCGGGTGGCCGTGGTCGGCCGCAGTGAGCTGGGGGCGTCCAGGCCGGCATCCCGGTCGACGCCCACACCGAGCCGGTCGACCAGCTCGCCGCCGAGCCAGGCGCTGATGCCGAGGATCGCCACCGCGACCAGCTCGATGGCGATCAGCGCGCCGCCGGCGGCCCGGGAGTCCGCGTTGAGCCGGACCGCCCAGACGGCGGCGAAGAGCAGGATCACCGCGACGTTGGCGGCCGCGTGCAGCAGACCGACCCGCTTGGCGCGGGTGCCGGTCGGTATCGCCAGCAGGTCGAACGAGCCGGCCACCGCGGCGAGCAGGCCGCCGATCAGACCGACGGTGATGTTCCAGTACGCGACCTCGGCGAGGA
This sequence comes from Micromonospora sp. ALFpr18c, assembly GCF_008868155.1. Classification (GTDB taxonomy): domain Bacteria; phylum Actinomycetota; class Actinomycetes; order Mycobacteriales; family Micromonosporaceae; genus Micromonospora. Next base: position 22,071 of record NZ_WBKR01000034.1, read on the forward strand.
AGTCGGGACCGCCGACCGTGTCGACCAGGTCGAACAGCACCGCGGTGACCAGCAGCGCGACCGGGAACATGACCAGCATCGGATGGACTGGGTGACCCAGCACCTTGAGTCGGCTCTCCATCTCCCGGCCTCCACTGGTCGGCTTACTGGCTGACTGGCTCCTGCGGACGGTTCGTGCGGCGGGCGTGTCGGGTGAGGCCGTACCCCCGGCAACCAGGCACAAACCTCGCCCTGGTCACGGCGGCCTAGGCTGAGAACCGGTGGTGCCCGCCACCGGGTCAACGGCTGAGGGAGAATCAACGTGACGGTGGAGATCACCTCGCATGAGGAGCTGCGCGAACTGCTCGGGGTGCCGGGCGCGCGGGCCGCCAACAAGGATCGCCCCCGCCTGCACGAGCGGGACCGGCAGTGGCTGGCCGCCGCGCCGTTCTGCCTGGTGGCCACGGCCGGCGCCGACGGCAGTTGCGACGTCTCCCCCAAGGGCGACCCGGCCGGCTTCGCGCTGGTGCTGGACGACACGACCATCGCGCTGCCGGAGCGGCCCGGCAACAAGCGGGCCGACGGCTACCGCAACATCCTCGACAACCCGCACGTCGGGCTGCTCTTCCTGATCCCGGGCCGGACCGACACGCTGCGGATCAACGGGCGAGCCCGGCTCGTACGCGACGCGCCCTGGTTCGACGACATGGTGGTCAAGGGGCACCGGCCGGTGCTCGCCGTCGTGGTGGAGATCGAACAGATCTTCTACCACTGCGCGAAGGCGTTCCTCCGTTCCGCGCTGTGGCAGCCGGAGACCTGGCAGCCCGACGCGCTGCCGACCCGCGCCCGCCTGATCAAGGAGGTCGAGGCGCCGGTGGAGAGCCTGGAGGACCTGGAGCGACACTACGGCCCGGAGTACGCGAAGAACATCTACGCCTGAGGGGCCGCGGGACACCATCCACTTGGGGTGATCTAGCTTTACGGCGTGGACGTTGACGACTGGCTGGCCGACACCCGCACCTCGTACGACAAGGTCGCGGTCAGTTACGCCCAGTTGGTGACCGACCTGCTGGCGCAGGCACCGTACGAACGGGCGGCGCTGGCGTTGTTCGCCGATCTCGTCCGCGCCGGGGGCGGCGGTCCGGTCGTGGACGTGGGCTGCGGGCCGGGCCGCATCACCGCCCACCTGCACGAGCTGGGCCTCAATGCCTTCGGGATCGATCTCTCCCCCGGCATGGTCGCGGTGGCGCGGCGCGACCACCCCGGCCTGAGGTTCGAGGTGGGCTCGATGACCGACCTCGACCTGGCCGACGGCTCGGTCGCCGGCCTGATCGCCTGGTACTCGCTCATCCACGTCCCCGACGATCGGCTCCGCGCGGTCCTCGCCCAGTTCCGGCGGGTGGTGCGTCCCGGCGGCCCGCTGCTGCTCGGTTTCCACGTGGGCGACGAGACGACCCTCAAGACCGAGGGGTACGGCGGCCACCCGATGAAGGTGCGCGTGCATCGGCGCCAGCCGGCCCAGGTGGCGGCCTGGCTGCGCGAGAGCGGCTTCCGGGTCGAGTCGGAGACAACTCTCACTTCGCCGGAGAGCAAGCTCGGCGCGATCATCTTCGGGCGCCGCGAGCCCTGAGCACCCGTTGTCAACCCTCCGCCGCCCCTGCTGGCCTGAAACTGCGAACACCGTTAGCAGTTGACTGCCTCAGGTGGAGGACCGATGACGGACGACGCACGAGCCGTCTGGGTGCTCGGCGGCGGCGGAGTGACCGGCATCGCCTGGGAGGTGGGCATTCTCGCCGGGCTCGCCGACGAGGGGGTGACCGTGGCGCCGGAGGCGGTCATCATCGGCACCAGCGCCGGTGCCGTCGTGGGCGCCCAGATCGCCAGCCGGACTCCGCTGGCGGACCTCTACGAACGCCAGCGCCAAGGCGTGCCACCCGAGACCTCGGCCGCACTGGGCTTCTTCGACCTGCTCCGCCTCGCACGGGCCCAACTGTTCGCCCGCAGCCCGGAGCAGGCCGCCCGCCGCCTCGGCCGCCTCGCTCTCGCCACCCCTCGACCATCGCCAACGTCCCAACCGACCACCCCAACCGCCGGTGACCGAGTTCAAACGACAAGCTCGGTGGGCCCGACTCTTTCCGGCGAGTCGCTGCCAAGTAGCAGTTGGTGCAGTTCCGCGGAGCAGGCGGCGACCTGGTCCATGTGGGCGTTGTGCCCGAAGGAGCGGGGCCGTGGGATGTCGATGTCTACGAGCTGTCGTAGCCGGCCGGGCCGGGCGCTCAGCACCGCCACCCGGTCAGCTAGCAGGACAGCCTCCTGGATGGAGTGGGTCACGAAGACGACGGTCGTGCCGAGATCCATGTGGATTCGCTGCAACTCGGTCGCCATCTCCTCCCTGGTCAGCGCGTCGAGTGCGGAGAACGGCTCGTCCATCAACAGGACCTTCGGCCGCTGGATGAGCGCTCGGCAGAGCGAGACCCGCTGCTGCATGCCACCGGAGAGCTCGTGGGGGAGGCGCTTGGCGAATCCGTCAAGCCCGGTCATTTCCAACAGGTGCATGGCGTGATCGCGATGCTCTGACCTGTGCCACCGGAATATCTCGACTGGCAGCAGCACGTTGCTGAGGACCGTCCGCCAGGGCAGCAGTGCTGGGCGTTGGAACATCATGGCAACGTCACGGCGAGGTCGGGTTACCGGCTCGCCGTCGACCCGGACGTCGCCCGCCGACTGCGGGATTAGTCCGGCGATGAGCCGCAGTAGGGTGGATTTGCCACATCCGGACCGGCCGACCACGGCCATGAACTCGCCGTCGCGGATGTCTAGGTTGATGTTTTCTAGTGCCTTGACAGTACCGGTCCGGCTCTTGAACGACCGTGACACTTCACTGAGGTTGATCATCATGCTCCCAGAGGTCTGTGCGCCGGTCATGACGCGATCGCTCGGGCCCACGGCACGAGGATTCGCTCGAGTGCCCCCACGAGGTAGAACAGGCCGGCCCCCATGATGGCGAGCAGGGTCAGCGCGGCGAAGGCGAGCGGGGTGTCGGCGGACTGCCCGGAGCTGACGACGACCGAACCGAGACCCCGGTCAGGCTGGATGACCTCACCGATGATCGCCCCGACGATGGCCAGTGAGGTCGCCACCTTCAGACCTACGAAGACCTGCGGCAGCGCCCAGGGAAGGCGGACCTTCACGAAGGTTTGCCACCATGACGCGGCGAGCGAGCTGGCTAGCTCGCTCAGGTCGCTCGGAGTCGCGGTGAGCCCGGCCATGGCGGAGACCAGGATCGGGAAGAAGCAGAGCAGGACGACCATCACGATCTTGGGTTGGGTTCCGAACCCGATCCAGACCAGCAGGAGAGGCGCGAGCGCGACCTTCGGTACTGCGTTGATTCCGGCTATGAGCGGTAGGGTCATCCGTTCTATCGTTCGGGAGGCGGCTAGCACGATCGCGATGGCCAGTCCGCCAGCCGCGGCGATGCCGAAGCCGGTGACCGTCTCCAGGAAGGTCACCCAGGCTTCGCTGAGTAGATAGGCGGGCAGCCGGAAGAAGGCGTCGACGACATCGGGTGGGGCAGGCAGGAAGAATGGCTCGATGTTGAAGACTCTGGTGGCCAGCCACCAGAGGGCGACCGCCAGCACCGCGCCCAGGACAGGCAGCCCGGCACTCGACCAGAGTTGTGATGACCTGGGGCTGGTCCGCTTGACAGGCATGGTGGCTTCCTCCGTGGAGGGTCGTGTGGCAGGGGTTCGGCGGCGAGGCGCTGAATGGTGTGCCCGGTGGTCGTGAGGGGATGGCGCCCACCTGCGGCAACCATCCCCTCACGTTAGGTCCGCGAGGTGACGCTTTTGGTCAGCCCTTGGGGATGAAGCTGTTGTCGACGATCTTCGCCGGGGTCAGGCCGTTCGGGATCACACCGGCGCCCTGCAGGATGGCGATGGACCGAGTTACCCGCACCTCGTCCATGGATCCGATCGGAGCTCCGCCGGCCGGTGACACGTACGCGGCCATCGCCTCGATCTCACCCACGCCCGCCGCTACCGGGTAGGTCGGCTTGACCTTGTTCAGGATCGTCGCTGCTTCCTGCGGGTTCTTGACGCTGTACTGCAGCCCCTTGAGGATCGCCGCGGTGAAGCGGCGCACCAGGTCCGGGTTCTGCTGGATCAGGGTCGGGGTGGTGATGATGGCGTTGCCGAAGAGGTCCCCGAGGTAGTCGCTGTACGGCAACACCACGACCTCCTTCTTCGCGGTCGTCGCCAGTGCGCCACGGCTGAGCAGGAAGGTGCCGAGCGCGTCTACCTTGCGACTGGCCATCAGCCCGTTCAGCGCGGTGGTCTGCGCGCCCTGGATCTTGACCGAGTTGGGGTCGAGCCCGGCCATCCTGGCGTAGGCGGGAAAGAGCAGTTCCGTGACCGAGCCGGCACCGGTGGCCATCGTCTTGCCTGCGAGGTCCCTCGGCGCACTGATGCCGGTGTCCTTCGTGGTCATCACGGCGACCAGTGTCTGCTGGTGAACAGCCGCGATTGCCCGCCAGTCGGTGAACTCGCCCTTGCCCGCCTGGATCACCGCGCCGGTGAAGTCGAGTGCGCCGAACTGAACCTGACCAGACTTGAGGGCGGTGAGGTTCGGCACATTACCCGAACCCTCCTTTATCTCCACCTCAATGCCGACCTCATCAAAATAGCCCTTCTCCTTCGCTACCCAGGCGAAGGCGTCCCGACCGACAGCACCGAAGGCCGTGACGTACGCGACTTTATCGACCTTCTTCGAATCCTTGGGGTCGGCGTCTGAACCACTGCAGCCGCCCACGGCCACGAGGGCCGCAGCAAGGACCGCAGCTGCCAGCACTCGGGAGCGCGCAATCATCATTTCTCCATCTTCCAGGGGGTTGAGAGGCGGGCGCGGGGAGCGCCCGAGCAAGGCGGGTAGAGGCAACCACTGATCATCGATCGTGGACTGTAGAGGATTCACGCCGCACCTGTCACCGCCGAGATACGACCGATCTGAGCTCCAACAGCCGGCCACATTGCTCTTCCGGCAGCTCAATGGCCTGTTGACATCCGGATCGCGAGCAACGATCCTGTCTACAAGATTGTGCAAGATTTGGCGCACAGTTTGCAGGGCGGTCTCCGGCAGCGGGGATGCGGCAGGGCCACCACGATGCCAGGCGGTCCACTGCGGGCGGCGGCACCACACCTGGTGCCGCCTAATCGGTTCGGGCTCGGCAAGCCGTGCCCGGCGACACGGGAGATCGGTGACCGCAGCCATGGGTACTTCGCCACGACGTCCGGCAGGCATCTCCGCCGAGGAGGCCTACGAGCACCTGCGCCAGGCGATCCACAATGGCGAGCTCGGGCCCAACGAACGGCTGGTCGAGGCCACGTTGGCCGACAGGCTTCAGGTCACCCGCGGGGTGGTGCGCACCGCGCTGATCCGACTGACCCAGGATGGTCTGGTCGTTCGCACCCCCAACCGCGGGGCACACGTACGGATGTTCACCGAGGCCGAGGCAGTCGAGATCCTCCAGGTGCGTGCCGCCCTGGAGGCGCTGACCGCACGGCAGGCGGCATTGAACGCGACTGACCAGGAAATCGCCGCGATCCGGCGGCAGCTCGACCAGATGACTCTGAAGCTCAAGCAGGATGACCTGCTCGGCTATTCGGAGGGCAATGCCAAGCTGCACGCGGCGATCATCGCGGCCGCCCGGCACGGGACCGCGGCGCAACTCATCGCCGGCCTGCGTGCGCAACTCGTCCGGTTCCAGTTCCGCACGATTCTGGTCGCCGGCCGACCACCCAAGTCGCTCGCCGAGCACACCGCGATCGTCGAGGCCATCGCCGATCGCGATCCCGACGCCGCAGAAATCGCCATGCGCCAGCATCTTACGAGCGTCGTATCCGCCTTGGACAAGACCGCGACGGCGATCCGGCGTCGGTTCTCTCCCGTCGACTCCACCCACGCGGCTTGAGTCGAGCGTCACCCCACCAGCCCTCCCAAGGAGCAGCATGTCAGACCACCCCGTCCCGTCCCCGCGTGCCCGCGCCCTGGTCACCGGGGCGTACGACACCCACGTACACGTCGCTCCCGACGTGATGGAACGGCGGATCGACGACCTCGACCTGGCACGACGGTTCGCCGAGGTCGGCCTCGCCGGCTTCGTACTGAAGTCCCATTACGTGCCGACCGCTGAGCGCGCGGCAGTAGTGCGCAAGGTGGTCCCCGACGTGGACGTGCTCGGCGCGGTCACGCTGAACGGATCGGTCGGCGGCATGAACCCGGCCGCAGTCGAGATCGCGGGCCGCCAGGGCGCGCGGATCGTCTGGATGCCCACCGTCGACTCGGGCAACCAACGCCGCAGCAACGCCACCGATCCACCCGGTGCCAAACCAGCTATGTGGGGAGCGCTCCAGGCCGACCTGCACGCCCAGGGCATTGTGCCGGCCGTCGTCGAGGTCATCGACGAGGAAGGCCTGGTACTCGACCATGTGCGGCAAGTGCTGCGGGTCATGGCCCGTCACGACCTGGTGCTCGCCACCGGGCACCTGAACGGCGACGAGATCCTCGCCGTGGTCCGGGCCGCGAAGGAGGAAGGCGTACGCCGCATCGTCGTCACCCACCCCGAGTTCACCTCCCAGCGCCTGCCAGTACATCGACAGAGGGAACTGGCCGAGGCCGGCGCCCTGCTGGAACGGTGCTTCACCACGCCGCACACCGGAAAGGTCGCCTGGGACGACCTGTTCGCCAACATCCGGCAGGTTGGCGCCGAACACTCGATCCTCTCCAGCGACCTGGGACAACCATTCAACCCGCCAGTCGAAGACGGTCTCGCGCTCTTCGCCGACCGCCTGCTGGACGCCGGCTTCAGCGAGCAGGAGATCCACACGATGGCAGTGGTCAACTCCCGGCAGGTCGCGGCGGCGAAGACGGAGGTACCGGCATGAGTAGGCGCAGGCTGCTGGTGGTCGGGGCGCACAGCGCGGACTTCGTCTGGCGGGCAGCCGGCGCGGTCGCCACCCACACCGCCGCCGGCGGGGAGGCCCTCGTGCTGGCCCTTTCGTACGGCGAACGGGGCGAGTCCGGCGAGCTTTGGAAGGACCCGAACCAAACGATCGAGAACGTCAAACGGATTCGGCACGCAGAGGCGGAGCGGGCCGCAGCCGCCGTGGGGGCCAAACTCGAGGCGTTCGATCTGGGCGACTACCCACTACGTATCCGGGATGAGGACATCGATCGGCTGGCCGAGCTGATGCGCGACTACGCCCCCCACGTGATCCTTACTCACCCAGACCGGGACCCGTTCAATCCGGACCACCCGGCCGCGCACGCCGCGGTGGCGACCGCCCGGCAGCTCACCTCCGGCGCCGGTGTCGCCAGCGGCTTCAAAACCGCACCACCCTCGGAGTTCCTGGTCTTCGAACCACACCAGCCCGAGCTGTGTGGTTTCACACCCACCGTCTTCGTCGACATCACGGAGGTGATGCCAGCCAAGCAGGACGCGATGGCCGCGATGGGCGCCCAGGGCTACCTCCGTGAGTACTACACCCAGCGGGCCGAGCAGCGCGGCAACCACGCTCGTCGGGTCAGCGGCAACACCGCGATCCGGCAGGCCGAAGCATTCCAGCGGCTGATCCCGAATGTGGTCGGTGCGCTGTGAGCGCCACTCCCCATCGCACCGAGATCGACCCTGACGCCCTTGCCGCATTGATCGCCGGTGGCGTTGCCACCGTGTACGAGGCGTCAGGGCGGCGCGGTCTGATCGACGTGGAGCTGACGCAGATCGTGCCGGGCGCCCGTGTCGCCGGCCCGGCCCGGACCGTCCAATGCGGACAGGGCGACAATCGAGCCGTACACGAAGCCATGACGGTGCTCAGGCCAGGCGAGGTGCTGGTCCTCAGCATGCCCGATCCCGTACCGACCGCGCTGATCGGCGAGTTGCTGGCAACGCAGGCCAAGGTGGCTGGTGCCGTTGGTGTGCTGGTCGACGCGGCGGTCCGGGACGTGGATGAGTTGCGCGCACTTGGCCTGCCAATCTGGGCCCGCTGGCACCGCGTACGGGGCGCGACCAAACAGGAGCGGGGCTCGCTCGACGTCGTGGTGATGGTGGGTGGCGCCGCCATCGCACCCGGCGACATCGTGTTGCTCGACGCCGACGGCGCAGTGGTCGTCGACAGGAACAGCCTCGCCGAGGTGGCTGCGGCGACCAAGGCCCGAATAGAGAAGGAGACCGGACTGCGGGCGCGCCTGGAGGCCGGCGAATTGAGCTACGACCTGCACGGGATGAGGGCGACAGACGAGTCCGCAGCTCTCTGATCTTGTCGGTTGAGATCCGTCGCTGGCATCGTTCTCCAGTCCACGACGTCGAGGGCTTCGGTAAAGATCGGTCGGCAGGCCCCTGCCGCGCCCGGAGATCGGTGAGGTATGCCGGTGTAGAGCAGATTGCGCTGCAGCATCATCCAGGCGCTGGTCGTGATCGGGATGACCACCGCTGGATATTCGGAGCCCTGCGAGACGAGACAGCCATGGGCACGAGTCAGTCGAGCAGGCTGCGGATGTCAGCGGCGGTCAGTTCGGCGGAGGCGAACTGACCGCCGTCGAGGACGCTGCTGAACAACTCGGCCTTCCTGGCTTGTAGCGCCATGACCTTCTCCTCAATGGTGTCTTTGGCAACCAGGCGGTACACCATGACCTTGCGGGTTTGACCGATGCGGTGAACACGGTCGACCGCTTGGGCTTCGGTCGCCGGGTTCCACCACGGGTCTAGCAGGATGCAGTAGTCCGCCTCGGTCAGGTTCAGCCCGAAGCCGCCCGACTTGAGGCTTACCAGAAAAGCCGGTGCCGTTCCGTTCTTGAAGTCGGCGATGGCCTCCGCCCGCCGCCGTGTCTTGCCGTCGAGATAGCAGCAGGCGACGCCGGCCTCCTCAAGGCGTTGCCGGGCGGTGGTCAAGAAACGGGTGAACTGGCTGAAGATGAGAACCCGGTGCCCCTCGGCGGCGAGATTGGTGACCTGGTCGCAGAGCGCGTCGAGTTTCGTCGACGCGATGGCCTGGTGTTTCGGGTCGATCAGGGTCAGGTCGAGGCTGGCCTGGCGCAGCAGGGTCAGCGAGCGGAAGATTTCGAAGCGGTTCTTCTGCATGTCGCCGAGCAGGCCGAGGACTTTCTGCCGTTCCCGCTGCAGATAGGTCTGGTACATCCGGCGATGCTTGGGGTTCAGATCCAGTTCGATGATCTGTTCCTGCTTGGCCGGCAACTCCGTGACCACCTCAGCCTTGCGGCGGCGCAGCATGAGCGGGCGGATCCGGCGACGTAGTTGCGCGAGCCGCTCCTCGTCGTGGTCCTTCTCGATCGGCCGGCGGTAGTAGTCGGTGAAACGGTCGAGCCGGGGCAGCAGGCCGGGTGCGGTGATGGAGAGCAGTGCCCAGAGCTCAGCCAGGTTGTTCTCCATCGGCGTACCGGTGATCGCGAGCTTGAAGGCGGCGGGCAACTGCTTTGCGCACCGGTACGTCTGCGACTGAGGGTTCTTGACGAACTGCGCCTCGTCCAGAATCAGACCGGTCCACGGCAACGCGGCGTAATCGTCGTACTCAAGCCGGAACAGGGTGTACGACGTGACCACGATGTGCGATCCGGTGACCGCTTGTTCCAGCGTTCGGGCCCGACGCGCACCGGTCTGGACGATGGGGGTGACGCTGAGATGCGGGGCGAAGCGCGCCGCCTCGTGAGCCCAGTTGCTGACGACACTGGCGGGGGCGGCCACCAGGAACGGTGCCCCGGCAGGAGCTTGTTCGATGGCGCGGCAGATCAGAGCCAACGCCTGCAACGTCTTACCCAGCCCCATGTCGTCGGCCAACACCCCGCCGAGATCATGCCGGTACAGGGTGGCGAGCCATCGGAAGCCTTCCAGCTGGTACGGCCGGAGGGTAGCGTCCAGCCCCACCGGTGGCGGGTCGGCGGGACCAGCCTTCGCGTCGCTGAGCGCGCGCACGGACTCCTGCCAGACCGCCGCCTGACCGGTGACCAGGCCCAACTCGGACAGCTCCTGCCACAGCCCCGCCTGAAAGCGTCCGACCCGCACCACACCGGGCGGGGCGTCCTCCAACTCACGGGACTCCGTTATCAGGTCGCGCAGCTGCCGGAATTCTGGCTGCTCAAGCCGGAAATAGCGACCGCTGGGCAGGATCATGAACTCCTGTTCGGCGGCGAGCGCGAGGAACAGCCTTTCGAAGCCGACCTCCTCAGCATCGACGGTGACCCGGACGGACAGGTCGAACCAGTCCTGCGTGCCGGCGCTGGTTTCGGTCGCGCTCGCAAACGAAACGACCGGGGCTTCCTGCGTCTCGACATACTCCGGGACGTCGTCATCCGTCTTGACGACCACTTCGACGCCGTCCAGCGCGCCGAGTCGGGGAAGCACGTCGCGTACGAGCCGCAGCATCGCGTCGTCGGCAACGACAGCATGCTCCAGCAGCCGCCGTCCGGCTGGGTACGGCTCGGTCAGCCCGTACGCCGGGTCCGCCACCAGAGCGGTGATGCCTCGCAGCGTCGCGGCCCGGTCAGGATCGTGGTGCACACCGGCGTGCAGTGGCTCTACCTGGTTTCCCGAACCGACGACGGTGACCCAATCCCAGGACAACGACATACGATGTTCCGGTAGCGGCCGCACCGACAGCGTCAGCGTCGCCTTCCCGAGCTCAGGCAGACCCACCGTCTCGTCGACCGGCACTACATCGACCTGACGGACGAGCCCCGGATAGTACTGCCGCAGGAAACGGGGCTCTTCGACGGCCGGGACGACGATCGCTGGAGCAGCCAGTGCCTCCGTGACCCGCGCGCTCAACGGTCTCGCCAGGGGCGCGAGCCGCAAAGTACCCGGATCAGTCGAGGAACCTGGCCCCGTCGTACCCCACCAGGCGACGCCGTGCGCCGGCTGCCCGACCACGATCAGCTTCTCGGGATCGATCGTCTCCGTGCCGTCGGTCAGCGCCGAACGTAGCCGCAGGCCCGCAGCGACTCGATCGGCCCGCACCGAGAATCGCACCGGCCGTGCCCACATCTGAACCGGTGACGCGGCCCGGCCGCTCTGCAGCAGGGGCAGACCCGCCTCCCGCGCCTCGGCCAGAACGTCCCATACTCGCCGGCTACGGAACTCATCCAGATAGACGACGCGCTGACCCGAGCCGTAGTAGCGGTAAGCGTACGGGGCACCCCCCTCGTCGTCCGTCAGCGCGAGCAACTCCGTCAAGAGATCCACGTGATGCTGCGTGTGTGGTGAATCAGGAACGTACCCGAAGCCGAGGGTGCCCCACGAGACACCGCTCCGGATCCAGCCCCTCTTGCCCGGCACGACCGGCCGGAGCCCGATCCGCCACTTCCCGCGGCCGTCACCGTCCTCGAGCTCGAACTGCAACGCCAGTTCCGCAGAACCGGGCACATCGGCCGGACTGTCGACGCTGACCAGGTCAGTCAACGCCAACTCCCATGACGACGACGGCGGCTGCGGCTTGGACGCCTCGGAGGTGCAGGCGATCAACGCCAAGGCAGCCGGATGCGCACACACCGGAGCTGCCGAGCACGTGCACGTGCCACTGACGCTCTTGAGAGCACCGTCGGTGCCGACGACGACCGACACCGTCACCCAACCAGATCTCTCGCCTTGCACGGCGGCCCGTCCACGGCCGGAACGCGGGTCCCAGCTCACCTCGACCAGAGCGCCGCTCGCGACCAGTGAACGAGCTTGCACAAACGATCTGACCCCGACGGCCTCACACACCGCCGCCTCATCAGCCGTCAGCACCAGCCGCCCCACAAGGAACCTCCGGCAGGTCGGTCATCGGGGACCCCACACTACCGAGCGACCAGGCGCCACCGACGCAGGCATCACCCCACCCGAGAAACCGGGACCACAGTCTGCGCCCGGTTGGGGAACTTCTGGTCCGACTGAACGACGTGACCAACGGCCCTACCCGAACTGTGTCCGCACCTCACGCCTTCTCCGCGGTGCATCGCCACCGCTGGCCGGCCACGCCCGCACGACGGCCCGATCTGACTCCGTCCAGCCGGCACCAGGGGCCATTTTCGGGGGGTGACTCAAATCCTCATGGATGAAAATAATGCCCTGACCTGCATTTCTGCTGGTCAGGGCATTACACGAGCCGCCTGACGGAATCGAACCGTCGACCTACGCATTACGAGTGCGTCGCTCTAGCCGACTGAGCTAAGGCGGCAACGATCAGCAAGTGTACGGCACCACCCGCGCACCGACCGAACGGGATACCCCCACCCCGGCCGGCACGACCATCCGGACATCGGCCGCCATCTGGACGCTTACCGGACAGCGGATGATCGGGTCCGGGACTACGCTGCGCCGGGTGAGCGACGAAAGCGACCACCCCGACAGTGAGCGGGCCGCTCGACGGCCACGCAGCACCGACCCGCTGGAGTTGGGCTTCACGCCGCGCAAGCCGGTGCCGTGGCTGGCACCGTTCCTGCTGATCAGCACCGGCATCCGTACGCTGCTGGCGATGCTCTTCGGGGCGTACCTGGACAAGCGGGAGTTGCAGAACGCGTTCGGCGACGACATCTTCCGCCAGGTCGGGCCGGACGGCGGGGTCTGGCTCGACTACGTCGCCGATCTGGGCGACGGCTTCAACGCCACCTACTCGGTGGCGTACCTGCTGGCGCAGCCGGAACTGACCGTGGACGGGCACCGGCTGCCCCGGGCACAGACGCTGGTCATGGGCGGCGACCAGGTGTACCCGTCGGCGGCCTACGCCTCCTACGAGGACCGGTGCAAGGGCCCGTACCAGGCCGCGCTGCCGGCGATGCCGCCGGAACGTCCCACGCTGTTCGCAGTGCCCGGCAACCACGACTGGTACGACGGTCTGACCGCCTTCCTGCGGCTGTTCGTCCGCTCCCGGGACCGCAACTTCGCCGGGTGGCGTACCGGGCAGTCACGGTCGTACTTCGCGGTGGAGTTGCCGGCGGGCTGGTGGCTGCTCGGTGTGGACGACCAGTCCGGCTCATACCTGGACGACCCGCAGCTGGCCTACTTCGACGAGGTCGCCCGCCGGCTCGGCCCCGAGTCCAAGGTGATCATCGCGGCACCGGCGCCGACGTGGGTCAAGGCGGCGGACAACCCGACGGCGTACGACTCGATCGACTACTTCGTCCGTACGATCATCGACCCGACGGGGGCGCAGGTCCGGCTGCTGCTCTCGGGCGACCTGCACCACTACGCCCGCTACGCCGGCACGGACCGGCAGTTGATCACCTGCGGTGGCGGCGGGGCGTACCTCTACCCCACCCACAAGCTGCCCGAGCGCATCGAGGTGCCGCCACGGGACACCCCGACCCGGCGGGCCAGCCGCACCGAGCCGTACGACCTGGTGGCCCGCTACCCGGACGCGGCCCGTTCCCGCCGCTACGGCTGGGGCATCTTCGGCCGGCTGCCGTTCCGCAACCCCGGCTTCGCGACACTGCTCGGCACCCTGCACACCCTGCTGATGCTGGCCATGGCCGGTGCGACGGCGAACTGGGCCGACAGCACCGACCAGCGACTGTTCAGCGTTCCGCTGGTGATGATGGTGCTCGTGACGGTGGTGGCGGCGGCCCTGTTCGCCAAGCCGCCCAGCGCGAGCGGCAAACGGCACGCGCGGCACTGGATCCTCGGCGTGGGGCACGGCGTGGCTCATGTGGCGTTGGCCGCCGGCGGCACCTGGGTCTGGCTGGCGCTGCCGTTCTACCACTGGCCGTGGCCGCTGCCCGCAGCCGCCGCGGCGGTGCTCTACGGCCCGGTGATCGGGCTGGTGGCGAGCCAGTTGGTGGCGGCGTACCTGCTGGTGGCGGGCGCGTTCGGGGTGAACGTCAACGAACTCTTCGCCGGTCAGGGCATCGAGGACTCCAAGTCGTTCCTGCGGCTGCGCATCGACCCCGACGGAACGCTGACCATCTACCCGATCGCGGTGGACCAGGTCTCCAGAGACTGGCAGATCAACACCGACCAGTCTCCCACCGCAAGCTGGCTGACCCCCAAAACC
>NZ_WBKR01000035.1 GCF_008868155.1 Micromonospora sp. ALFpr18c
TGGCACCGACCGAAACCCACCGACCACGACACCCACTGGCGCAACTGGCGACGCCGCCACCAAGCCCGAGCACGCTGGTTCCACCAACGCACCCGACTCAACCGAGACTATGCCCTGGCCAACTAGCAAATGGCGGCTGCCGTACTAGGCGGCGTCATCAAGGGCTCGTGGCGTCGGATGATGGAGCGCGTGGTCCGTCGCTACGAGTTGTCCGACGTCGAGCAGGAAGCGCTGTCCAGGTACCTGCCGTCGGCGAAGAGGGCATGGTTGTGCATCTTCGAGGTCACGGCCTAGAGGACAAGGCTCACCTGGCGATACGCGTGATCTGATTCCGTGGCCGTCACAGTAGCCGTTAGTAGACGCATCCCCTGCTCGTAGAGGATGTAGTCCCGCTTGGCGCCCCTGACAGTCGTGACGGTATTCGCAAAAGCGTTGATGTACCTGTCTCGCGTGAGGGCCTCATTCAGCACGTCCTCGACGGGTTCGTGGTTGAGGTCGACGGCGACCACCGCCGGGCCGATCTCCTTGAGCTTCAGCATGTCCTGTGTGAGCATGTGCCATACCTCAGCAAAACCTGGGTCGGTGGCACGTGCGCCAAAGTATCGCAACGGAAAGCAGTGGCCGTTGATCAGGCCCATCTGACGGCCACCCAGGTCTACCTGCGTGATCATATATCCCTTGTCCGCCAGCAACCATGGCTCCCCGTCAGGGCCGGTGCCAGTCAAACCGGGATTGGGGAACTGCCTGTACACCCCGTTGCCGAGCGGAAATCGGGAGAGGACCGCCAGCGTAAGGCTGGCGTCTTCGGCTAGGTGCGAGGCGCTGGTCGGGAACGACAGCACGTGCGGATACCCCGCTTGGCGCGCCAGGCAGTGCGGCTGACTCTCGAAACGCCCGTGGTAGTCGTGAGCCTCCTGAAGGCAGACCACATCGGGGCCATGCCGCCGCAGTACCGATGCATAGTAGTCCGGCGAGGGGATTGCGCCATGCTGATGGGATGCGCCGAGAATCCCGCCCCCCATGTTCCAGGTCGCGAGCTTTATGAGGGATGCGGGTTTCACGGCTTCGCCCATTCGTGTAGAGGAGGTGAGACCTGCTCCATGCCCCGATCTCGAATTGCTGGCCATCCGCTTTTCGACCTCTTCGACACTGGACACGTGCAGCGTGATTGCGGCCTGCATTCGAATCGTCAAAATGCGAGATCACACCAAGGAGGGATCCGCGTCGGAATGCAGGACCGGCACGAAGTTCTGCGAAATCACAAATATTCAGGATGCTATCCCAGGGGCCGTCGAGCGTCAAGAATGGAGATCACATCCACCTACGTCGCGGTGTCGCTACCCGCCGAGCAGGCCCAACCCGCCAAGTTACGCGACCGCACCGGCTGCAGATAGCACATCCGGAGCCGCCCACATCCCAGCCGGGACGTCACGTTCCGTAAGGACCTCCACAAGCCGCGGATAGGCATCGGACCCGCCGTCCTTACTGCCCTGCCCAACACTTCAAGCCGCTGCCCCGCACGACGACGAGGCCAACCACCGCCCAGGCCAACCGTGCCACACGACATCATCGTCACCGTGACCAGCGCTTATCCCATTACGCATTGACCCTGGCGAGGTTCACAGTGGGCGTTGTAGGATCGACAAGCGGGTCAGATACGACGTTTGGGAGTGTTGCCGGCTGTGGGTTCGTCAAGCCCTATGCCAGCGGGCTTCGATACCAGGTTTGCCCTGCCGGGTCAATGAAGCCTGCCGATCGACACCCACGTCACACTGAGTAAACGGTGACAGTTGAGGCGATGGGAAGGCTTCCGGGCCGACACAGTTAAAAATGGCGTGTAAACAAAAACGGGGAAGTGCTGTTCATGCCTAAGCAAACTGAATCCGACGTAGAAGTGATCGTGACCTGGCGGGGAAACTATCGCAACCCTAACGGAGTAAATCCCAAGGCGGGTCGCGTTAACCTGAAAGCCGACGATCGTCTGGAATTTGGCATATCAAGCCGCACCGGGGAATTCCAACTCAATGTTGCACCAGGTTTCGGGGCGTTCGAGGTTTCAGACAGCCATCTCCTCCTCTCGAATTTCACCGCGTGCTCGACTTTTGTCATCGAGAACCTGGAGGGGGGTGCGGAGCTGATCAAAGCCCGCCCCCGGCGATTGGGCATGGTAATTCCATTTGAAATGTCTCGCATTCTAATTCCATCAGATTCAGGAATTACCGAACTTACTGTTTTTGCTCCGCCGCCGACCATGCTTACACCTGAGCGGGCCGCTACAGCGGTCGAATCGAACATGTTCAAGCTGGACACGACGAGCAAGTACTTTGCCGTGCTCGCTGCGCTCTGTGAGCCTCGATTGCGCGGTTCATCCATGGCGGCAGTGCCCTCCGTGCACGAGGTGGTCGAGAGGCTGAAGTGCACTGACCAGTTCAGAGGAGCAAACCGCAGCAGCATCAACTATCACGTCGAATATCTCGCCGATCAGAAGCTACCGATCAGCCGTTGGGCCAAGTATGTGGACGGAGGCCGTATGCACTCCAAGCGTGAAGCATTGGTCGCATTCGCCCTCAGGTTCGACCTGGTCCGCGAGGAACACCTTTCCCTGCTTCCTGGCGTCGTTCGTGATGAACCGCTGACGGAGTCGGCGGAAAATTTCGCGTTCTGCGACTGAGGCACGAAGGAACGGGGCCCAGTGCTGGGCACACCTGTGCGGAGGGGCCATGCCGCCGCAGCATCTTGCTCACCCCGCTGGGTGTGTAGTTGGCGTGCCACGTCCGTGTGATCAGCACGCCGATCCGTGCCAGCTTCCAGCACTGGTCCCCCTCGTTCCACCCCCGGTTGTGGGAGGTGAGGTGTCGCGACAGAGTGGCGGAACGATCCCTGCTCCAGTCACGTGCCGGTGTTCCGGGACCGGCTGCACGAGGAGCGCGCTCCAGCGCCTGGGCGCCGACACGGCGCCGGTATACCTGAGCTGTGGAGACTGGCCACGGTTAACGCATCGGCTCTGTATACCCCGTAAGGGAATCGAGCCCTCAGGGCACGTCGGCGATCGCAGGTGGGTCATCGAGCGGACCACGACCTAGCTCACCGGGTACTGCCGGTCAACCACCTGCGAACGCCATACCCGCACACCAACTTGACCCTTCTTGGCCTCACCTCAGCCCATCTGCCGTCACGTCATCTGAACGGCTGGAGTTCCAGGAGGGCCTCAATAGTATTGTCGTCGCAGGTCTCCCAGAAGCCGCCCACAACATCTTCGAGGTGGTCCATCGAGTCCGCCTCGAACAGGGTTTTCTGGTAGGTCGATATGTCATAATCGACGTCGGCCAGGCTCTTCAGATCCAACGGACGGATGTCAGCGCCGCGAAAGTGGTTCAGCTCTCCGTATGAGGAAACGATCGTAGCACCGTATGCCTTGGTCGTTCCCTGCTGTCGGATCAGTCCGCACTCAAGAGTAAACCAGAACACCTTGGCAATGAACTGCAGCGCCGCCTCACTTTCGGCTCGCGCGGCCGCCTCTCCAGCCAGGCGGTATAGACGGGCGAACCGCTTATCCCCCAGAACATTTCCGTGCCCGACAACATCGTGCAACATATCCGGGTCGGCAGTGTAGAAGGGCGTGCCAGGGTGCCTCAGGTATTGTGTGGAGTGAAAGACCGAACCTGCCAGGCCGTTGCAGAAATCTCGAAAAGGAACGAGCGCGGGTGCCGACCTGAACCGAAAGCCGGAAAGCGAATCGATACGTCTGCTGATGTCTCGCAGCTGCGGAATCCGTTCCCGTGGAACTGCGAGACCTTCCGCGGCTTCAAGGTACTCGTTCGAGGCGTCCGTGCGGTGGCGCGCGGCGAGTTTTTCGCACACCAGACGCCAGACCTCGTGCTCCTCCTCCGTGTACTTGATCGTGGGGATCGGATCATCCGGACCACAGCGATCCGCCAAGGTCGCTATTTCGGCACGTCGCGCGACATAGTACGGGTCGGAGGTCTCTATTGATTGTTCCTGCACGTACTTCTCAGCTCCTTAACACGGTTTATTCGAGCTCAAATATGAATCCGTTAGTCAACCCCTGCACCCGGTGCGTCTTCACCAGCCGCCAGCCGGCCTCGGGAAAGACGCCTTCCCAATCCTCCATCGTCGGCAGATAGACGCCCATGAGGTCGTGTCCGACTTCGAAGCCCAGGTTGAACATCGGGAATCGGTGGTCGGGCAGATCGGTCAACCGAGCGGTGTCCGCCAGTAGGAATCGGCGCGCGTTCGGAAATACCTCACGAAGTTTCCGGAAGGAGGAGATGCACTCCTCGCGCGGCCAGAAGTCGTGCGCCATCATGAAGCTGGTAACGAGATCGACGTCGACGAGTTCGGGACGAGGCTCGAGCGCGCGAGCATCTGCGATGCCGAACGAGATGCGATCGCCGAGCCCGGCCTCCACGGTGGAGGCCTCGGCGGCCTCCAGCGAACGGGCGGCGATGTCGAGCCCGATGCCCTGGACTCCGGCATGGCGTCGGGCGATCTGCCGCAGTCGTTCACCGCTGCCGCAACCGAGATCGGCAACCTTGGTGAAGGGGAAATCCAGACTCTCCATCACCGACCAGAAGAGAGGATCAAAGACCTCCGCATTGATTTCGCGGCAGGCATAACTGATCGCCGGCGCGTCTCGGGTGTAGAAGTCGCCGACGCGGTTGGCATTCTTCATGACCGTGGGCATCGCCGTAAACAAAGGCGCGCTACCGCGGCTGAGCCAATGAAAGAATGACTTAGTCTGGAACACTTCGTCAAACAATGAGCCAGGGAGGATGGTGTCGCCATCACGCTCGACGACGCCGACGCTGGCCAGCGCGGTGAACATGCCCCTCACCGACTGGACATGCAGGTCATGCTGCTCGGAGAAGTCGCGCGTATCGAGCTTGCCCTTCTCGCTCAGCTCATCGAGTGCGCCGATCTCCCATCCTGCGGCGATTGCCCAGGACGCGACTGCCGAGTTGAAGATGTCAGCCGCAGACTGCGAGGCGGCTCTGCGGTCTGCTTCCAGTTCAAGAGGATTCATTGTACGGCCTTCCCGTCACGCGATTAGAGAGAGTTTTGCCCGTCGCCTGGGTCCAGCGTTGTCTAGACCGGGCGGCGATCTAGAGAGGCGGGGAGGTTAGAAATGTGGCTCTTTTCCAGAAATCTAACGTGCCGTTCGTTTGCTTCGTCCCACGCCGGCGAGACAGTGAGAACCATCTCCATGGTTCCGAAATAGTAGATGCGCGTTTTCGGTGGAATGACGACCAGATCCATGGCGCTCACATCCAGGGCTTCGTCGTTGAGATAGAAGGTGCCAGAGCCGCTGATGATGTAAAGCGTGTACGTGCTCTTCAGGTTGTAGAACTCTTCAAAGTGACCTTCCGCGACACGGACATGGGCGACAGTCACAGAAGAATCGACCAGTCCGTATACGCTCAGGTCGACGCCGTGCTTGCTGAAGCGTGCGGCTGCCTCAGTTGTGTATTTGTATTGAGTCACGGCTTTGTGCTCCCGGCCTGGGGTCACAGCCAGCGGAGGAGCTGGGTCAGCTCCGCGCGCAGCTGTTGGACGGAGGGCCGCGCGACGTAGACTTGTCCGACTCCGCCCTTCTCGCTTACCGGGGTCGTGCGATAAACATTCGTCGAGTCCCGCACCGTGGGCCCTTGCAGGACGAGTGTGGCCGTCGGCCCGTCGTGCGAACGTGCGATGCTGTGGAGGACCCTGTGGTCAAGGTGGTAAATCGTGCCCGCCGGGACGATGGATTCGCACATCTGGGCCAACTGCCCGGTTCCCATGGGTTCCAGCGAGAAGAACTGGTCCGCCCGAACCGGGGTGTACTTGTAGTGGTGGTACTCCTCGCCGGGGGCGATCATGTACTCGCGGGCGTTGTACTCGCCGAGCAGCAGGGCGGTCGTGAAGTCCCAGCGATGCGAGTGGATGTCTTCCCTCGGCGGGCGATCCGACTCCGACTGTGGATGCCATACATGGAGGCGAAGCTTCCAGGCATTCTCGTCGCCGACCGCCAGAACAAGCTTGAGAAAGCTGTTGGCGTGATAATATGACCGCGCTGCGATCTCGGCGAGTTGACCGTCGTCCGATAGCGTCTGATCTATCAGATACCGCATCTCGTCGTGTTTGGCGAGGCTGCGGACCACTGCCCCGGCTCGCTCGGAGAGCTTGCCGTCGCCAAGGTGACCTGTCGTTTCCAGGTGGTCGCGCACCTCAGGCAGTAGCGTTCGCGCAAAGAGCTGTGCCATTAATCAGATCCTTCGTGCGATCGTCGGTTCCCATACGGGTTTGTCCAGTAACTGCCGCTCCCGGCCTGGCGGCTCCCCCGCGGCAGGCCGCAAAGGGAGCGCACTTAGATTTAGGCGAGCGGCGCGTCGGCCTCGCCCCAGCCGGGCTGGTGGGTAGCCGGACGACATCTCGGTCGGCAATTCTGAGTTTCACTTCACGGGCTATCACGGCCACGAGAAGGAGCCCAAAACTGGGTTTGCTCCGACGGGAGCTAGGTCGGATTGAACGTCTCCATGTGTGGCAGCCAATCTCTATCGCAGCTAGGTCATCTCATGCCGGTTTGTGCGAGGCCCTGAGCGGGGGCATTTCTTTGACTGTATGGAACTGCACACTAGCGACCCTCCGGCGGCAGGCGTACTGACATCAGTCAGGGCGATGGTGCTCCTCGTGGGGTGTGCGGGATCAGCGGCCGGGAGTGTGGGCGTTTACCTGGGCGTACTTCCACAGCTGAGACCGCTTCTCTAAACGGGAGGCGGCCCCGGACAGGGCAAATTGCATAGTCGGCAGCCGAGGTGCTGACCAGGAACTTCGAGGCGATTCCGGCCTCTGTGGAGACGTCGGCGCATGAGGCGGCGCCTATGATCATCGAGTTGCGGCGGTTCACGACCCGACGAGGACCCGATGTCACCTTCTCGCACACCCGCACTCGTCGTAGCCGCACCCGCCTCCGTCGCTGACGCGCCGCCAGTCACCGACGGGAAACACGACGGCCTAGCGCCGTCCTGACCCGGCTGGCTGGGTATCAGCACCCCTGCCGAGGTGAGCAGGCCGAGGCGGTACCACAGGACGGGATCGGCGGTTTCAGCCTATGTCTGCCCCCAACCCGGGGAGGGCTTCATGCACGGCTCGGTAGGCTCATGGCAAAGGTATCGAGTAGTTCCGCCGGCGCATTGAGGAATTGTTGGTGTGGGCCGTTGAGGAGCACGAACTTCGTGTCCCCGCAGGCCGCCCACCCGCCCATGCTCCGATGATCGACCTCGATGTCCTCGCTCCATCCGATCGTAACGATCGGCGTCATCAGCCGCTGAGGATTCGGCATGACGTACCGTTTGTTGGTGGCGATGTCCTCTTCGAGAATGTCCAGGTAGACGTCGCTGAGCTCGGGGATCGGGGTGCCGCCCATCGCTATGGTCATCTTGTCCAGCTCGTCGTTCAACTCGGAGCGGTTCATCACGAGCCATCGCCCGGTCGGGCCGTCCTGCGGTGCGACCTGCGACGAAATGAACAGGGAGCTCGGCGTCGGCCATCCGCGCCGCTCGATCTCTGCAGATACCTCATACGCCGCGAGCGCTGAACCGCAGTGGCCGAAAAACCCATAGGGGACGTCGAGGTAGGGCTCGACGGCGTCCGCCAGCGCCGCCGCCATCTCCTGGTAGGTGGCGAAGATCGGCTCGTTGAACCGGTTCTCCCGGCCCGGCGGTTGCAGGCGGCAGAAGTCGATTCCCTGATAGGACTCCGGCCAATTCCGGTACATCATCGCCCCGCAGCCGGAGTAGGGGATGCAGAACAGGCGCGCCGACGCGTCGGCCAGCGGCACACGCGGCAACCACTTGTTCGGTTTCAGTCTCGCGTTGACATCGTTCATCGCAGGTCCTCCGAGATGGCGTCGGTCACGAGCCTCATGGCAAACGTGTCGAGGAAGTGCCCGCCCTCGATGACGTTCATGACGAACGGACCGGTGGTTTCCTTGCCCCACGGCTCGATTTGCTGCGGCGTGGATTCTTCGTCGTCCACGCCGGCGAAGGCTGTGATCGGGATGTCGAGCAGCACGTCGGGTTGATACGTGTGCGTACTGAGCACGGTCAGGTCAGCGCGCAGGGTGGCCACGATTCCCGCCAACAGTTCGGGATCGTCGAGGAACTGGGCCGGTGTCCCTCCCAGCCTCTGCATGTACTGCACCAGGCCCTCGTCCGGGCCGTCCCAGCCGCGCACCTCGCGATCAAGGCTCGGCGCCGAGCTCGCCGAGACGTACAGCGCACGCAGCATCGGCAGCTCTCTCTCGCGCAGGGCATGTGCAAGCTGCCACCCGACCCGCGCACCCATGCTTGCCCCGAAGACGGCGACCGGCCGGTCCAACAGCGGCTCGACGGCATCGACGAGGCCGTCGACCAACTCGTCCATGGCGTGGAACGGCGGTTCGTCGATCCGGTTGGCACGGCCGGGCAGCTGCACCGCGATCGGATCGATCGACGGTGGCAGCAGCCGCGGCCACTCGCGGAACATCGCTGCGTTGCCGCCCGCGTGGTGTAGGCACAGCAGCGTGGTCGCCTCAGCTGCCGGGCTTTGAAATCGCTTGAACCAGCGATGTCCGTCGGACATGGAACCTCTTACCTTCCGGTCTTCCTCAGATACGGCGTGCCGTGATCGGCAGATGCTTGTAACCGGACACGAACGTCGAGCGCATCCGTACCGGAGTGCCAGCGAGCTCAAACCGGTGGTATGTGGTCAGCAGTTCTTCGAAGAGGATCTTCAGGGTGGTGCGGGCGAGCGAGTGGCCGACGCAGTAGTGCGGTCCCATCCCGAACGAGAGGTGCCGGTTCGGCTTGCGGCGCAGCTGGAACGTGTCGGGATCGGGAAACGCGTCCGGGTCTCGGTTCGCCGATCCGAACCAGACGACGAGCGGGTCGCCCTCCTGGACAACGGTTCCCCGCACCTCGACGTCCCTGGTGGCATGGCGCATGAAGTAGTTCACGGGCGCCGCGAGCCGCAGGGCCTCCTCGACCGCCGACCCGGTGACACTGATGTCGGCGGCCCACTCGTCGAGCAGCCCGTCCCCGATGTGCTCGGACATGACGTAGTTGGGCGAGTGCGGCGTTGTCACCGACGCGCCGAGCAGCACGCTGTAGCAGTTGGACATGACCTCGCCGGGTGCCATCGGGCGACCGTCCACCTGGGTGGTCATCAAGATACTGATGAGGTCGTCTCCGAGCTTGCGCCTGCGCTCGCGGTAGACCTCTTGGAAGTAGGCGAACAGCTCCCGGTGTGCGTTGTCCACCGTCGCCACGGCATCGCCGCTGCCGGCGTCCAGATAGTCGGGATCGCTGCCCGCGATCGATGCGTTGAGCAGGTGGCACAGCCGCGGCCAGTCCTCCCGGGGCAGGTCCATCGCGACGCCGGCCACCGCCACGGGGAGCATGAGCATGGCCTGGGCGAAGTCGAACGAACCGCCGTCACCGAGCGGCGCGAACAGCTCGCGCACCAGACCCTGGATCGCCGCGTGCTGGGCCTCCAGCGACTTGGGCGTAAGCGCCCTCTGCAGCCTGGCGCGCATTCCGGTGTGTCGCGGAGGGTCGGTCACCGGAATCTGACGGCCGCCCGCGGGGTCCTGGCTACCCAGGGTGTCGAGCATCGTTCCGCGTTCAGATGTGAACGTCTCGTGGTCGCGCAGGACACGGTCAGCGTCGTCATACTTGACCACGGACCAGAAGCCGCGGCGCTCGTCCACCTGCTGCCAGGTGAGCCGATCAAGGCCGCGCAAGTTGGCCCAGGTGGCACGGTAGTCACCGTCGCTGAACAGCACTGGGTCGGCGGGACCAAACGCCGCCGTGTGACTCACCGGGCATCTGCCCACCAGGCGGGCAGGCGTCTCCTCCAGATCGGTCATCTTCGTCACGCCTTTCCGACCTCGGCCGCAGCGAGATCCAGCCTCTGCGAGACCTCTTCGGCCAAAGCCTCGATGGTGGGATTCAGGAACAGGGTGCGCGCGGACATGGCCACCGTGAATCGACTCTCCAGTGCGGCCAGCAGGTCGGCCGCGAGCAGTGAGTGCCCGCCCAGTTCGAAGAAGTCGTCGGTGATGCCGATCGGCTCGATCTCGAGGGCGTCACTCCAGATCTCCGCCAGCTTCCTCTGGAGATCGTTGGAGGGCTCGACGTATTCGTTCCAGACGTTGCGCGGCATCTTGGCCGCGGGCAGGGCCGAGCGATCGACCTTGCCATTCGGGTTCAGTGGGATGTCTGTGACGGGGAAGATCCCCCATGGGACGAGGTGCGCGGGCAGTTTCTTGTGCAGGTAGTCGCGCAACTCGTTGCCCAGAGTGCTCGCTTCGTCCGCCAGGAGTTCCCCGACGGCAACGGTGGCGATGAGCCGGGCGTCGCCCGCACCGTCGGTGTGAGCGAGCACCACAGCCCGCTGCACCTTCGGATGGGACATCAGTTCCATCTCCACCGTGCTCGGCTCGACGCGGTAGCCGCGGATCTTGAGCTGTCGGTCGGCACGGCCCAGGAAGTCGAGGTCGCCGGAGTCGTCGACGACCACGAGATCGCCGGTCCGGTACATTCGGGCGCCGGGACTGGAGGGGTCGATGTCGGCGACGAACTTCTCCGCGGTGGCCACCGGCCTGCGCAGGTAGCCCGTGGCGACTCCGGGGCCGCCGACCCAGAGCTCGCCGACCTCGCCCGGCTTCACCGGCCGGAGCGCGTCGTCGAGGATCATGGTCGTAGTGCCTTCAATGGCCCGCCCGATCGACACCCGGGGACCACTGGGTGGCGTTCGTGACGTCCAGCAGGTCGTGTACGTCGTGTTCTCCGTCGGGCCGTAGCCGTTGGTGAAGATGAGGTGCGGGTGTGCTTCCATGAGCTGCCGGACGTGCGACGGCGACAGGACGTCTCCGCCGGCGAGGAGGTGGCGGACCCCACCGAGGCCGTCGAGATGGTGGTCGACGATCTTGTGGAAGAGCCCGGTCGTGAGCCACAGAACGGTGATGCCCTCGTTCTGTACCGTGGCGATGAGCTCGCCGAAATCGGCGTGGCCGGTGCTGGCCAGCGCGAGCCGGTTGCCGCGGATCAGCGGGGTCCAGATCTCGAAGGTGGAGACGTCGAACCCGACGCGGGTGAGCTGGAGGAAGACGTCCTGGGGCTGGACATCGATCCAATCGGGCTTGTTGATCAGCCGGAAGACCGCGCGGTGCGGCACCACGACGCCCTTGGGCTCGCCCGTGGACCCCGAGGTGTAGCAGACGTACATGGGGGTGTCCGCCGTGATCGGCGTCTCGTCGGCCGGCTCCGGCGAGAACCGGTCGGCGGTCTCGTCGTCGACGCACAGGATCTGGCCGATCTCCGGGACCGCGTCCGCAGTCTCGCCGCTGACGACGGCGAACCGGGCGGCGGAGTCCGCCAAGATGCGACGCCGCAGGTCGGGCGATTCGGTCGGGTCGAGATAGAGGTACGCCCCGCCGGCCTTCAGGATGGCCAGCAGCGTTGTGATGAGCGGCAATGACCGGCCGAGAACGACAGCGACGACGGACCCGCCGCCCACGCCTGCCGAACGCAGTCGGGCGGCCAGCGACTCAGCCTGCGTGTCCAGTTCCTCGTAGGTCAACGCGGTCCCTGCGTGGTTGACCGCCACATTGTGGGGCGTACGCCTGGCCTGGTCGGCAACCATGTCGTGGATGAGCGCTACCGGGTCGTGCTCAGGCGCGGTGCCTCGGGCACTCGCCGGCCGGATGTCGGACCACGTTGATTCGATGAATGCGTGGCACTCTTCGCGAGAGCCGGTCTGCCGTGCTTCCCGCCAACCGGTCGGGTACTCCAGCTTCGACGGCCACAACGAGTACTGTTCCTCGTCATTGACCAGGACCACAAACGTGCCGTTGGGATTGTCAAATTCGTTCAAGTTGGGACACCTTCCTCTGTGAGTCCTGCCTGCGGCCAAATATGGTCAGCACACGGTATGCACCCACCCGAACTCATCTGGAATGCGTCCGTACTGAATGCCGATCAACGCTTCGCGGAGCCGCATGGTGACCGGTCCGGGGCGGCCGTCGCCGATCGTCCATCCGCCATTGGCGCCGCGCACCTGTCCAACTGGCGCGATGACTGCTGCGGTCCCGCAGGCGAAGACCTCGGTGGTATTGCCGGTTTCACACTGTTTGCGCCACTGATCTACCGAAATGCGCCCCTCCTCGCAACCGAGGCCGAGTCTTTCGGCGAGCTGGAGCAGCGAGTTCCGCGTCACCCCCGGCAGTAGCGTTCCGGTCAACGCAGGTGTCATGAGCGTCTGAGAGTCACCGGCACCCTGGACGAAGCAGAGGTTCATCCCGCCCATCTCCTCGACCCACGTGTGCTCGACCGCATCCAGCCAGACGACCTGGTCGCAGCCGTTCTTCACAGCGTTTCGCTGAGCCAGGAACGCCGCGGCGTAATTGCCGCCGGTCTTCGCGGCACCGGTTCCGCCGGGCGAGGCGCGGCTGTATTCCTCGGACAGCCAGACGGACAGCGCAGACGGCCCGGTGCGTCCGTTGAAGGGCCCGGATACCGGGCTCGCGAAGACACAGAACAGATAGCTGTCGGACGGAAGCGTGAACCCCAGCGTCGGCTGGGTCGCGATCATCATCGGCCGCAGATACAGGCTGTTGCCCTCGCCGTCCGGCACCCATTCGCGGTCCTGCCGGACGAGCAGTTCAACGGCGCGGACAAACGTCTCCCGCGGGATCTCCGGCATCGCCATCCGACGGGCGGAAGCGTTGAAACGGGAGGCGTTGCGCTCCGGCCGGAAGAGGGCGATGGACCCACCTGCGTGGCGGTACGCCTTCATCCCCTCGAAGATCTCCTGCCCATAGTGGAAGACCGACGCCGACGGCAGCAGGGAGATGGGCTGAAAGGCCTCCACCCGTCCGTCGTGCCACCCGCGCTCCTCATCCCAGCGCAGAGTGATCATGTGATCGGTGAACACCTGACCGAACGCAGCGGTGTCGACCGCCGCTCGGCGCTCCGCCTCGGGCATCGGCTTCCGATTAGGCCTGATCTCGAAATCGACTATGGCTACTGCCCTCCTTCAGTAGTTCGGGTGAAAACGCTTCCTCCGACCCGAGAGCCGTCCAGGTCCGGCGTCGCGGGTATAGCGCTGACCGCCGATGCGCCGGAATCGCGTTACCTGCTGCCCTGTTCCGCGGACCGCTCGCAAAGCGCGGCCGACCCAGGTTCGGCCTCGCGCGAGGACGCGAACTTGAACAGCAACTCACAGGCGCTGCCTATTCGAAGGTGGACCCTCGCGCGTCAACGGACTCTGGATCAGCAGTGCATGGCCACCCGCCAGAAGAAAGCCGGTGTCCTCGTCGTCGTCGGCGACTCAAGAACTCCACGAAATGCTTGGAGTCAAGTCGAGTTGGAAGCTTCTCCACTGTCAGGCTGTGACGTGCCGGGCGTGAACACGAGGTCTCCCAGGTAAGGCGAAGGATGATGAGCAGGCATCCTTTAGGGATGGACGAAGGGAATCGTGGATCAGACTGAACGGTGCTCTAGCGGTCGGTCGCCATGAACTGAAGGGTGAGGCTATGCCACCGCCCGGACGCGTACGTACTGGCACTAGTCAGGGAGACTCCGTCGGAGGCCTTGTACCCGCAGCTCATTCGCCATGTCAGCACCTCAGGCCCAGCGAGTGCCTGGATCTTCCCTGACGCTGCCCCCGACTCCTGTTGTCTGTTAGGGCTTCAGGGGTTCGTGCACCGGTAATATAGGTCAGATTCTTCATGTGTCGGCAGAGCCGTAGTCACGGCCGAAAGGGGCATGCGTGGCAGGCAGACTCCCGTTGCTGAGCACACCTCGGCTTCGCGCTAACGGTGGAACGCTCCGGTCGACGAGTCGCCATAGACAGGCTCTTTCGTCTACCGACCTCTGCCTTGTCAGCCGCCGCTCTGAATCGGGTCCCACACTCGATCATGCTTCGAAATCCGACGCCGTCCTACGGTAACGCGTTGTCGCCCTTTTGGGCTGAGAGAAGGGTGGGGAAATGACTGTGGGCCGGGGTGAGGTCACGCGGGGTCCGACAGCGCTCGCTGAGATGGCCCGGCTGTCTGGGGAGTTCGCGGATAGGCACAATCTTGTTTATTGCGTGGCGTGGCTTGACGGGGCGTTGGACATCGGCGCCGTTCGTCAGGCGTGGCGTGGCGTCTGCCTGAGTCATGACGTGTTGCGTCGGGCGTACGTCTCGCCGGACGAAGCGTGCACGTACGACGACGTGTTGGGCGAGGTGGAGTTCTACACCGCTGATTCGGATATGGAGGCGCTTGAGACCGTACGCACGGTCACGACTCCGTTCGACCTCGCCGGTGTGGGTTTGTCGCGCCTCGCGATCGTGCAGCGTGACGAGCGTAGGCACCTCCTCGCGATCGTGCTGGATCACATCATCGTCGATGAGAAGACGTGGAAGCGTTTCATGGCGGATTTCGGCGTGTTCTATGAGCGCGCCACTCGAGGGGCGAGCGTCCCCGACAAGGTCGAGAAGAACGCGTATCACGACTTCACGTTGCTTGAGCGCCGCGAGTTGTCCGCTGCCTGGGGTGCGCAGCGGAGAGCGTTCTGGCGCTCCCAGACCGAGCGGTTCGGCACGTTCCCCCCGCCCTTTCCGATCACCTTCGAATCGGAAGGCGAATCGAGGCTCACGGTGGTGACCCACGCCCTGCCGGCGGACACGAAAGCGAGAGTGTCCGACATCGCCAGGCGCGCCCGGGCGACATCGTTCGTGACGGTGGCCTCCGCTGTGCTGTCAGGTTTACAGCAGGTGAGTGGCGCCCCGACCGTGGGAGCCACCACCCCTTACCACGGGCGCGTGCTGCCGGGCACATCCGACATCGCTGGCCTGTTCGTCCAGATGGTGCCCCTGCACCTGGCTGCGGGGTCGCGCAGTCCACTGGAAACAGTTCGGGAGGTCTTCTCGCACACCCTTGACGTGTTCGAGTACATCCTCCCGCTCCGGTCCGCCGGCAGACTCTGGAACGAGGAACTGGTCTCCACCGACCGGGCAGCCGGGGTGAACGTGGTCCTCGACAAACGAACGGTGGACCTCGGGGAATCGCTTCTTCCCGGAACAACAGCCGAGATCGTCTACCTCTACGTGCCGGGCGAGGTGACCTGGCCGCGAACCATCCAATTCAGGTGGGAACTAGATGGAACAGACCCGCAGGCCGTCGTCTCATACAACGAAAACTATTTTCCGAGCGACATCGTCGAGTCGCTGATCCAGGCAGCCGACAAATTCCTGCTCTCCGCCGACAACTGACCCGATCGCCGTCGGGATCGCCGCTCGCGAAACCAACCGGTCCATCCCCCGGCGCAGACCGACGGGATCCTCGCGCGTCGCTGGGGGGAAGGTCCGCGGTCCAGGGCTCAGGTGGTGATGCTGGTCAGGGCCGGTGGTCGGCGAGGCGGAGGATGCGGTAGCGGCTCAGGGTGACGAGCGGAGGCGCGGCTCCGAGAGACGGGCCTGGCGGTCAGCGCGAGCATAGGCATCCGACCGAGCAACACCGAGAGGGCCAAGCCGCCGCAGCGGGCTTACTCACCTCGCTTGGCGTGACGTTGGCGTGGCACACACCCGTGCGATCCGCGCCGACGTCCAGACTGGTCCACCTCGAAGCCGGTCGCCCCCCAGACCCGCGTCCAGCGATGCCTGGATTGTCTCCCGCTGCGGCTCCGACAGGTGCTCAGGCGAAGGCGAACCGGCCGAGAGCCATGCCCCACCCTGCCGCGCCGCCACCGGCTCCGCCAGTGCTTCACCGAACCTCTGGTGACCCGCGAACCCCTCCGCGGCCCGTGACGGGGCTGTTCCCACAGAACCCTCTCGGCAGGAGTGCGGCCTGAGCATCACGCGGGAGACCCTGACTGGTGCCAGTACGTATGCGTCGGGGGGTGTCATAGCCTCACCCTTCAGTTCATGGTGACCAGCCGCCGATGGGTCGTTCCAGACCGCTCTACCATCCCGCCATCCACCCTTAGAGGGTGCCTGCTCAGCATCCTTCGCCTTACCTGGGAGGCCTCGTGTTCACACCTGGCACGCCACAGCCTGGCAGTGGAGAACCGACCGACTCGGTCTGGCTCCAAGCATTTCGTGAGGTTCTTCCGTCCGAGGACATCAACGAGGACACCAATTTCTTCCAGGCGGGTGGCCACTCATTGCTGATCCCGAAGCTGTTGAACTGCTACGAATCGCGCTCGGGTTGGCGGCCGCCCGTCAGTCTCCTGTTCAAGTTCGCATCCCCGCGCGAGCTCGAGGCGGAGTCGGCCGCGCTTCGCGAGCGGACCGTGGAGCAGGGCAGCCGGTAGCGTGATTCCGGCGCATAGACGGCGACGCCCATTCCGGAACGCGGATCTGACGGCTGTCGGATCGGGAAGAGCGTCTCACATCAACGGTTGGAAGACAGCAACAGCCGTAGTCAGGTCGAGCTCTTAGCATAGCTGGTCATGATCATGGGGATCCGTAGCTCAGAGCGGCCTCGGGGAGCCAGCCGATGATCGCGTAGAGGCGATATGGGATCTGCTTGAGCCGGCGGCGGACGGGGCTTTGGACTGCTCCGATGCCGACGAGCAGGCCGTCCACGATGCCGAACTCAAGCAGGGGCAAGACTCGTCCATCTCGGGTGCCTACAGGGCAGGTGGAACACGTGCATTCAGGCGATGAGCTCGGGTGCCCTGCGGGTGGAAACGCTTCCCCGAACAGCAGGATCCGCCAACGCAAACCACATGCAGGCGCTGCGAGTCATGGCACTCAGATGTGGGCGGGGAACCTGCAAGGGCAGCGTCGGGAAATGAGTGAGCTTTCATTTTTGGACGCTTGTGCAGTGCCGCAGGGTCAACGGCTAGACACACTTGGCCCGCCATCACCATCACTCATTCTGACATGCGAGGTACGATGCGGGTAGTCGAAGACGGAACGCTCAGCGCGGCTCCGCAACAACAGCACAAGCGTCAAATCCATGAACTTGCACGGCGACTCAGTGATAGTCACAACCGTAGTCGAGATGCGTTGAGCCTGGTCCCGAGCGAGAACCGTCTCTCCCCTCTGGCGCAGTTGCCCCTGCAGTTCGATTTCCACAACCGTTACTTCTTCAATGAAGACCACGACCCGGATTTCTGGCAATTCAGGGGCGGGGAAAGCATTTCAGACATCGAAACAGAGGTGGCGTACAGCAGCCTGAGGGCGCTGTCTGACGCGCCGTTCGTCAACCTCCGCCCGGTTTCCGGGCTCAGCGCGATGCTCATCGCAATTGCGGGCATGGGCGGCGACCCGGGCAGCACGGTCGTATGCATCGACCCCGCGAGCGGAGGTCACTACGCCACTGCGGCAGTGATCAAGCGTTTCGGGTTCGTTCCTGCCGCCATCTCCGTTGAGGCAGGTGCGGTGGACCTGGTTGGCCTACGAAAAATCCTATCCTCACAAAACGTATCCCTGATTTTCCTCGACCTGGCTAACAGCCTGCATCTACTGGACGTCGCCGCGGTTGCCGCCTGCCTCGCTGAGCACAGCCCGCACACGTTGCTACACATCGACGCCAGCCACACCCTCGGGCTTATTCTCGGCGGTCAGGCGCCCAACCCCCTTGATCTTGGCGCCACCAGCTTCGGTGGCTCTACGCACAAGACGTTTCCCGGGCCGCACAAGGGCGTATTGTTCACCAGGCTGCCGCACGTGAGCCGGCTCATCAAGGACGCGCAGCGCGTCTTGGTAAGCAGTCACCATTTCGGTGCGACCCTGGCACTGGGTCTGGCCGCGCGCGAGTTCGAGCACTTTGGCCCGGCCTACTCTCGACAGGTCGTCGTCAATGCCAAGCGACTCGGCGCCGAGTTGGCGCAGCGGGGCTTTGATGTTGCCCGCCGCACGGACGGGTACACCGACAACCACATGGTCTGGGTTCACGTCGGGGATCACGCCGCAACCAACAAGCTCGCTGGAACCCTGGCCGAGGCTGGTATCCGGGTCAACGTCCAGACGGAGAATGAAATGCCGAACGTCTCCGGTTCCGTGTTTCGTCTGGGCACCAACGAGGTCACGTTCGAAGGCGCTTCCGAGACGTCCATGGCCCTAATTGCTGAGGCATTCGTGGCGGCCCGGGATGGCGCAGTCGATCGTGCTGCCATGAACCACTCACAGGCGCGGCAGGCGTTCGACAGTCCGTACTTCTACGCTGACGCGGGATGGCGACCCGCCGAGTCGTCCAAGCGGATCTGACTGCGACCCGGGCGTCACACCCACGTGGTAACCAGGAACTGGGGCTTGCCGCCCTCTCAAGACACCGCCACGTTCTCAGCTGCCGATAGTGCCAACGACTCGACATCGGAGCCAAACACGCTCAACTCGAATGGAGTGTTTTTGTCGGGGTGTGCAACGGCCCGGAGCCGGACGTCCATCAGGTTGGCTTGCTCTGGCGGCCAGGTCGGATACGCGAAGAACACCAACGGTGGAGTCAGCCCGTCGTCATGCACAACACGTGTCAGCACGTCTTCGGAACCGTCGGTTCGCAGCGCGACTCGAGGTACTGGACGGAACCCCATCGACAGCTTGTATGCCGCTAGGCCAGCCTTGGCGATGTGCCCATACAGGTTGGGCTCCCACCCCGCGCTGGCTAGTGGCAACCCGTGTGCTCGGGTGACATTCATCAAGGCAAGATGAAGTACCCGGGAGAGGCTGTGGCTGCCTCGCAGGCCGTTCCGTTCGCCGTACAGCCCGGCCGTGTAGACACCGCGGCGGTGATCGTTGAGCGTAACCATGCCGGCGCACATGTTTCCGTCGGGGTCTCGGATCACCAGCATCTCCACGTCCGGCCCGATGCCCACCACCTCTTCCGGCGAGTTCACTATGGGGGCCGCGAAGGCCATGCCGGCCAGGGACGCTCGGTACAGTGGCAGCCATTCTTCGGCCAGCGCATGCGTGATCTTCTCGACGTGCTCGAGCGTCATCGCGGAGGCCCGGAGATCCCTGAGTCCCTTTCGCACGGCGTACCGCGCTTTATGCCCTAGCCCTCCGACGTATTCCTCTTCGGATCCCTTTGGATCCGCGAGCCAGACGACATTGGTAGGTCGGAAGCGGAATCCCTCGGTCAGCCACTCGCTGCCGGATGCCGGCGGCGGCGCCACGTTGACGACGTGCAGGTCTTTGCGGAACCTGAGTGCCTTCCACGCCGAGTGGTCGTTCTCTGCAAGGGTAGCGGTGACCAGTCCCTCATGATGCTGCGGCACCCGTAGTCCTCCGGTATCTCATCGAATACA
This sequence comes from Micromonospora sp. ALFpr18c, assembly GCF_008868155.1. Taxonomy (GTDB): domain Bacteria; phylum Actinomycetota; class Actinomycetes; order Mycobacteriales; family Micromonosporaceae; genus Micromonospora. The sequence continues at coordinate 19,278 of NZ_WBKR01000035.1, forward strand.
TCAGGCCTCTTTTGCCGCCGTCCGTTGGCCGCCGAGTGCATACGCGATCGCCAGAGCCGCGCCGACCATCAGCACACCCCCGATGATCAGGGTTGTGCGAAGGCTCAGTTCAGCGCTGACAGGACCCACCAACACCTGTCCCAGCGGTACACCCACAAAGGATCCGAGGGCGTCGTACGAGTACACTCGCCCTAGCTTGTCCGGTTCGATCCTGTCCTGGAGGGTCGTCTCCCAGACGGTTCCGAAGATCTCCATTGACAGGCCTCCGACGAACGCGGCCAGTAGCAACACCGCGAATACCGGATAAACGCCTAGAGTGAGCGGCAGCGCGGCACCGAGGGGAAGCGCCAGGAGGCCAAGGCGCAGCGAGATTCGCCGGCCGCTTCTCATGATCAGAGCGGCCGCTACTGTCAAGCCGAAGACCTGGGCGCCGAGCACGAGGCCCCAGAGGTGACTGCCGAAGGTTTCCTCGGCAATGATTGGCCCCAGCACCGGGATGGTGCCGGAGTAGCACAGGTTCATCAACGTTGAGCCGACGATGGCCTGCCACAACCACTTTTGCTCCGAGAAGGCTACCCAGCCCCCGCGGACCTGGCTCATCAGCGATTCCTTCTTGGACGCGGTGCTGGCTGCGACCCGAACCCTTGAGAACAGGACTCCGGCGACGGCAAAACAGAACGCGTCGAAGGCGATCAGCCAGCCAGGGGCGGCTACGAGCAGGAATAGCGCGGCGAGTGCCCCGGATGTCACGGCGCACAGATTCAGGGTCAGTCGCATGGCCGCGTTGGCCTGGGGGCGCAATTCGGACGGGACGGTCTGCGGCAGTAGCGCCGACGAGGCCGGGGACGCGAACGCCGCACAGATCCCGTTCAGCAGGGCCAGTAGGGTCAGCGGGGCCAGGGAGTTGCCACCGGATAAGACGTACCACGCCACCAACGCTTGTGTGACCGCGCTGGCTGCACTCGACCCCTCGAGGACCAACCTCCGCGGGAACCGGTCGGCGAGGATTCCTCCGGCCAGAACAAACAGCAGGTTGCCGGCGGACCTCGCGCCGACAACGATGCCTATCGTGCCGGCGCTCCCGCCGGCATCGATGATGGCGAGTGCGAGTCCGATGGGCGCAACGGTGTTGCCCAAGATCGACATCGTGCGGCCCGCGAGGAGCCATCGGAAGGCGGCGGGAAGCTCGGCGAAGAGCCGAAGTCCTGGGCGTAGACGACGCCGGCGCCCGGGCTTCCAGCGCCCCGACCCATTGGGCGGCAGCCTGGAGGGCGCGGTCGTGGGCGCCGATGAGGGACTGGTAGGTAACGTCAAGCGCCTTCTCCGTCTAGGTGCCCATCAATGACCCACAACGCCACTCCGATGCCGGTCATCGAATTCCCGCCGATGCAAATAAGGCTCGCTCAGAGCGCACAGTCACGCGAAGCCACCTTTCTGCTAGCCCGAGGTTCTGCACAGTCGCCACAGGCGCGCCATGCCGCTTCCTTGGCAATTGCACGGATGCTATCGGCAGTCTCGGGATCGAACAAGATCCAAGAGCGGCGGCGAGTGGAGAGATCTTCAGCGAGTGATGTTTGCCTGCGCCAAATACCCCGTCCAAGTGAAGGATCATGAACCTGGAGGCAGTTTGGACCGACCACTCAAAGCCCTCCGAAGGTGCCCCGATTGAGGGGTCGTGGCCCGATAGATCTCAAAGTCGTCTGGGATACTAAACACAGCCTCCCATAGCCGTCAATCGGCGACCGAGGCGCTGGCGATGCGGTCGGAGCCCGCTGCCGTGCGCGGCACGCCGGCGGAACGCGCCGGTCGCGGAGGGCTTCGGGATCTCGCGGGAGGCCTGCGCAAGTGGCACGCCGGTTCGCTGCCGACCGGTGTGCGGGGCTGGCGGACAAGTGGGGCTCGGGGCCCGCAGAATGCAGCTGAGCAGGTCGAGGGACGGGGCACCACAACGCTGGGGCAGAAGCCTTCGTCGGAGTTTCGCACTGGTCGACCCGGTCACCGGCCACCGCGGTCGGGATGTCGTCATCGTGGCGCGCTGAGGCTGACCAGGCTCGCCCGAGGGCGAGCGGCTCGTGTCCCGCCGGCGGAGTGGGAGCCGGAGGCTGTGGCCGGTCACTGCCATATGTCAGGGGCGACGCAGGGGCGACCCCGCTTAGACTCAGGGAGTCCGTCGATAAGTTAGTAATGCATGTCGCACCTATTGCCGCACGTCGGAGCAGTACGCCATTAGTTTCGCAAAGGGCCAACGATACCGACCTCCTAATGAATTGTCCGTCCGAGCGAGTCGCCGGCAGCTACTCCGTCGTGCTTACAGCGACGACCGGACGAGCTCGGCTACCACTGGATATGCGGGAGACGAAAAGGAGCCGCGGCCCTGGTGGCTTTGCTTAGGCTGCGGCCGCATTCGTCCCCTGGCGGCACAAGGGAAGCATCATTGCTCCAGACATGTAGCCAACCCGTTCGCATTTACTGCTTCAGGGCACGAACTGTCTCCACTTTGACGAAGGAAGCTGGCTGAGTCATGAGCGCCGCATCCATCCATATGGTTCTGCACGACCTTGCTCAGGCGGATCATGCGCGTGCTGCGTTGATCCACGGCGGTGAGGTCGTCAGTCGGGGTCAGCTCGATGCCTGGTCCGACGCTGTCGCCGACTGGCTGGCAGCGGAGGGGGTTCGAGCTGGCAGCATCGTGCCCCTTCAGCTGGAGACATCACCGGCACTGATTGCCACAGCCCTCGGTGTGCTGAAGCTCGGCGCCGCTTACGCGGTCATGGATCTGGAGTGGAACGCGCGACGCCTGCGGCGGATCGACGAGATTCTCGGCGGCGCCCTCGCGGTCGCCGCGCCGGGCCGATCCAGCGGCTGCTTCGAACGTGAGGTCGAGTTGCCCGACTTCGACCCGCCCGCTGGGGACTCTGCCGAGCGCGCCTGGAAGTCGATCCCCGTTTCGGGCACCGACATCGCAACGGTCTTCTTCACCTCGGGCAGCACCGGCGAGCCGAAGGCGGTGCTCTCGACGCACGTCGCGACCCTGCGGATGTTCACCGGGGAGGGCATCGCATCCATCGACAGCGAGACCGTGCTGGCGCACCTGGGCTCCTCGAACTGGGACGCGTTTCCGTTTGAGGTCTGGGGCCCACTCCTGCGCGGCGGCGCCTCCTTGCTCCGGAAGCATCGGGCACTCACGCCCGACGAGCTACGTCACGAGATCTCGCACAACGGCCTCAACACCCTCTTCGTCACCTCTTCGCTGTTCAACGTTCTGGTCGACGAGGACGTGTCCGCATTCGAAGGCCTACGCGTGGCCATGGCCGGCGGCGAAGCCCTCTCCCCCGCGCACGTTGCGCGCTTCCTGGCCGCCCATCCGGACATTCCCTTCATCAACGGGTACGGCCCCGCCGAGTCGACGTGCATCGCTCTGATGCACCGAGTGACAGTCGACGACACCCACGACGCCATCCCCCTCGGTTATCCGATACCCCGCACCGGCGTACACGTGCTGGACGGTGAACGCGAGTGCGGCCCAGACGAGATCGGCGAGCTGTGCATCTCGGGCGACGGAGTGTCTCCTGGATACCTCGATGACGAGGCGTTGACCGCGACCAAGTTCACCGAGGTGCTCATCGGTGGCCGACGTCTGCGGGTGTACCGCACCGGGGACTACGGCAGCAGGACCACCGATGGCTTGTTCACGTTCGAGGGGCGCCGCGATCGCGAGCTGAAGATCCGTGGACACCGGATCGACGCGCACCAGATCGAGCGGACGGCAGCCACTTTCGATGGAGTCGCGCAATGCGCCGTGGTCCCGCTGCTCGGCCTCTCCGGCCGACCGGAGTCACTCGCCCTCGCCGTGGTCTCGGCCAGCGACCACTTCGACGAGGAGAGCCTGCGGACTGCGCTGGTGGCCGACCTGCCTCCGGGGTGGGCTCCGGAGGCCGTCGTCCGACTGGCGGCGTTGCCGCTGACCAGCAACGCGAAGCTCGACACGGTCGCGCTGCAATCCGCCATCGCAGAGCTGACCTCAGCTCGCGCACAGGCCAACTCCAGCGACCCGATCGAGTCTGCGTTCAGCCGGGTTCTCGGTGGCGCACTGGTGGATCCCGACGCCTCGCTGTTCGACCTGGGCGGCACATCGCTGGGCGCGGTTCGCCTGTGCACGGCCCTGAGCAGGGTGACCGGTCTCAGCATTCCCGTGTCGGTTGTGCGCGGCCACCCCTCGGTCAACGAGATGCGCGACTGGATCGCCAAGCAGTCCGGGGCGACGCCGGGCGGGGCGAACGGGACCGACGCAGCGGACAGTGCGGACCGGGCGGACGCAACCGCGCCGTCACCGCTGACCGGGATGCAATCCGGATTTCTCCTGCCGCACCTCGACGGCAACGACACGCACAATCACCTCTACTTGGCCTGGCGCATCGCGGGCGCGCTCGACACCGACCATCTCGTGAAGGCGCTGCACGACGTCCACCACCGCCACCTGTACCTCCAGGGCCGTTACGACTTCGAGGACCTGGCTACGTGGAATCGTTCCGGCCGCCCGGTCTCGGTCGAGCACATGGAGGCCCCGGACGAGGAGACGGCCCTACCGCAGGTGAAGGCACTACTCGACAGGACCTTCTCCCTGTTCGAGGGAGAAGTCTGGCGCGCGGTGCTCTGCAAGCTCGAGGAGCCCGAGGGGTGGATCTTCGGGATGTCCGTTCACCACATCGCGTTCGACGGGTGGTCTAAGCGGATCTTCGTGGATGATCTGGCTGAGGCGTACCGCGCGCGTGGTGAGGGGCGGGAGCCACGGTTCGCGCATCCGGTGGCCGCACCATCTGAGATATACGCGGAGATGGAGCGGATCCGGGACTCGGCGGATCTCGCGGCGCAACGGGAGCACTGGGCGGAGGAACTGGCTGAGCTTCCGGTCGGCCCGGCGCCGTGGGTCACGCCCACAGAGTGCACGGAAGCCGGCGTGACGAAGATTGACGTGCCTCTGCTGCCCGAGCAGACGGACTTCCTGAGTAGGCACTCCATCGGCGGTGGCCTTCTCCCACTCTTCATCGCCGCGCTTGGCGGAGCGCTGTCCGAGGTCACCGGTGCCGAGGACGTCATGATCGGTATCCCGGTGAACCAACGTTCCACCCCGGTTCTGCAGGACACCATCGCCTGCCTGATCGACATGATCGGTGTCAGACTGCGGAAAACCACAGCTGACGATGCCGCAGCCCGCGCCGAGAGCGCAGTTCTCGCTGCCCTGCGCAACAGCAACCTGTCCATCGCCGAGGTGGCCCGGGCCGCCGGGCTGGCAGGGCAGCAGTTGTACCACGTCATCGGCGCGGTGCAGGACTCGCCCAGCGCTGAGCTCCAGCTCGACGGCTGCGCGGTGCACGGGATCGAGCTGCCGTACATCCGCCTCCAGGCTCCACTGCTCGTCGAACTGCTCGCGGACGACGGCATCGCGTCGACGGTGCGGGTCACCTACGAGACCGCGCTGGTGACCGAGACCACGGCCCGGAGCGTCAGCGCGCGTCTGGTCTCCCGGCTCACGCAGGAGAGTGGCAGCCGAAGCGGAAGCGGATGGCCGGGTGGAACGCGAATGCCCGATGTCCGCAACCGCCCCGACGCTGTCGCATCAGCAAGCGGGCATCGAATACCTCCTCGGTAATGACAGTCAAAGGAGCCGCCAAGTATGAAGACCGAATACCAGCATGTCTCGGACCGCACCGCCGCACTCACGGAGATCTGGCGCGAGGTCCTTGGGAGGGAAGACGTCGACGAGACCTCGGACCTCGTCGAGAACGGCAGCACGTCCCTACAGCTGCTTCAGATCGTCGGCAAGATCTACGACGTCCTCGGTGTCGACGTCCGGCTGCGCGACCTCTTCACGCACGCCTCGCCGCAGACGCTGTCGGCATTCATCGACAGCTCCCAGGCTTAGCTTGGTGTTCCACCTCGGGTGTCACTCGACCTGCTCATCCTCGGTCCTTCCCCGGAACTGCCAAGACGGCCGCTCTCCACGCGTGGAGATGTCGAGAGTAACGACGTCCGAGCAAATCGGCCGCCGTGCATGAATCTCCCAGTCACCGGGTGCGTCGGCGCGGCGGTTCCACAGTGATGATCAGGTGAATGTGCTGGTGACGGACGCATCGAAGCTCCGATCGACGGGGTGACCTCGACAAGTGAAGCTCCCGCCTGAGCCTGGACAGCGGGCACCAGCAGCGAAAGGAACTCCCCCATGCCCCAGAGCGAACGCCCTGTGGTTCTCGCGCTCGACTATCCCGGATACCGCAAAGAGGCCCGGATCGACGAACTGGCCCTGGAGCGGCACGGGGTGCGAGTCCACGACCTGCTGCCCTCCCCCCTGCCAAGGGCGGTGAGTGGCGCGGCGTACGCGGCCCGCCTGTTGGCGAACGTGCCGGCCGGGACGGGCCCGATCGCGGCGGTCGCCGCCTACTGTGCCTCCGCGCCGCTTGCCTTCGAGGTGGCCGCCGCCCTGGGTGGAGAGCCACCGGTGATCATGCTGTTCGACCCCCAGGTCGCGTCGCTGGAATCAATCAGGGCGGAATACCGCGCGCGGCTCGCCGAACTCGGCGTCCAGCTGGACGAACAGGAGGTGAGCGAGCGCGTCGACGCCGACACACTGGCCGCGGACCCGGAGCGCTTCGTCGCCGACCTCACCGACGAACTGGCCCGCCATGCCTTTGCGGCGCTGCGGGCGGCAGGCGCCACCGAGTCGGAGATCGCGGCAAGCGCCACGCAGATGGTCAGTGCGTACACGGACTGGTTCAGCCACCTGGTAGCGGCCCACCACGCCCGTACTCCGACCTGGGAGGGACATGTGCTGCGCGTTGACTCCGCGGACGCCGACCCGGCGGGTTACGCCTGCACTGCCCGGCACCAGCGCGCACTGCGCCTGAGCTGCGACCGGTTTGAACTGCTGAGGGCCGATGAGACGCGGGTCGCGGTCCTCGAGGCGCTGGGCCGTCCGCTTGAGTCTGGCACGAGGGAGAGGCTAGAGAGTTGCCCAGCCGAGTAGTTGAGTTGATCGCCTCCCAGGCACAACGCCGCCCTCTGGCGGCCGCCATGGTCGCACCCGACGGCAGGCTCGACTATGCCGAACTCGACCGCAGGTCAGCCGACTTGGCCGGTCGCCTGAGGCGACACGGGGTACGCCCCGGCGATGTCGTGCTTGTCCAGGCTTGCCGCGGCATCGCACTCGGCGTAGCTGTCCTTGCAGTACTCCGGGCCGGCGGCGCCTTCTGCGTGGTGGATCCGGATTATCCGGCGGACCGCATCCAGCACATGTGGCAGCGTTGCGGTGCCCGGTTCGCGTTGGTCGAGCCGGGTCTGCGGCTCCCGGACGAGTCGGACGGGCCCATCGTGCTGCCGCTCCGGGAGGGCCCCGCTGCCAGCACTGCGCACGATGCCCCGGCACCTGGCCGAACGGAGCCGGGCGGCGAGGATCCCGCTTACGTGGTGTTCACGTCCGGGTCCACCGGAGGGCCCAAGGCGGTTTCCCTGCCGCACCGCTGTCTGGACAATCTGATCGAGTGGACGCTGGCCAGTACGTCCCCCGAGCCACTGCGCACGCTGATGTTCGCCCCGCTCGGCTTCGACATATTCGTCCAGGAGGTGTTCACAGCCTGGTGCAGTGGCGGCTGCCTGTACACACCGTCCGACGCCGAACGCGTTGACCTGCAGCGTGTGTGGGAGCTGTGCCGTGCGTGGGAGATCGAGCGGATCTTCCTGCCGCCCGTGGCGCTGCGTCGACTCGCGGAGCTGACCGTCGAGTTCGGCATAGTTCCTGGCGCGTTGCGCGAAGTGGCAGTCGCGGGAGAGGCGCTGCAGATCACGCCTGCCGTCCGGGAACTGTTCCGACGGCTGCCCGCGGCGCGTCTGCACAACCACTACGGCCCGGTGGAGACCCACGTCGCCCTCGCCCACACGCTCACCGGCCCGTCGTACTCCTGGCCCGACCTTCCCCCCATCGGGCGGCCGCTGTCCGGCATGACGGCCCATGTCATCCCGCAGGAGGAGGGCAGCGAGTTGTGGTTGGCAGGGGTCGGTCTCGCCCGCGAGTATGTGGGTGATCCCCAGCTGACGGACGCGCGGTTCCGCAGCGTACAGATCGAGGGACGGACCGTACGGGCGTACCGCACCGGTGACCTCGTGCGCGAGCGGCCCGACGGAGCCCTGGATTATCTGGGCCGGTCCGACGACCAGCTTAAGATCCGCGGATACCGGGTCGAGCCCGGTGACATCGAGGCAGCGCTGCTCCGCCACCCCGCGGTCCGGGAATGCGCCGTCGTGGCCTGGACGCCGCCCGACAGCGAGGAACGCAGGCTCGTTGCTCATGTAGTGCCTGAGCCGGGCTGCTCATTGGCGACCAGCGAACTACGCGCACATGCGGCGCAGTTGCTGCCGGACTACATGGTTCCCCACCACGTGGTCCACGCGTCCGAACTGCCGCTCTCCCCGCACGGAAAGATCGATCGCCGACGCCTGCCGGCCCCCGGCGACGCTCGTGACTACACCGGGTCACTGCCGGACCCCGGCGATCTGCAGTCGGCCGTCGCCGGCATCTTGTCGACGGTGCTCGGCGTTACCGACATACCACCCGACCGGCACTTCATGGACCTGGGCGGCACCTCGCTCTCCGCCGCGCTGGTTGTCACCCGCATCCATCAGCGCTTCCACGTCCAGGTGTCCGTGCAGGAGTTCCTGTCCGAGCCTACGGTGGAGTCGGTCACCGCACTGATCAGCGGACGAAGTGCCGCATGACTCCTCCGACCCCACACGACGGAGCGCGAACGCGCCGCCTGACTCCGCTCCTTCCACGACGCCCGCCAGGACACCCGCACGCTCGTGTGCTCTCCCCACCCAGGCGGCACCGTCCACACAGAACCGGCGAAGCGGCCAGCAGCCGTGCGGCCAGCAGCCGTGGGATCTCGTCCGCGAGCAGCGCGACGCTCTCGACGGCGCTCGGCACGGCAGTCCTGTCGCCCCGGGTACTGCACCGGCAGGATTCGGACCTTGGCGGCGAGCGCCAGCGGAGAGCGGGCAGTACTGGCCCGCACGGCCCGGCGGAACAGACCCGGCGGTGACGGACACCCGAGACGACGAACTCACCCGCGGCGGCGCGCCTGGCCCCAGCACACCACGGCGTCATTCCAAATCCGGGATTTCACCGCCGGCCCTGCTATTTGGACGGCTTTTCCGCCACTGATCGTGAAGGCGATATGCACCGGGTTCGCCCGGACGGCTCGATCGCCGACACAGACCGGAATGGGCATATGAAGCTGCTGCCGGCCTCCGCCCTGCTCCTGTTGTCTGTCAGGACGTCAGAGGCACCTGCGTCAGTAATCTGAACCAGATTCTCCATGCGGTCGGCAGGGGCCGTTGTCGCGGCCGAAAGGGACACATATGGCGGACAGGCTCCCGTTGCTGAGCACGCAACTCGGCTTCGCGCTGACGGCGGAACGCACCGGTCAGCGAGTCGCTATAAACAAACTCTTTCGTATGCCGCCCGCAGTCCTGTCAGCCGTCGACCTGAATCGGGTTCTACACTCGATCATGCTCAGGAATCCCACGCTGTCCTGTCGCATAGGGTTCTCCCGTGGCAAGGCGTATCAGGAGCGGTATTCCACCACCTATGACTTCGCCGAATCGCGGGCCGAGGACGAAGCGGGCGTCGTGCGACTTTCCATGACGGTGGTCGATGAATTCGAAGCCTCTCTGGACGGTGTCGCGATGGCGGCACGCCTCGTACGCTCACGCGACGCCGACTATCTGCTGCTGGTTTTCGACCACGCACTTGTCGACGGCCAGTCGCAGCTCATGATGATCCAACAGTTGGCTGCCCCGGGGTCTCCCGATGACGCGCAGTGGGAGCGCTTCGAGGCCGCTGTGCGGGACAGGGCCGAGTCCGAGAGCGCGGCGGCAGGCGGGCGCGGAACCGCCTTCTGGGCGGACCGCCTGAAGAACTTCCACGGAGAGCTCCCCCAGGGGGCGGCGCAGATGCCCTCTGAAATCATCGCCGGTCTCCCGGGCGTCGCCATCCCGAGTGCCGTCCGTGGCTCCCACTTCCCGTACGTCCTCTTCTCGCTCCACCGCGCTCTGCGCGACGTCACGGGGGGCGACGCAACCGTCATCGCTTACCCATGGGGACGGCGGAACGAGGCGTTCTCCGACGTCACCGGATGTTTCCTGAACACTGTCATCTCGATCGACCTGACCGGACCACGCAGCCCGCTCGAGGCGATGGACGACTTCCTCGACGACTGGTGTCTGGAGATCGACCACGCGGATGTGCCGTTCGGTTCGCTCGCACGGCTCGGATCCGACCTCCCCGGCTCGGTCGCGGGGACGCTCGTCTACGCGGGGATGTTCGTCTATGATGCCGCGACGGAGGGCAGCGTGAACGTCGCGGGGGTCGAGGCTGTCGAGGTCTCGCCGCGGTTTGGCCACAACCAGCCAATGTCGCCGTTCACGGCCGCCGCGACGGTCCGCGAACACGAGATCGGGCTTGAACTCACGGTGGACGAGGGGACCGGCTACGGGGTCCAGGACCTCGGTACCCGCTGGCGCCATCGGCTCAACGAAGTGTTCTCGCGCTTTCCCGCTCGGCAGTCCTGACGACCTGATCCGAGGAGCAGCAGCCGGGCGAGGCGGATGAGGGGCAACGCGTGGCGGATTCCGCTGCCGGTGATCTGGGAGCTGCGGCTGTGGGGGCTGCCCCTGGATGAGCCCGTGGGCGCGGAGTCCGCGTCGGTCGTCGCTGATCCCGCTGGACATGTCGCCCGCTGAACGTCCGAGGAGCGGCGCGAGGTGTTCGCGCGCAGAGTGCCGCTGCCGCGCCGGGTGGGCGGCGAGTCGCCGTGGTCCGCGCCGCCGCGTGGTCAGCCGTGCCCCGAGGACACCACCGAGATCAACTGATCGTCGGGCGGGCCGGGACACCGGCCCGCCCGCTAGTGCAGGGCGACAGCGAGATCCTTCTCGATCGTGCCGAGGGTGGCGCGGGGCACGACCAGCACCATGACCGCCAGCGCCGCGGCCATGCCGCCCGCGACGACCACCGCCATCGGTACGCTCCCCGTGCCGAACAGGCCGGCGAGGGGCGCCGAGAGCGCGCCGGTGCCGAACTGCACGGCCCCGAGCAGCGCCGCGGCCGTCCCGGCGGCCTCACTGTGCCGGCTCATGGCCAGCGCCGGAGCGTTCGGCAGGGCCAGGCCGGCGGCGGCCAGGACGAGCCACAGCGACGCGAGCAGGGTGCCCAGGCCACCGAAGCCGGTGACGGCGAACAGGACCAGCAGCAGCCCGGCGGCCGTTCCGGCGATCAGGGCGCTGATGAGGATCTGCTGCGGCGTGTAGCGGCGCAGCAGCCGGACGTTGAACTGGGTGGCCGCGATGAGGCCGACGGCGCCGGCCCCGAAGGCCAGACCGAACTGCTGCTCGTCGAGGCCGTACTGGTCCTGCAGGACGAACGACGACCCGGACACGTAGGCGAACAGGGACGCCATGGCCAGTCCGGCGACCAGCACCAGACCGACGAAGGCCCGGTCGTTGAGCAGCCCCCGGTAGTCGCGCATGGTCGCCGCCACCCCGCCGTGTCGGCGTCGCGCCACCGCAAGGGTCTCCGGCAGTCGCAGCGCGGCGACGACGATCAGCAGGGCGCCCAGCACCGCCAGTGCCGCGAAGACACCGCGCCACTCGGTCCACCGCAGTAGGGCGCTGCCCAGCGTCGGCGCGAGGATCGGCGCCAACCCCATCACCAGCATCAGGCGGGAGAAGATCCGCGCGAAGGATGCGCCGCTGAACAGGTCGCGCACGACGGCCGTGGCGACCACGGTGGCGGCCGCGACGCCGAGACCCTGCAGGACGCGCAGCACGCCGAGCACGGCGATGTTGGGCGCGAAGACGCACAGCACGGAGGCCACGATGTGTGCGGCCAGGCCGGCGAGCAGCGGCAGACGCCGCCCGACCACGTCGGACAGCGGCCCGATCAGCAACTGGCCGAGCGCGAGACCGAGCAGCGTGCCCGTCAACGTCAGCTGCACGGCCGTCTCGGTGGTCTGCAGGCCGGTCGTGATGGCGGGCAGTGCCGGCAGGTACATGTCGATGGTCAGTGGGCCGATCGCGATCAGCGCGCCGAGCACGAGGACGAGCTGGACCCGTTGACGGCCGGTCATCAGGTCACCGGCCAGAACCTCGGCGTCGGCGGTGTCGGACGGGGTCGTGTCCACCTGCTGCGTCATCAATCTCGGTCTCTCTGCGGGATGGTGGCGCGCCGTCAACGAGAGCGTGACGAGGCAGGGCTGCGACGAACGTGATTCTTCTGCTGACCAACGCGGCAGAGGCGGATGTGTATCCCCGGTGTGTGGGGAGTCACTACCGCTCAGAGGCATCGACAAACCCCCAAGACACCCCATGCGTCGGCTGCCACCTGCCCGCGGGCGTGATGACCGTCGCGATCACGGTGAAGTGGCGCAACGGTCTCTGGGTGCAGCACAACGGTTACGAGTACGCCCTGGTCCTGCTGATCCTGCCGGCGGCGCTGGCGCTCACCGGCCCCGGCCGCTGGTCCGTCGACGAGGTCTGGGGGCTGTTTCCCTGGGCCTGGTGGTGGACGGCCGCGGCTGTCGGGCTGGGCGTGGCCAGCGGGTTGGCGACCCGCGTGCTGCTCGCGCCGCCTAGCCTCGGTCCTGGACGATGAGGAACATCGGCGATTCGCACGGGAGTTGAGACTGCCATGGAGAAAGAGGCGAGCAGCCTGCGGAGCGCAGTCGCGTTCCCGGCCGACCGTGGCGACGCCGGACGCAGCGTTCAGGGCACCGGGCACGACCTCCTGGACGAGTGGATGCTGGTGGCGGAGGGCTTCAACGCCACGCACGAGGCCATCGTGAGCGAGGTTGCCGACCTCTTCGACCTGGGTGAGGGCCCCGCCGACGTGCTGCTGCGCCTGCTCATGGCCGACCAGCACCGGATGCCGATGCCCCGCCTGGCCCATGACGCGGGCATGTCCAGTGGCGGGTTCACCAAGCTCGCCGACCGTCTCTGCACGGCCGGGCTGGCCGGACGCGTGGCGTGCGAGGCCGACCGGCGGGTGACCTACCTCGAACTGACCGACAAGGGCGAGGAGACCGCCGAGTCGATCGCCCGGGTCGCGACCCAGTCTCTGCGCGAACGGGTGCTCAGCGCCATCGGGCCGGAGGGCTTCGGCGTGCTCACCGACACCATGCGCAGGCTGCGCGATGCCAACGACGACCAGGGAAAGGCTCGACGGACCACGAGCCGACGTACGCCCGAGGCACCGCCGGCCCGCTGATCGCCGGGCACGCCCCCGGCCGGCCGCGCCGAGTCCCGGTCAGCCCTTCAGGAGTTGCCGCGCCATGACGATCCGCTGCACCTGGTTGGTGCCCTCGTAGATCTGAGTGATCTTGGCGTCCCGCATCATCCGCTCGACCGGGTAGTCACGGGTGTAGCCGTAGCCGCCGAGCAGCTGCACCGCGTCGGTGGTGATCTCCATGGCGGCGTCGGACGCGAAGCACTTGGCCGCCGCGCCAAAGTAGGTCAGGTCGGCGTCACCGCGCTCGGACTTGCCGGCCGCCGCGTAGGTGAGCTGCCGGGCCGCCTCCAGCTTCATGCCCATGTCGGCGAGCATGAACTGGATGCCCTGAAACTCGGCGACTGCCTTGCCGAACTGCCGGCGCTCGGCCACGTACCCCTTGGCGTAGTCGAGCGCGCCCTGCGCGATCCCGACGGCCTGCGCGGCGATGGTGATCCGGGTGTGGTCCAGGGTCTTCATGGCGGTGGCGAAGCCGGTGCCCTCCGCGCCGATGATCCGGTCGGCCGGGATCCGCACGTTGTCCAGGTAGACCTCGCGGGTGGGCGAACCCTTGATGCCGAGCTTCTTCTCCGGGGCGCCGAAGCTCACCCCGGGGTCGGACTTCTCGACCACGAAGGCCGAGATGCCCCGGGACCGGGCGGCCGGGTCGGTGACGGCGAAGACGGTGTAGAACTCCGACACGCCGGCGTTGGTGATCCAGCGCTTCACCCCGTTGAGCACCCAGTGATCCCCGTCACGTACGGCCCGGGTGGTCATCGACGCGGCGTCGCTGCCCGCCTCCGGTTCGGAGAGGCAGTACGAGAACATGGCGTCGCCGGCCGCGACCGGCGTCAGGTAGCGGCGCTTGAGCTCCTCGGAACCGGACAACAGCAGCGGCATCGTGCCGAGCTTGTTCACCGCCGGGATCAGCGAGGAGGACGCACAGGCGCGAGCCACCTCCTCGATCACGATGGCGGTGGCCAGCGCGTCCGCGCCCGCGCCGCCGTACTCCTCGGGGATGTGCGGTGCGTGGAAGTCGGCCGCCCGCAGTGCGTCGTACGAAGCCTTGGGGAACTCTCCGGTCTCGTCGGCCTCGGCGGCGTGCGGGGCCACCTTCGCCGTGCAGACCTCACGGACCGCCTCCCGGATCGCCTCATGCTCCTCGGGCAACCGGTAGACGTCGAACGACTCGCCTGCGGCCATGTCGGCCCCTCCCCTTCACCGCTATCATGCGCAGTCTGTGATATCTCCCGACCGCCGACCGCGCAGACTGAAGACTAGCGACTGCAGTTCAGGTGATGTTACCGGCGCGTAGGCATGGGCATGACGGAGCACCCGCGCGGCTGGGCGATGATGGAAGACAGACAGTGAGCCACCCCTCCGGTGCCCGCCCAGGCGCCGCAGCAGAATGCGACGCGACGACGCGCCGCCAGTGCGAGCGGAGAAGACAGGCGTGACGATCCCCTACCCCACCATCCAGCCGACCCCCGCCATCGCCGCGGTGACGCCGCCCTCGGGCGCACCTCGGCCGCGGGTGACGTTCCTGGGGACCGGATACCTCGGTGCGACGTACGCCATCTGTTACGCCGAGCTGGGCTACGAGGTGCTCGGGTTCGACGTCGACGCCGACAAGATCGCGATGCTGAACGCCGGTCAGGTGCCGATCCACGAGCCCGGCCTGGACGAGCTGCTCAAGCGCAACCTCGCCGCCGGTCGGCTGCGGTTCTCGACCGACATCGCGGAAACCGCCGATTTCGGTGACGTGCACTTCATCTGCGTCGGCACCCCGCAGCGGGCCGACGGGATGGGCGCCGACCTGTCGTACGTCGAGGCGTCGGTCACCAGCCTCGCGCAGCACCTGACCCGCAAGGCGCTGATCGTCGGCAAGTCCACCGTGCCGGTGGGCACCGCCGAGTGGGTGGAGCAGCTGGTCGGCAAGCACACCCCCGGCGACCTGGGCGTCGAGGTGGCCTGGAGCCCGGAGTTCCTCCAGGAGGGCTTCGCCGTCGACGACGTGCTGCGCCCCAACCGGATCGTGGTCGGCGTGAAGAGCGAGTGGGCCAACGGCATGCTCTACGCCGCGCACAAGGGCGTCTTCGACCTGGCCGCCACCGAGGACCGCGAGGTGCCCCTGGTGGTCACCGACTTCGCGACCGCCGAGCTGGTCAAGGTCGCCGCGAACGCCTTCCTCGCCACCAAGATCTCCTTCATCAACGCGATGGCCGAGGTCTGCGAGGCCTCCGGCGGCGACGTCACCCAGCTGGCCCGGGCCATCGGATACGACCCGCGCATCGGCAACCGGTTCCTCCAGGCCGGCCTCGGCTTCGGCGGCGCCTGCCTGCCCAAGGACATCCGCGCCTTCCAGGCTCGGGCCCAGGAGTTGGGTGCCGGCGAGGCGCTGCGGTTCCTGCACGAGGTCGACCTGATCAACCTGCGCCGCCGGACCCGGGTCCTCCAGCTCGCCGCGGACCTGCTCGGCCGCCGCTCCGGGCCGGCCGGTCCGGACTTCTCCGGCACCCGGATCGCCGTGCTCGGCGCCACCTTCAAGCCCAACACCGACGACGTCCGCGACGCCCCGGCGCTCGCCGTCGCCGCACTGCTGCAGAAGGCCGGCGCCGACGTGCACGTGTACGACCCGCAGGGCACCGAGAACGCCCGCCGCGCCGTACCCGAGCTGACCTACGAGACCGGCATCAACGAGGCCGTCGCCGACGCCGACCTGGTCTGCGTCCTCACCGAGTGGGCCGACTTCCGCAACGCCGACCCGGTCGCCCTGGGTGAGCTGGTCGCCGGACGCAAGGTCGTCGACGGCCGCAACTGCCTCGACTCGACACTGTGGACGCAGGCCGGCTGGGAGTACCGGGGCATGGGCCGTCCCTGACGGATCCGACGTTCACGGCCGGTCGCGGAGTCCCTCCGCGGCCGGCCGTTGTCGTTGTTTGCCCCGGACCCGCCGACAAGTGTCGAAAAACGCGCCAGTATTGGGCATGCTGCGACAGTGGGAGTCCACAGTGCGGGCGGAGGGGTGTCGTGGCGACCTTTCAGTGCTCCTCGTGCGGTCGGGAGATCAAGCCGGCCGTGCGCTGTCCGCACTGCGGTGCCGATCAGCCGCAGTGGGTCGAGCACCTGGCGGACATCGAGCGCTCGATCGCGGAGATGAAGGCGCGCGACGCCGCCATCGCCCGGGAGCAACGGCAGATCGCCGCCAAGATGCAGGCCGCGCTCTTCCAGCGGGACATCCTCGCGCACGCCGGTGAGGAACGGATCAAGCAGGCGACCCGGCCCCGCCGGGTGCTGCGTCGCCGCCCCGGCCGACGCCCACCGACCGCCACCACCGGCGCCCCGCCGCGGGTGCCCCGCCA
>NZ_WBKR01000036.1 GCF_008868155.1 Micromonospora sp. ALFpr18c
GGTCGGCGCGCCCACGTAGACGTTCTCCGCCCGCTGTGCGAGCCGGGGCTGCCGTTCGGCGGGCAGGTCCAGCCCACCGAGGTCGAGCAGGGCGGCGAGGACGGCCGACTCCAGCGCGGCCGAGGACGACAGGCCGGCGCCCAGCGGCACGTCGGAGGCGATGGCCAGCCGGGCACCGGGGGCCGGGTGGCCCGCGTCGCGCAACGCCCAGACCACTCCGGCCACGTACGCGCCCCACCCGGTGACCCGACCCGGCTCGGCGACGTCGTCCGCGCCGAAGGTGATCGTCTCGCCGGAGAGCTCGGACCAGACCGTCCACTGCTCGCCGTCCTGCCGGTCGGCGGCGACCACGGTCCGCAGTGGCAGCGCGAAGGGCAGCACGAACCCGTCGTTGTAGTCGGTGTGCTCGCCGATCAGGTTGACCCGACCGGGAGCCGCCCAGCGGCCGGCCGCGTCGCCGCCGTACTGGCTGGTGAAACCCTCGGCGGCCCGCTCGGCGACGTCACCGGTGGGGTTGGTCATGACTGCTCCAGGACGTGCGCGCGGTAGAAGGCCCAGGCGTCGCCGACCATGTCGTGCAGGGTCGGCTTCTCGGGCACCCAGCCCAGCTCGTCGCGGGCCAGTGCGGAGGAGGCGACGAGTTCGGCGGGGTCGCCCTCGCGACGCGGGGCCACCTCGACCGGCACGGGTCGCCCGGTGACCTCGCGGACCACATCGACCACCTGGCGGTTGGTGAAGCCGTTGCCGTTGCCCAGGTTGTAGATCCGGTGCTGACCGCCGGCGGCGGCGTCCAGCGCCAGCAGGTGCGCGCGGGCGAGGTCGGCGACGTGGATGTAGTCACGGACGCAGGTGCCGTCCACGGTGGGGTAGTCGTCGCCGAAGAGCTGGAGCTTCTCCCGCCGGCCGGCGGCGACCTCCAGCGCGATCGGGATCAGGTGGGTCTCCGGGTCGTGCCGCTCGCCGAGCGAGACGTCGCCGTCGAGGTGCGCGCCGGCCACGTTGAAGTAGCGCAGCGAGACGGCGGCCAGCCCGTGCGCGATGGCCTCGGAGGTGAGCGCCATGTCGACGGCGAGTTTGGTGGCGCCGTACGTGTTGGTGGGCGCCTTGACCGCGGTCTCCGGGATGGGCAGCTCGGTGGGGTTGCCGTAGACGGCGGCGGTGGAGGAGAACACCATCCGGGGCACCCCGGCGGCCCGGACCGCGTCGATCAGGGCGAGCGTGCCGACGGTGTTGGTCTGCCAGTACAGCTCGGGCTTGACCATCGACTCGCCGGCGGCGATCAGGGCGGCGAAGTGCAGCACCCCGTCGAAGCCGGCGTCGGGGGTGACGATCCGGGCGGCGTCGTGGATGGACGCCTCGACGTGGGTCGCGTCGGGGGCGAGTGCCTCACGGTGGCCGGTGCGCAGGTCGTCCAGGACGACGACCTCGTGCCCCGCGTCGAGCAGCATCCGGGTCACCACGCTGCCGATGAAGCCGGCGCCCCCGGTGACGAGCAGTTTCACGTCGTTGCCTCCTGTTTCGACCCCACCCGGGACTGGCCCTTCGGTGATCACCCTACGGCCGCGGCGGGCACCCTCGCCGACCACGCCACCATCACTATTCCATCATAATCTCTCATGATTAAACAGACCCGCACATGACGGTCCGTCGTCCGCGAATCCCGGTGCGGGAGGCGAACGGTGTCTACCATCTCTGTCATGCGGGAAGCGGCCCGTACCGGGCTCCGGCGACGCGCGCGGGGGCGGCCCCGCCGCGACCCCGGCCCGCTCGCCCGGGCCGTCGCCCGCGTGCTGGTCCGCACCGCCGACGGGGCCAGCCGCCTCGTCACCGACCTGCTCGGCGCCGGTCCGGCGGCCGGCCGGGAACGCATCTCCGAAGCCGAACTGCGGGACCTGGTCGCGGCGAACACGGTGCTCGACCCGGACGAGCGGCGGATCATCGACGAGGTTCTGGTGGCCGGCGCCAGCCTCGTCCGCAAGGTGATGATGCCCCGCACCGAGGTGGTCTTCCTGCCCGCCCGGCTGACCATCGCCGAGGCCGCCCGGCTGGTCCGCGCCGAGACGCACACCCGCTACCCGGTCACCGACGGCACCCACGACGACGTGGTGGGTTTCGTGCACCTGCGCGACGTGCTGCTGCGCCCGGACGTCGACCCGTGCGTCACCGTCGGCGAACTGATCCGCGAGGTGAAACGGCTGCCCGGCAGCAAACGGGTGCTGCCCGCGCTGACCGAGATGCGCCGGGAGGGCCAGCACCTGGCGGTGGTGGTCGACGAGTACGGCGGCACCGCCGGGATCGTCACCCTGGAGAACCTGATCGAGGAGTTGATCGGCGAGATCCACGACGAGTACGACGCCGCTCCGGACCCGGTGCACGCCGGCCTGCCCACCGTGGTGGACGGTCGGCTCAACCTGTCCGACTTCGCCGAGCGGACCGGGGTGGTGCTGCCCGCCGGGCCGTACGAGACGGTCGGCGGGTTCGTGATGGCCGCGCTGGGGCGGCTGCCGGTGACCGGTGACGAGGTGTCGGTGCCCGGTGAGCCGGTCGACGTCGACGAGCCCGACCCACCGGCCGGCTGGTCGTTGCGGGTGGTGGCGCTGGACGGACGACGGGTGGCGCGCCTCGCGGTCTCCGCCGCACGGACCGCGGAGCAGCGGCCCGATCCCGCCGCCGTGCCGTCGCGCCAGCCCGGGGTGGGCCAGCCGCGGGATCCGCTGGCCGGGCAGCGGCGTCGGGCCTCGGTCGGGCCGACCCGCCGGGTCGACGCGGGGAAGCCGCACGAGGTCAACACGCCCACACCGGCGGGCCGCGGCCGACCCGCCGGCCCGTCATGACGGACCCGGTTGCTTGCTGACAGAATTATCGCCATGTCCGACGTTCCCGCCCGTCCCCGCGTCTTCTCCGGCATCCAGCCGACGGCCGACTCGTTCCACCTCGGCAACTACCTCGGCGCGGTACGGCACTGGGTGGCCCTGCAGGAGACCCACGACGCGTTCTACTGCGTGGTGGACCTGCACGCCATCACCGCGGGGCACGACCCGGCGCTGCTGCGCCAGCGGACCAGGGTGGCCGCCGCCCAGCTCTTCGCGGTCGGCCTCGACCCGGAGCGCAGCACCCTGTTCGTGCAGTCGCAGGTGCCCGAGCACCCGCAGCTGGCCTGGGTGCTCGGCTGCATCACCGGCTTCGGCGAGGCCAGCCGGATGACGCAGTTCAAGGACAAGTCGCAGAAGCAGGGCAACGAGAGGGCCAGCGTCGGGCTCTTCACCTACCCGATCCTGCAGGCCGCCGACATCCTGCTCTACCAGGCCAACGCGGTGCCCGTCGGCGAGGACCAGCGCCAGCACCTGGAGCTCTCCCGGGACCTGGCCCAGCGGTTCAACTCGCTGTTCGGCACGACGTTCACGGTGCCGGCACCGCACATCGTCAAGGACACCGCGAAGATCACCGACCTGCAGGAGCCGACGGCGAAGATGTCCAAGTCGTCGTCCTCGCCGGCCGGCATCATCGACCTCCTGGACGATCCGGCCCGCTCGGCCAAGAAGATCCGCTCGGCGGTGACCGACACCGGCCGGGAGATCGTCTTCGACACCGAGACCAAGCCGGGCGTGTCCAACCTGCTGACCATCCACTCGGCGCTCAGCGGGCGCGGCATCGACGAGCTGGTGGCCGCGTACGCCGGCCGCGGCTACGGCGACCTCAAGAAGGACCTGGCCGAGGTGGTGGCGGAGTTCGTCCGACCGATCCAGGAGCGCACCCGCACGTACCTCGACGACCCGGCGCAGTTGGACAAGCTGCTCGCCGCCGGCGCCGAGAAGGCCCGGGTGGTGGCGGGGCCGACGCTGCGGTCGGCGTACGAGCGGGTCGGGTTCTTCCCGCCGGTGCGCGGCGAATAGCGCCGCGGGACAGGTGGGCGGGTCGGTGGCCGAGAGGGCGGCGCGGAGCGTGGATCGCAGTGGCGGGGTGCCGCCCGCCGGCGACACCATCCAGATCGGCATCGCGGTGGACATCCCGGAGCCGTGGGGTGGCCACCTCACCCGGCGACGGGTCGAGGCCGGTGACCCGCTCGCGGTGCCCGCGCACGTGACGCTGCTCGGGCCGACCGAGATCCCGACGGCCAACCTGCCCGCCGTCGAGGAGCACCTGGCCGGCGTCGCCGCCACGCATCTGCCGTTCGCGCTGCACCTGCGGGGCACCGGCACGTTCCGCCCGGTGACGCAGGTGGTCTTCGTCGCGGTGGCAGCTGGGATCAGCGAGTGCGAACTGCTGGCGGCGGCCATCGCCGCCGCGCCGGGCCTGCACCGCGAGACCCGCTTCCCGTACCATCCGCACGTCACCGTGGCGCAGGACGTCGCGCCGGAGGCTCTGGACAAGGCGTACGAGGACCTCGCCGACTTCTCGGCGATGTTCGAGGTCGACGCGTTCACCCTCTTCTCGCACAGCGGACAGGCCCGGTGGCAGCCGCGTCGGGACTTCCGGCTCGGCGACTGAACGGCCGGCGACGCGCCGGTCGGCGAGCATCGGAAGCCGGTTGCCACTACGGCGGTGGGAGATCGGCGAGGATGATCGCGTGAACGTGATCGGCCAGATCGAGGCGGGCATCGACCGCTGGGTGAGTGCCGCGCGCGGCCGATCCGGCCTCTTCGACCACGTGTGGCGCGCCGGAACGCTCTACGCCGAGGTGCTCGCCGGGCGGCTGGCCGCGGCGATCGCCTACTACGGCTTCTTCGCGGTCTTCGCGCTCGCTCTGGTCGCGTACTCCATCTTCGGCGCGATCCTGGAGGACAACGACGAGGTCAGTACGGCGGCGGCCGGGTTCCTGAAGGAGAACCTGCCGTTCCTGGACGCGCAGCAGATCGCCAACTCCAGCGGCACCGTGGGCGTGGTCGGTCTCGTCATCCTGGTCTTCACCGGCATCGGTTGGGTGGAAGCGATCCGCTCCTCCCAGCGGCTCATGTACGCCCTCAACCAGCAGCCGGGCAACCTCGTGGTCCGGCGGCTGGTCGACCTGGGCGTGATGATCGGCGTCTTCGTGCTGCTCGGCCTCTCGGTGGCGGCGGTGGACGCGTTGGAGTCGTTGCTGCGTTTCCTGCTGCGCAGCACCGGGTCGGTCGGCCTGACCACGATCAGCGCCGTGCTCAGCGTGCTGGTCAACGCGGTCCTCGCCACCGCGCTGCTGCTCGCGGTGCCCCGGCTGCGGATGAGCCGGTCCCGGCTGCGCCCGGTGGTGCTGCTGGTCGCCGTCGGCATCACGCTGCTCAACACGGTCGGGCGGTACTACGTGGTACGCACCGAGCGGAACCCGGCGTACACGGTGGTGGCCGGCGCGGTCGGTCTGCTGCTCTACCTCTACCTGCTCAACCAGTTGGTGCTGTTCGGGGCGGCGCTGCTCGCGACCAGCACGAAGGGGCGGGTGGTGGACCTGGCGGAAGGTGCCCCGCCGGTGGATCTCGACGAGGACACCGACCCCGGGGCACCGGGCGGTGCGGGCTGATGGCGGACGGTGCGCAGGTGCTGATCACGGTCGACCCGGACTCGTCGGTGCCCCCGTACGAGCAGGTGCGGGTGCAGCTCGCCGGGCTGATCGGCGACGGCCGGTTGCCGGTGGGCAGCCGCCTGCCCACCGTCCGGCAGCTCGCCGCCGACCTGCGGCTGGCCGCGAACACGGTGGCGCGGGCGTACCGGGAGTTGGAGACGGCCGGCCTGCTGGAGACCCGGGGGCGCAACGGGACCTTCGTCGCGCCCGGCCGGGACGACGCGGTCGACCGGCTGCACCGGTCGGCGGCCGGCTACGCGGCGGAGGCGGCCCGGCTGGGCGTACCGCCCGCCACCGCGCTCGCCCTGGTCCGTGCCGCCCTGGACGCGACCCGTCCCGGCTGACCGGCCCGAGAACCCCCGCCGGACGGGCGGTACTGCCGCGAACCGCGTCCGACACTCGCGTTTGCGGACCATGATGAGCCGGTGGGCGCACTCATGACACTGGACCTGCCGGCCGACTCGCCGATGCTCGGCCTGCCGTGGATCATCACTTTCGGTCCGCTCGGTGACCTCGACGAGTGGGAGCCCGTGGTCTGTGGACCGTACGAGCGACCGCACGCGTTGGCGCTGGCCGAGGCGGTGGTGGCCGATGAGCAGCTGATGGCCGTGGTGGAGCCGCTGCTGCCGGCGCTGTCGGCCGACGAGATCCGCAGCGAGATCGCCGCCGCGCAGGTCGCCGCCGAGGACGAGGCGCGTCAGGTCGAGGGAGCCGACCTGTACGGCGACTTCGAGGACGTGATCGACGAGGAGTTGGACGCCGCTGCCGACGAGGCGGGCCACGGCGAGCCCACCGAGCCGCCGAACGAGGCCGAGGTCCGCGCCGGCTTCACCCGGATCGCGGCGCTGCTCACGGCGAAGTGACGCTGGTCGGCACCCAGCGCCGCGCAGACGGACACCGGCGCCGCGCGGAGCGGACTCCGCGTGGCGCCGGCACCACCTCACCCCCCACCACAAGGGGCCGGTAGCCCAGTCGCCCGTTGGCGCGGGGCACGACGGACGACCAGGTCGAGAACGGGTTACCCGCTCAGCGGCGTTCCAACCAGACGGCCGCGTCAACCGGCAGCAGATGGCCGGAGCCCTCCCCGGTCAGCGCCGCGCTGGCGACGACCGGCTGGCCGTACCCGTCGATCAGGACCGGCGCCCCGCTCAGGTTGACCACGCAGGTCAGCACGGTGTCGCCGGCGGCGCGGGAGAAGGCGAGCACGCCCGGCCCGGTCTCCAGCCAGGTGATCCCGCCGGCGTCGGCGGCCAGCGCCGGGTGGTCGTGACGGATGCGCAGCGCGGCCCGGTACAGCTCCAGCGTCGAGCCGGGCACGCCGGTCTGCGTGGCAACGGACAGGGCCTGCCAGGTGGAGGGTGCGGGCAGCCAGCTCAACTCGCTGCCGGCCGGCCCGAAGCCGTACGGCGCCAGGTCACCGGTCCACGGGATCGGCACCCGGCAGCCGTCGCGGCTCTCGCCGGTGCGCAGGAACGCGGGGTCCTGGCGCAGCTCGTCGGGGAGGTCGAGCACCTCGGGCAGGCCCAGTTCCTCGCCCTGGTAGAGGTACGCGCAACCGGGCAGGGCGAGCATCAGCAGGCTGGCCGCGCGGGCCCGACGCAGCCCTTCGGGGCCGTCGCCGTAGCGGGTGACGTGGCGCTGTTTGTCATGGTTGGACAGCACCCAGGTGGTCGGTGCGCCGACCACCGCCGCCTCGGCCAGCGCGGTGTCGATCACCTTGCGGAACGAGTCGGCCGACCAGGTGGCGTCGAGGAAGTCGAAGCTGAACGCCTGGTGCAGTTCGTCCGGGCCGATGTAGCGGGCGAGCCGTTGCGGGGTCTCGGCCCACGCCTCGGCGACCGCCATCCGGCCGCCGGGGTAGCTGTCCAGGATGGGTCGCCAGGCGCGGTAGATCTCGTGCACCTCGTCCTGGTCGAAGTAGGGCAGCCGGCCCCTGCCGAGCAGTTCCACCTGGCGCTGGCCGGTGGTCAGGATGCCGAAGCCGACGTCCGGCAGCCCTTCGGCCTTGATCATGCCGTGGGCCACGTCGATCCGGAAACCGTCCACGCCCCGGTCCAGCCAGAACCGCAGCACGTCCTCGAACTCGGCGCGGACCTCCGGGTGGCGCCAGTTCAGGTCCGGCTGGGCCGGGTCGAACAGGTGCAGGTACCACTGGCCGTCGGCGACGCGGGTCCAGGCCGGCCCGCCGAAGATGCTCTCCCAGTCGTTCGGCGGCAGCTCACCGTGCGCGCCCCTGCCGTCGGCGAAGAGGTAGCGGGCCCGCTCCGGTGAGCCGGGGCCGGCGGCGAGGGCGTCGACGAACCAGCGGTGCGCGCTGGACGTGTGGTTGGGCACCAGGTCGACGATGATCCGCAGGCCGAGGGCGTGCGCGTCGGTGATCATCGCGTCGAAGTCGGCGAGGGTGCCGAACATCGGGTCCACGTCGCGGTAGTCGGCGACGTCGTAGCCGCCGTCGACCATCGGGGACGTGTAGAAGGGGGTCAGCCAGAGCGCGTCCACCCCGAGGTCGTGCAGGTACGGCAGGCGTTGCCGGATGCCCTGGAGGTCACCGACACCGTCGCCGTCGCTGTCGGCGAAGCTGCGGACGTACACCTGGTAGACGACCGCGGCGCGCCACCAGTCGTCGTCGGCGGTGCGGTGCGGGGTGGTGGTGCTGGCGGTCATCGGTTGGCGTTCCCCGTCTGTGTCGGGCCGGCGCGGTGGCACCCGTTGCGGTGCGGCCGGCGGCCCGCGCGGGTGTCTCAGCAATATGCCGGCCAAGCGCTGCAAGAGTCAAGCAGTTCTTGCGCAAGGAATGGCGGCCCGATGCGGCCGCAGTTCGGCCCCTGGTGTCCCACCAGACGGGCGGGCCGGCGGTCAGGCCGAGACGGCGAGCGCCGACGAGCCGCCCCGGCGCCGGTTCGACCCGCCCGCGCCGTGGCGGGCGTCGGCCGGGGCGACCGCGGTCGAGCCGCGCACCACCAGCTCCGGGCGGAACAGGTACTCGGAGTGCGGTGCGCCGTGCCCGTTGATCTCGTCCACCAGGGCCCGGACCGCGGCCACCGCCATCGCGATCACCGGTTGGCGCATGGTGGTCAGCGGCGGGTCGGTGAAGGCCATCAACGGCGAGTCGTCGTACCCGACGACGGAGAGATCGCCCGGAACGGTCAGGCCCCGTTGGCGTGCCGCCCGGACCGCGCCGAGCGCCATCAGGTCCGAGCCGCAGACCACGCCGGTCACGCCCCGGTCCAGCAGCCGGCCGGCCGCCGCCTCGCCACCCTCCACACCAAACAGCGACAGCTCGGCGAGCGGGCCGAGATCGGCCTCGGCGACGCCGGCCAACCGGGTCATCGCGGCACGCCAGCCGGCCACCTTGCGCTGCACCGGGACGAACCGGTCCGGGCCGGTGATCAGGCCGATCCGCCGGTGTCCGAGTGCGACGAGGTGGGCCACGGCCAGCTCGGCGGCCTCCCGGTCGTCGCAGGAGACGAAGGGCGCGCCGATGCCCGGCACGTACCCGTTGATCATCACGACCGGCAGCGGCCGGGCGATCAGCGCCCGGTAGCGGTCGTGGTTGGCGGCGGTGTCGGCGTGCAGGCCGGACACGAAGACGATGCCGGAGACCTGCCGGTCCAGCAGCATCTCCACGTACTCGTCCTCGGTGACGCCGCCGGCGGTCTGCGTGCAGAGCACCGGTGTAAACCCACTCTGCGCCAGGGTCGACTCGATGACCTGGGCGAAGGCGGGGAAGATCGGGTTGTCCAGCTCCGGCACCACCAGGCCGACCAGTCCGGCGCTGCGCTTGCGCAGCCGGGCCGGGCGCTCGTAACCGAGCACGTCGAGGGCGGTGAGGACGGCCTGCCGGGTCTCCGGGGCCACGCCGGGGCGGTCGTTGAGCACCCGCGACACCGTGGCCTCGCTGACTTCGGCCTGCTGGGCGATGTCGGACAGTCGAGCGCGCATGGCGGCACTTTAGCCCACCGGCAAGTTCTTGCGGGGCTCTCTGCAAGCCCTTCCATCATCTGCAACGTCTTGCTAACGTCCCCGCAACATACGAGAGCAGCGGCGCAGTTCTATGCGCCGGATGGCAAGAACTTCCAGAGGTTCCCACTGGCGGGCCGCCCTTCCCCCGGCGGACCCGCCATGACGACAGGAGTACCGATGCGCATCCGTACCGCGGGTGTGGTCGCCCTCTTCGCCCTGGCGCTCGCCGCCTCCGGCTGTGGCGGCGACAGCGACAAGCCGGCTGCGAAGGAGTCCCCCAAGGCCGCCGGCGGCAAATTGGTGATCTGGGCGGACGACAAGCGGACCGCCGCCCTGAAGCCGTTCGCGGAGAAGTTCGGCACCGAGAACGGCGTCACCGTGGAGGTCCAGGCCGTCAGCAAGGACCTGCAGACCAACTTCGTCACCGCCTCGCAGCAGGGCAGCGGCCCGGACGTGGTGGTCGGCGCGCACGACTGGATCGGCAACCTGGTGCAGAACGGCGCCATCGAGCCGGTGCAGCTCGCCGCCGCGCAGAAGAGCGCGTTCAACGAGACCGCCATCAAGGCGGTCACCTTCAACGGCCAGCTCTTCGGCGTCCCGTACGCGCAGGAGAACCTGGCGCTGATCCGCAACACCGAGCTGGCCCCCGAGGCGCCGAAGACCATCGAGGACCTGGTCGCCAGCGGCAAGAAGCTCAAGGCGGAGAAGAAGGCCACCGAGACGCTCTGCCTCCAGGTCGGCCAGAACGGCGACGCGTACCACATCTACCCCCTCTACACCTCGGCCGGCGGCTACCTCTTCGGCGCCGCCGCGAACGGTGACTACGACCCGAAGGACCTCGGTGTGGGCAAGCCCGCGTCGATCGAGGCGTTCAAGAAGATCGGCGCGCTCGGCGAGAAGGGCGAGGGTGTGCTCAAGCGCTCCATCGCGGACACCAACTCGATCGCCACCTTCACCGGCAAGAAGTGCGCGTACCTGGTCTCCGGCCCGTGGGCGGTCGCCGACGTCAAGAAGGCCAACATCAAGTACGACATCTCCGCCATCCCCGGCTTCGCCGGCGGCAAGGAGGCCCAGCCGTTCGTGGGTGTCCAGGCGTTCTACGTCGCCGCCAAGGGCAAGAACAAGGCGCTGGCGCAGGAGTTCGTCGCCAACTACACGACCACTCCCGAGCTGGCCGTCGCGCTGTACAACGCCGAGCCCCGGCCGCCGGCGCTGACCGCCGCCCTCGACCAGGTCAAGGGCAGCGACCCGGACCTGGCCAAGTTCCAGGAGGCCGGCAGGAACGGCCAGGTGCTCCCGGCGATCCCGGCGATGGCCGCCATCTGGGACCCGTTCGGCAAGGCAGAGGCCGCCGTCATCGGTGGGGCCGACCCGACCAGCACCATCACCGCCGCCGGCAAGACCATCTCCGGCCAGATCAAGTAATGAGTACGCCGCTGTCCGGCCCGGGGTCTGCCACGCAGACCCCGGGCCGGGGGCCTGTCGACTCCCGGCCCCCGCGCTCCCGCGCCGCGCACCACGCGCCGATCACCCTGTCCGGCCTCGTCGGCAAGGTGCTCCTGCTCGGCCTGACCGCCGGAATCGCGGTCTGGGCGGCCTTCCCGCTCATCGACGGCGAGAAGTGGGCCGGCCTGGCCCTGTTGGCGGCGACCACCGCCGGCCTGTTCTACCTGTACCTCACCCGCCGGCACATCCCGGCTAAGTACCTGGTCCCGGGCACCCTGTTCCTGATCGCCTTCCAGGTCATCCCGGTGCTCTACACGGCCAGCACCGCCTTCACCAACTTCGGTGACGGGCACCGGGGCAGCAAGGACGAGGCGATCGTCGCGATCCAGACCTCCTCGGTCACCCAGCTGCCCGGCTCCACGGAGTACGCCCTGTCGGTCGCCACCAAGGGCGACCCGGCCACCGGCCCGCTCGTCTTCCTGGTCACCGACCCCGCCACCGGAACGGTCTCCGCCGGCGACACGGGTGGGCTGCGCCAGCTCGACGCCGACGACGTCGCCGTCGCCACCGGCGGCAAGGTCACCGCCGCCGACGGCTACACCGTGCTGAACTTCGGCCAGGCCAGCGCCCGCAGCAAGGAGATCACCGACCTGGTGGTCCCGACCGCCGGCGGCGCACTGCGATCCAGCGGCCTGTCCCGCGCGTACGAGGGCAAGGCGGTGCGGGCGTACGAGGCCGGCTGCGACTGCGTCCGGGACACCGCGACCGGGCAGACCTGGACCGCCGACGAGGAGGTGGGCGCCTTCGTCGCCGCCGACGGCGAGCGTCTGGCCCAGGGCTGGAAGATCAATGTCGGGCTGCGCAACTTCACCCGGGTGCTCACCGACGAGAACATCTCCGGCCCGTTCCTCGGCACCCTGATCTGGAACTTCGCCTTCGCCATCGGCTCCACCGGCGGCACGTTCCTGCTCGGCATGCTCATCGCGCTCGTGCTGCACTCGCCCCGGATGCGCGGCACGAACCTCTACCGGGTGCTGCTGGTCCTGCCGTACGCCATGCCGTCGTTCGCGATGCTGCTGGCCTGGCGGGACATGTTCAACGCCGACTTCGGGCTGATCAACAACCTGTTCGGGCTGGACGTGGACTGGTTCGGTCAGCCGTGGACGGCCCGTTTCGCGGTGATCCTGGTGCAGCTCTGGCTCGGCTACCCGTACATGTTCCTGGTGGCCACCGGCGCGCTGCAGGCCATCCCGCGCGAGCTGACCGAGGCCACCTCGGTCGACGGGGCATCGCCCTGGCAGTCCTTCCGCGCGGTCACCCTGCCACTGCTGCTGGTCGCGCTGTCGCCGCTGCTGATCTCGTCGTTCGCGTACAACTTCAACAACTTCAACGCGATCTACCTGACCACCGAGGGTGCGCCCTTCCCGGCCGACAACCCGACCAACGGCGCCACCGACCTGCTGATCACGTACACCTACCGGCTCGCCTTCGGCGGGCAGGGCGCGGAGTTCGGTTTCGCGGCCGCGATCTCGCTGTTCATCTTCGCCATCGTCGCCGTGGTCTCGACGGTCGGCTTCCGGCGGACCCGCAAGCAGGAGGAGGTGTATTCGTGACCACCCTGAGCGGGGCCGCGGGTACCGGCGACAGGCCCGCAGTCAACCGTAACGTCACCGGCCGGCGGCGCAACCGCTGGTTCGCGCAGGTCGGCTGGCGGCACCTGGTCGCCGTGCTCGGCGTGCTGTTCAGCCTTTTCCCGATCGTGTTCGTGCTGTCCGCCGCACTCAACCCGCTCGGCACGCTCTCCACCACCGAGCTGGTGCCGACCGGCGGGGTGTCGCTCGGCAACTTCAGCGGGCTGTTCGAGCGGACCGCCTTCGAGCGGTGGTTCC
This sequence comes from Micromonospora sp. ALFpr18c, assembly GCF_008868155.1. Lineage (GTDB taxonomy): Bacteria > Actinomycetota > Actinomycetes > Mycobacteriales > Micromonosporaceae > Micromonospora. The sequence continues at coordinate 12,832 of NZ_WBKR01000036.1, forward strand.
TCAACTCGCTGCTGATCGCCGGGGTGGCCTCGTTCGCGTCGGTGTTCCTGTCCGCGCTGGCCGCCTACGCCTTCTCGCGGATGCGGTTCCGCGGCCGGCGGGTGGGTCTGCTCTCGCTGCTGCTGATCCAGATGTTCCCGCAGTTCCTGGCGATCGTGGCGATCTACCTGATCTTCGGCACGATCACCGACCTGTGGCCGTCGATCGGCTTCAACACCCCGTGGGGCCTGCTGCTGCTCTACATGGGTGGCGCGCTCGGCGTGAACACCTGGCTGATGAAGGGCTTCTTCGACACCCTGCCCCGGGAGCTGGACGAGTCGGCGACCATGGACGGGGCCTCGCACGCCCAGGTCTTCTTCCGGATCATGCTGCCGTTGGTGGCGCCGATCCTGGCGGTGACCGGTCTGCTGGCGTTCATCGGCACCATCAACGAGTTCCTGATGGCCAACGTGTTCCTCACCAGCACCGACTCCAAGACCCTCGCGGTCGGCATGTACGGCATGTTGCAGGGCAACGAGCGCAACAACAACTTCGGCATCTTCGCGGCCGGCACCCTGCTCACCGCGATCCCGACCGTGCTGGTCTTCCAACTCCTGCAGCGCTACATCGTGTCCGGCCTGACCGCCGGAGCGGTCAAGGGATGAGCATGCGGCAGCCGCACCACGACGGATCCGCCCGCTACGTCCCGCAGCAGGAGCCGGTGCTGGGGGAGACGGTCGACGTCTTCGTCCGGGTGCCGGTCGGCGCGGACGTCGGGCAGGTGCACGTCCGCACCACCGGTGACGGTGAGCCCCGCTTCCGGGAGGCCACCGTGGACCGCGTCGAGGGCGACACCGTCTGGTGGCGGGCCGAGGTCGAGGCCCGTAACCCGGTGAGCAACTACCGTTTCCTGCTCTCCGGTCGGCGTGGCCCCACCTGGTTGACCGCGGCCGGCGTGGTCGACCACGACGTGCCCGACCATGGTGACTTCAAGCTGGTCACGTACGCCGCGCCGCCAGCCTGGGCACGGGACGCCGTCATCTACCAGATCTTCCCGGACCGGTTCGCCCGATCTGCGGGCGCCGACGCCCGACCGCTGCCGGACTGGGCGATCCCGTGCGACTGGGACACCCCGGTGATCGGGCGGGGCCCGGAGACCCCGCACCAGTTCTACGGCGGTGACCTGGACGGGATCACCGAGCGATTGGACCATCTGGACCGGCTCGGCGTGAACACGGTCTACCTGACCCCGATCTTCCCAGCCCGGTCCAACCACCGCTACGACGCCGCCAGCTTCGACCGGGTCGATCCGCTGCTCGGCGGGGACGCCGCGCTGGCCCGGCTCGCCGACGCGGTACGCGCCCGGGGCTGGCGGCTGCTCGGCGACATCACCAGCAACCACACCGGGGACGGTCACGACTGGTTCAGCGCCGCGTCCTCGGACGTGCACGCCGCCGAGCGGGAGCTGTACTACTTCGACGAGGCCGGCGACTACGAGTCCTGGAACGGCGTCAAGTCCCTGCCGAAGCTGAACTGGGGCAGCGCCGAGCTGCGTCGCCGCTTCGCCACCGTGCCGGACGCGGCACTGCGCCGCTGGCTGCGCCCGCCGTACGGGCTGGACGGGTGGCGGGTCGACGTGGCGAACATGACCGGCCGGCGGGGCGCCGACGCGTACACCCACGAGGTGGCGGCGCTGCTGCGTTCGGTGGTCGTCGACGAGCGCTCGGACGGCCTGCTGATGGCCGAGCACGGCCACGACCACACCGGCGACCTGGACCGTGACGGCTGGCACGGCACCATGAACTACGTCGGCTTCACCGACCCCGTCTGGTCCTGGCTGCGGCACGGCGACCAGCCGGTGCCGAACTTCCTGGGTACGCCGGGCGGGGTGCCCCGCCGCGACGCGGGCACGGTGCTGGCGACCATGGGCACCTACCGTTCACTGATCTCCTGGCGCTCGTACGTGCACTCCTGGCAGCTGCTCGGCTCGCACGACTCGGCGCGGATCCGGACGGTGGTCGGTGACGCGGCCCGGCAGGAGGTGGCCGCCGGTCTGCTCGCCACGATGCCGGGCACCCCGATGATCTTCGCCGGGGACGAGCTGGGCCTGACCGGCACCAACGGCGAATCCTCGCGTACCCCGATGCCGTGGCACCGGCCGGACGCCTGGGACACCGGCACGTTCGCGGCGTACCGGGCGCTGATCGCGCTGCGCCGCGGTGAGCCGGCGCTGCGCCACGGCGGTCTGCGCCGGCTGCACGACGACCCGGACACGCTGGTCTTCCTTCGCGAGGCGCCGACCGGCGCCGTGCTGGTGCTGGCCCGGCGGGCAGCCGGTGTGCCGGTCCGGTTGGCCGGGTTGCCGGCCGCCGAGAACGTGTACGGCGGAGCGCCCGCGCTGCGGCCCGGCCCGGACGGGGCGGTGACCCTGCCCGGTGACGGCCCCACCTTCCAGGTCTGGCGGTGGGGCTGAGCGGTGGTGACGCGCCGACCACCGGACCCCCTACTACAAACCGTCGTTGATAGGGGAGGATGAGCGGCGTGGAAGCACTGCGACTGATCCTCCTCTATGTCCATCTGATCGGCTTCGCCCTGCTGCTCGGCGGCTCGATCGCCCAGTACGCCAGCGGCAGGCTGCGGATCAACCCCGCCATGCTCTGGGGGGCCGTGATCCAGTTGCTGACCGGCCTCGGGCTCGCCGCGCCGCTGCGCGGCGGCGGTGACGACGAGCCGGCACCGGCGAAGCTTGTGACGAAGTTGGTGATCGCGCTGCTGATCTTCGTCATGGTCTTCTTCTCCCGGAAGCGGGACGTGGTCAACCGCGGGCACTTCCTCGCGATCGTCGGTCTGACCCTGGTCAACGCGGCGGTGGCGGTCTTTTGGCGGTAACGTCCGTGGAGGGGATGGCCCCCGCGAACCGGACGTTCGGGACGCCTTCATGCGCGGTTACCAGCACGAAGAGTGACTTGCCCCACGCAAGGGTTACACCCGGGTAACAGGCGTTCAACAGTCGTGCACGATTGTCGGCCGGTGGGTGGGCGCGGGCGTACGCTCCCGTCCGTAACGTGGGACAGCCGGCGGCACACCCGCAGGTCGGCTGATGGGCTGCCACCGCACTAGGCGCGGTGTGCAATGGGAAGGAGACGTCTTGCGCTCGGTGCGTGGGATGCGGATCGCCTCGATCTTCGCGGTGGGTGGGCTTCTGCTCACCGCCGCCGCGTGTGGCGAGGCCCCCGATGATGACAACAACGCCGGCAGTGGCGCCAAGAAGTACAGCGCCTGCATGGTGACCGACGTCGGCGGCATCGACGACAAGTCGTTCAACACCTCGGCCTGGAAGGGCCTGCAGGAGGCCAAGGCCGCCAACAGCAACATCGACATCAAGTACGTCGCGTCGAAGTCCGAGCCCGACTACGAGCCGAACCTGACCCAGTTCGTCAACCAGAAGTGCGACTTCATCCTGGCGGTCGGTGGCCTGATGGCCAACGCCACCTCGAAGATCGCCAAGGCGAACCCGAACCAGCAGTTCGGCATCGTCGACGCCAACCCGGGTGACGCCAACGTCTACCCGATGCAGTTCGACACCGCCCAGGCCGCGTTCCAGGCCGGCTACCTGGCCGCCGGGATGAGCAAGAGCGGCAAGGTGGGCACCTACGGTGGTCTGCCGATCCCGCCGGTGACCATCTTCATGGACGGCTTCGTCGACGGCGTGGCGTACTACAACACCACCAAGGGCAAGAACGTCCAGGCGCTGGGTTGGAACAAGGAGACCCAGAAGGGCTCCTTCACCAACGACTTCGCCAAGCAGGACGAGGGCAAGAAGGTCTCCGACGCGCTGGTCGCCCAGGGCGCGGACATCATCATGCCGGTCGCCGGCGGCTCCGGCCTCGGCACCACCGCCGCCGCCAAGGCGTCGGGTGGCAAGTACAGCACCATCTGGGTGGATGTCGACGGCTGCGAGAGCACCCCGGACTGCTCGGCGATCATCACGACGGTCGTCAAGAACATCCCGGAGGCCGTCAAGGAGGCCGTGCTGAAGGCCGCCGGTGGCGAGAAGCTGGAGGCCAAGCCGGGCTTCGTCGGCACCCTGGCCAACACCGGTGTCTCGATCGCCCCGTTCCACGACTTCGACAGCAAGGTCCCGGCCGAGCTGAAGGCAGAGGTCGACAAGATCAAGGCGGACATCGCCGCGGGCACCATCACCGTCACCTCGAAGGCCCAGCCGACCAAGTGACGACCGGCCAGCTCTTCCGGTGAGATCATCGGAGGGCCGGCGGGGAACAGGTACGACCGATCCGGCCGCTCCGGCGCCGCGGGTGACCCCCGTGGGGCCGGAGCGGCCGATCGCGCGCCACGGCGACCGGCCGGTCCGGCCCGGTCGCCGGCAGCTACGCTGCACCATCGCTCGCACTCCAGGAGGTTGCGCTGAGACTCGAACTGCGCGGCATCACCAAACGATTCGGTGATCTGGTCGCCAACGACCACATCGATCTGACGGTCGAGCCTGGAGAGATCCACGCCCTGCTCGGCGAGAACGGCGCGGGCAAGTCGACCCTGATGAACGTGCTCTACGGGCTCTACCAGCCCGACGAGGGCGAGATCCTGGTCGACGGCAAGCCGCTGAAGCTGAAGGGCCCGTCCGACGCGATCGGTGCCGGGATCGGCATGGTGCACCAGCACTTCATGCTGGTGCCGGTCTTCACCGTGGCCGAGAACATCATGCTCGGCGCCGAGCAGACCAGGGGCGGCATCGCCGGATTCCTGGACCGGCGGCGGGCCCGGCGCGAGGTCGCCGAGGTGTCCGAGCGCTACAACCTGCGGGTCGACCCGGACGCGGTGATCGAGGACCTGCCGGTCGGCATCCAACAGCGCGTCGAGATCGTCAAGGCGCTCACCCGCGACGTCGACCTGCTCATCCTGGACGAGCCGACCGCCGTGCTCACCCCGCAGGAGACCGAGGAACTGCTGACCGTCATGCGGTCGCTCAAGGCCGCCGGCAAGTCGATCGTCTTCATCACCCACAAGCTCGGCGAGGTCAAGGCCATCGCCGACCGGATCACGGTGATCCGACGCGGGAAGACCGTCGGCACCGCCTCGCCGGAGGCCAGCCGGGACGAGCTGGCCGCGCTGATGGTCGGGCGCAACGTCCGGCTCACCGTGGACAAGTCCCCGGCCACGCCGGGCGACCCGGTGCTGGAGGTGGCCGGGCTGGTCGTCGACGACGACCGGCAGATCCGCGCCGTCGACGGGGTGGACCTGACCGTGCGCGCCGGTGAGGTGCTCGGCGTGGCGGGCGTACAGGGCAACGGTCAGACCGAGCTGATCGAGGCGATCATGGGTCTGCGGCCGGTGCTCGCCGGCACGGTCAGCCTGGCTGGCGACCGGATCGACGGCTGGAAGACCAAGAAGGTGCTCCGCGCGGGCGTCGGCTACGTGCCCGAGGACCGCAGCGTGGACGGCCTGGTCAAGGAGTTCAGCGTCGCGGAGAACCTGGTGCTGGACATCTACGACCGGCCGCCGTTCGGTGCCGGGCTCGCGCTGAAGCCGGACGCCATCACGTCCTCGGCCAAGGAGCGGATCGAGCAGTTCGACGTCCGTACCTCATCGGCCGACGCGCCGGTGGGCACCCTCTCCGGCGGCAACCAGCAGAAGGTGATCGTGGCGCGGGAGTTGTCCCGCCCGCTGAAGCTCTTCATCGCCGCCCAGCCGACCCGCGGCGTCGACGTCGGGTCGATCGAGTTCATCCACAGCCGGATCGTCCATGAGCGGGACGTCGGGACCGCCGTCGTGGTGGTCTCCAGCGAACTCGACGAGGTGATCGGGCTGGCCGACCGGATCGCGGTGATGTATCGCGGCCGGATCATCGGCGTCGTCGGCCCGGACACCCCGCGCGAGGAGATCGGCCTGCTGATGGCCGGCATCAGCCCGGACGCCGCCGCTGCGACCGACGGGGGCCCCGCGACCGACGCGGGCTCCGCGAGCGAGGACGAAGCATGACCAACCCCAACCCGCAGTCGGGCTCTCCGGACAAGGAGCCGGCGAGCGAGGCGCAGGCCGCGCAGAACGCCCTCGGCAACACCGAGCGGGCCAGCACGACCACCGCGCCGAAGCCGTCCGAGCCGGAGCCGAAGCCGTCCCTGGGCCGGCTGTTCCTGGACAACCTCTGGGCGGCCAACACCTTCACGGTGACCCTGCTGTCGCTGGTGCTGGCGGTCGTGGTCGGCGCGGTACTGATGATCATTTCTGATCCGGACGTGCTGCACACCTACTCGTACATCACCGCGCGTCCCTCCGACGCGTTCAGCGCCAGCTGGACACTGGTGAGCGAGGCGTACGCGAACCTGTTCAAGGGCTCGGTGTTCGACCCGGAGGCGTTCGCCGGCTGGTTGAACGGCAGCAACGGCTGGCAGGCCGTGCTGGCGCCGATCTCCGAGACGCTCACCTACGCCGCGCCGCTGGTCTTCACCGGCCTGGCGGTGGCGCTGGCCTTCCGCGGCGGCCTGTTCAACATCGGCGCGCAGGGCCAGGCCACCATCGGCGTGATCCTGGCGGCGCTGGCCGGCTTCCTGCTGCCGCTGCCGCCCGGCCTGCACCTGCTGGTGGCGGTGCTGGCCGGCGCCCTGGGTGGTGCGCTCTGGGGGTTCATCCCGGGCATCCTCAAGGCCCGCGCCGGCGCACACGAGGTGATCAACACGATCATGCTCAACTACGTCGCCACGTACTTCCTCACCTGGCTGATCGTGCAGAACGGCGTGCAGGACCCGAAGCGCACCGACGCGATCAGCAAGGCGGTCGACACCTCCGCCCAGCTGCCCCGGCTCCTCGGCGACAACCTGCGGGTGCACGCCGGCATCCTGCTCGCCGTGCTGGCCACCTGGGCGGTCGCCTGGCTGCTCAACCGCTCCACGCTCGGCTTCGAGCTGCGGGCGGTCGGCGCCAACCCGGACGCCGCCCGGACCGCCGGCATCAGCGTCACCCGGACGTACATCCTGATCATGGTGTTCTCCGGGATCCTGGCCGGCCTCGGCGGCTCGAACATGGTGCTCGGCTCCACGGCCAGCGCGCTGACCCCGCTGGTGGTCGCGCAGATCGGCTTCGACGGCATCCTCGTGGCGCTGCTCGGCCGGGTGAAGCCCTGGGGGGTGCTGCTCGCCGCGCTGCTGTTCGGTGCGCTCCAGGCCGGCGGCAACCGGATGCAGTCGTACTCGGGGATCTCGCTGGAGCTGGTGACCGTGCTCCAGGCGCTGATCGTCATCTTCATCGCCGCGCCGGCCCTGGTGAAGGCGATTTTCCAGCTCCGGGCCGCACGTGCCGCCCGGTTGCAGACGAGCCTGGCGAAGGGCTGGTAACTCATGTCCACCATGGCTGTCCCCGACGTCGCGGTCGCCCCGGTCGACGAGGGCTTCTGGACCCGTAGCCGCAAGGTCGGCCTCACGCTGCTGGCGCTCGGCCTGTTGGCGGCGGTGCTCTTCGGGGCGCTCGCCACCGACCAGCAGGCCCGGTTCACCCTCAGCGACGACGCTGCCGGTGCCGCACTGGAGATCAACGGCACGATCGGCGCGATCCTGTTCGGGATCATCGCGATCGCCGCGGGCGCGGCGCTGCTCGCCGGGGTGCCGAAGCGCTGGTTCCTGCCCGTGCTCGGCGTCGGGCTGGTCGGCTTCGTGCTCTCGTTCCTCTGCTGGCAGGTCTCCGCCGCGCCGACCGGGCAGAACTTCATGCCGCTGGTCAACATCATCCGGGGCACGTTCATCCTGGCCCTGCCGCTGATCTTCGGCGCGCTCGCCGGGGTGCTCTGCGAGCGGTCCGGTGTGGTCAACGTGGCCATCGAGGGTCAGCTGCTGATGGGCGCGTTCAGTGGCGCCCTGTTCGGCAGCATCTCCGGCAGCGTCTGGGTGGGCCTGGTCGCCGCCGCCGTCGGTGGGGCGTTCATCTCGCTGCTGCTCGCCGTCTTCGCCATCCGCTACCTGGTCGACCAGGTCGTCATCGGCATCGTGCTGAATCTGCTGGCGGTCGGCGTCACCGGCTTCCTCTACGAGCGGCTGATGCAGACCGACGCGGAGCAGTACAACAGCGCGCCCCGCTTCAGCAACTGGGAGATCCCGCTGCTCAAGGACATCCCGGTGCTCGGTCCGGCGCTGTTCCGCGGCAACATCTTCCTCTACGTCGGCCTGCTGCTGGTCCTGGTGATCCACATCGGGCTGTTCCGCACCCGCTGGGGTCTGCGTACCCGCTCGGTCGGCGAGCACCCGACCGCCGCCGACACGCTCGGCGTCAAGGTGCTGCGGGTGCGCTACCGCAACGTGCTGCTGGCCGGCGTGGTCGCCGGCATCGGTGGCGCTTCGTACACGCTGGCGCTCTACTCGTTCACCAAGAACATGATCGGCGGCAAGGGCTTCATCGCGCTGGCCGCGCTGATCTTCGGCCGGTGGAACCCGACCGGGGCGCTGCTCGCCGCGCTCTTCTTCGGGTTCGCCGACCAGCTCGCGACCTACCTGAGCGCGATCAACAGCTCGATCCCCAGCCAGTTCCTGGCCATGCTGCCCTACCTGGCCACGATCCTGGCGGTCGCCGGGCTCGTCGGCCGGGTCCGGGCGCCCGCCGCCGACGGCAAGCCGTACATCAAGGGCTGACGCCCCGACAACGGCCCCACACGCGAAACGGCGGTCGACCGGAACCCGGTCGACCGCCGTTTCGTCGTGCGCTGGCTAGCAGACCGCAGACGCGTTGTTGTCGAAGTTGACGTTCACGATTTTGCTGGTTCGGTAGTCGAGCACCTGGACATTGGTCAGGCTCGAGAACCTCGCCCCGGCCCGCACGCCGAACTCGTAGCCCGACTTGCGGAAGGGGTCGGGGTACTCGTACACGAACACGGGGTTACCGCTGTTGTTGATGATGGACGATGTGTGGTCGACGACCGGGTTGCCGTTGCTGAAGCGGTTGTCGCCAAGATCCTTGTCGCAGCCGCTCACCCGAAAGATCCCACCGCCGAAGTTCGCAGTCTCGAACAGGCAGACCTCGCCGGACCTGCAGTCATTCGCGCTAGCGGCCTGGGCGCTCGTGGTCGTGGTCAGCGTGAGGCCACCGAGGGCCACCCCGAAAGCCGTCAGCGTGGCCCCGACTCGTTTTGCGATTCGCACACAGATCCCTTCGTGATCGTTCGTACGTTTCGCTGCTGGACGGTAACTTCGCACTCTTGACAACCACTTGATGCGGTAAGCAGGGCATTCGAGGTGGTCTGCGTGCGCCACGCAGCCCTGCCGACCGGCACCCTGGCCGCGTCTGACCTGCGCTGCTTCGGCAGAATGATGGGATGACCGAGATCGACTGGGAACGACTTCGCGCCGCCGCCACCGAGGCGATGCGGCACGCGTACGCGCCGTACTCGACGTTCCCGGTCGGTGCCGCCGCGCTGGTCGACGACGGCCGCGTGGTGGTCGGTTGCAACGTGGAGAACGCCGCGTACGGGGTGACGCTCTGCGCCGAGTGTGGGGTCGTGTCCAGCCTGCACGCCACCGGTGGCGGTCGGCTCGTCGCGCTCTCCTGCGTCGACGCGACCGGTGAGCCGTTGATGCCGTGCGGCCGGTGCCGGCAGCTGCTCTGGGAGCACGGCGGGCCGGAGTGCCTGATCGAGTCGAAGGCCGGCCCGCTGCGGATGGCCGAGTTGCTGCCGCACGCCTTCGGCGTGGAGGACCTGGAGGCGGTGACCGGCGAGACGCCGTTGCCCGTCGTCCCCGAACGGCTGGCCGCCTGGCGCGGGCGCGGCACCGTCTTCGTGCATCCGGATCTCGCCGCCGGGCAGCAGGTCTGGACGGCGTACTGGGAGCGGTCGGCCGGCGACGACGCCGGCGCCGAGACCGGGGTGCTGGAGGAGGCGCCGAGCTGGGACGACCCGGCCGAGGCGATCACCTGGGGCCTGGCCCGGACGCCCCGCGTGGTGGTGGTGGACGAGACCGGCACGATCTTCTGGGCCGGCGAGGGCGAGCCGCCGGCGGAGATCCCTGTTCGCTGGAGTTGAGCTTGGGGGCGGTGGCCGACCGTGCCCGGCTCCGGGCGGTCAGGCTTGATCCCTCCGCCGGGCACGGTCGGCCCCCGCCCCGACGTGGTCACGGGCCGTGGGTCGGGATCTGCAACAGACGAGGAAAGATCTTCTGATGAGTTTTGCTGCTGTTGACGTTATTCGGGTGAAGCGGGACGGGGGTGTGCTGTCCGACGCGCAGATCGACTGGGTGGTCGACGCGTACACCCGGGGGGTGGTCGCCGACGAGCAGATGTCCGCGCTGGCCATGGCGATCCTGCTCAACGGCATGACCGGGCCGGAGATCGCCCGGTGGACCGCCGCGATGATCGCCAGCGGTGAACGCCTGGACCTCTCGGCGGTACGCCGGGCGACCGTCGACAAGCACTCCACCGGCGGCGTCGGCGACAAGATCACTCTGCCGCTCACCCCGCTGGTGGCGGCGTGCGGCGCTGCCGTACCGCAGTTGAGTGGGCGCGGCCTCGGGCACACCGGCGGCACGCTGGACAAGTTGGAGTCCATCCCGGGCTGGCGGGCCACGGTGAGCAACGACGAGTTCATCGCCCAGCTCGACGAGGTCGGCGCGGTGATCTGCGCGGCGGGTGCCGGCCTGGCCCCGGCGGACCGGAAGCTGTACGCGCTGCGGGACGTGACCGGCACGGTGGAGGCGATCCCGCTGATCGCCAGCTCGATCATGAGCAAGAAGATCGCCGAGGGCACCGGTGCGCTGGTCCTCGACGTCAAGGTCGGCTCGGGCGCGTTCATGAAGTCCGTCGACCAGGCGCGCGAGCTGGCCCGGACGATGGTCGAGCTGGGCGGCGCGCACGGGGTGCGGACGGTTGCCCTGCTCACCGACATGTCCACCCCGCTCGGCCTGGCGATCGGCAACGCGGTCGAGGTGACCGAGTCGGTCGAGGTGCTGGCCGGTGGTGGCCCGGCCGACGTGGTGGAGCTGACGGTCGCCCTGGCCCGGGAGATGCTCGACGCCGCCGGCCTGCCGGACGTCGATCCCGCGGCGGCGCTGCGCGACGGCCGGGCGATGGACTCGTGGCGGGCGATGATCCGGGCGCAGGGCGGCGACCCGGACGCGCCGATGCCGACCGCCGCCGAGGTCGAGGTGGTCCGCGCCGAGCAGGACGGGTACGTGGCGGCCGTTGACGCGTACGCCATGGGGGTTGCCGCGTGGCGTCTCGGCGCGGGCCGCGCCCGCAAGGAGGACCCGGTGAGTGTGCCGGCGGGTGTGGTGCTGCACCGGCGTCCGGGTGACCAGGTGCGGGCCGGCGACCCGCTGTACGAGTTGCGCGCCGAGGACGCGACGCGGATCCCGGCGGCGCTGGCGGAGGCGGCGCGTGCGGTACGGATCGCGCCGACCGCGCCGGCGACGACGCCGCTGGTCATCGAGCGGATCGGCTGACCGGACGCGGGGCGGGGTGGCGTGGTGCCGGTCACCTGGGAGCGCTATTCTCCCAGGCCAAGGGGGGACAGCCGGCCTTGAGCCGTCGCGAGCAGACAGGAATTTGCCCCGTGACCGTACCTGCTCCCGATCCTCGTGAGGTGCGTGAGGCGAGCCTGGACGAGCTGTCCCGGCTCGGCCTGCCGTTGCCCCCGGCCCAGTTTCCGCTCGTGTGGGAGCCGGGTGACGAGATCGAGTTGCGTCCGACGCCGGAGATCGAGGCGCGGATCGCCGTCCTGCATCTGATCCTGGCCCGCTGTTTCGGGATGCCACCGCAGGCCGCGATGAGCTGGCTGCTCGGTTCGCATCTGGTCGAGATGGTCACCCCGCCGGAGTGGCAGTTCGTGATGGGCGGCAGGGGCGACCACCGCTCGTTCGTGCTGCACCACGACGCGCTCTTCGCGCTGGCCTGGGTGCTGGGGCTGAGCAAGCAGCTCGACCCCACCCTGGCCGTGGACGAGCGGCTGGTGGAGCGGCTGCCGCACATTTCGGAGGGGGAGACGTTCCCCCGCTGGCAGGCCCGGATCCTCACCGCGCCGCAGCATCCGGCCGACGCCGCCGCGTTGCTCGACCTGCACTACTGCCTGGACTGGGCGTACCTGGAGACGGAGCGCGGCGGCCGGCGGGCGCCGGGTCTGGTCGACGCGAACGCGATCGGCCAGCGGCGGTGGGCGTTGGAGTGGGCGGTGATCCTGCGCGGGCCGTACCACGACGAGCCGCCCGGCTGGGAAGAGGTCGACCTCTCCACCTGAGGTCAGCGGGGGCGGTGGGCGTCGAGCCGGACCGCCACGGTCACCCGGACCGGTTCGGGCAGCGCGGCCACCCGGGCGGCGAGGGCGCCGGGGTCGGTGTGCCAGGCGCTCGGACCCATCCCGACCAGGGTGGCCACCTCGGCGCGGGTCAGCGTCAGTTCGGCCCGGTGCGTCGTCGAGTCGACCGGGGTGAAGTGCCCGCCGAGGCTGGCGGCCACCCGGTCGGCCTTGTCCGGGTCCACCCGTAACAGGTCGAGGGCGTCCACCAGTTCGGTGAGGTGGTCGGCGGCGGGCGTGACCACCAGCAGTGTGCCGGCCGGGTCGAGCACCCGGTGGAACTCCGGCCCGTTGCGCGGAGCGAAGACGTTCAGCAGTACGGCCGTCGAGCCGTCGGCGAGGGGCAGCCGCTGCCAGGTGTCGGCGAGCGCCGCGGCCGCCCGTGGATGCGCCCGGGCCGCGCGGCGCAGCGCCGGCTTGGAGACGTCCAGGGCCAGACCCACGGCGTCGGGCAGCGCCGCCAGCACCGCGCCGAGATACCGGCCGGTGCCGGCGCCGGCATCCACCACCAGGGGGTACGCCCCGAAGCCCGCCACCGCCCGCGGCACCGCGTCGGCGAGGGCGCCCGAGATCAGGTCGTAGTGCCCGGCGGCGAGGAAGTCGGCTCGGGCGGCCACCATCTCGGCGGTGTCCCCGACGTGCGGCGCGCGCCCGGCGAGCAGGTTGACGTACCCCTGCCGGGCGATGTCGAAGCTGTGCCCGCGTGGGCAGCGCAGCGCCCGGGCGGTGCCGGCGGTCGCCTCGGTCAGGGGCTCGCCGCAGACCGGGCAGCGCAGCTGTCGCAGGATCCGGGGGTCCACGTCAGGTCTCCGTGCCGCGCCGCGGGCGGGGGGCGCGGCCCTCGGCGAGGTGGTCGACGACCCGGTGGGTGAACGCGCCGAGCGCCTCGACCTCGGCCGGGGTGAGCAGGTCGAGGAAGTGTCGACGGACGGCCGTCACGTGGCCGGGGGCGGCGGCCTCGATGGCGCCACGGCCGGCGGGGGTGAGCACGACGATCGCGCCGCGGGCGTCGTCGGGGCATTCCTCGCGGGTGACCAGGCCTCGCTGCTGCATCCGGGTCAGGTGGTGCGAGAGCCGGCTGCGGGACCAGAGCATCCGGTCTGCCAGTTCGCTGAGGCGCAGTCGTCCCTGGGGTGTTTCGGAGAGGTCGGAGAGCACGTCGTAGTCGGGCTCGGACAGGCCGCCGTCCTGGGTCAGCTCCCGGGCCAGCTCCAGGTCGAGCAGTCGTCGCATCCGGCGGTAACCCCGCCAGGCGTGGTCCTCCCGGGCGTCCAGCCAGCGTGGCGCGTCCATGCCGCCCAGCCTAACGGCTTGGTTGACATGTCATCGGATCACCCCCTACGGTCGATGACATGTCAACGAACCGGTTGTGGGAACTGTTCGGCACCCGCGGGCGCGGGGTGCTCGTCACCCTCCGCCGTGACGGCCGACCCCAACTGTCCAACCTCGACTACCTGGCCGAACCGGGGCTCATCCGGTGCTCGACCGTCGGCGACCGGGCCAAGGCCCGCAACCTGAGCCGGGATCCCCGAGCGAGCTTCCACGTCACCACCCCCGACGGCGGCGCGTACGCGGTCGCCGAGGGTGCGGCCACCCTCACCCCACCGGCCGGTGCCGAGGACGACGCCACCGTGCGGGAGCTGGTCGAGGTCTACCGGCGCATCCGCGGCGAGCACCCCGACTGGTCGGAGTACCGGTCGGCCATGGTCGCCGACGGTCGACTGGTGATCCGGCTCGCCGTCACACACATCTACGGCTGGCCGGGATGAGCGGGCTGGCGCTACCGGCCGCAGCGCGCTGACTAGGGTCTGAGCATGGTCGCAACTATCCGATACGAGGACATCGTCAAGGTCCCGAAGGCGCTGCTGCACGACCACCTCGACGGCGGGCTGCGGCCGGCGACGATCGTCGAGCTGGCCGCGGAGGTCGGCCACGAGCTGCCCACCACCGACCCGGAGGCGCTCGGGCGCTGGTTTGTCGAGGCGGCGGACTCGGGCTCGCTGGAGCGCTACCTCGAGACGTTCGCGCACACGGTGGCGGTCATGCAGACCGCGCCCGCGCTGCGCCGGGTGGCCCGCGAGTGCGCCCTGGACCTGGCCGCCGACGGCGTGGTCTACGCCGAGGTGCGTTTCGCCCCGGAGCAGCACCTGGAACAGGATCTGAGTCTCGACGAGGTGGTCGAGGCGGTGCTCGCCGGGTTCGCCGAGGGCACCGCGCAGGCCGTCGAGGCGGGCTTGAGCATCCGGGTGGGCACCCTGCTCACCGCGATGCGGCACGCCGCCCGATCGCAGGAGATCGCCGAGCTGGCGGTGCGGCACCGGGACGCCGGGGTGGTCGGCTTCGACATCGCGGGCGCCGAGGCGGGCTTCCCGCCCACCCGGCACCTGGACGCCTTCGAGTACCTGCAACGGGAGAACTTCCACTTCACCATCCACGCCGGCGAGGCGTTCGGCCTGCCGTCGATCTGGCAGGCGATCCAGTGGTGCGGCGCGGACCGGCTCGGTCACGGGGTGCGGATCGTCGACGACATCGCCTCCGACGGCGCGCTCGGCCGGCTGGCCGCGTACGTGCGGGACAAGCGCATCCCGCTGGAGCTGTGCCCGTCGTCGAACGTGCAGACCGGGGCGGTGGACTCGATTGCGGACCACCCGATCGGCCTGCTGCGGGACCTGCGGTTCCGGGTCACCGTCAACACCGACAACCGGCTGATGAGCGGCACGTCGATGTCCCGCGAGATGTCGCTGCTGGTGGACACCTTCGGCTACGGCTGGCGGGAGTTGCAGTGGTTCACCATCAACGCGATGAAGAGCGCCTTCATCCCGTTCGACGAGCGACTGCGGATCATCGATGAGGTGATCAAGCCGGCGTACGCCAAGCTGCTGGCCTGACCGTCAGTGGTGCGGGTGGCCGGCGAGCAGGCCGGCCACCCGGCGCAGCACCTCCCGCGCGCGGGCCGCCTCGGCACCGAGCCCGGTCTGCCGGCGCAGCACGGCGGGTTCGGCCCGCAGCAACGCCACCCCGCGCCGCACCAGCACCCGGGGCGCCTTGCGCTGCTCGGCGAGGTCACGGGCCAGCCGGCGTACGAAGGTCGCTGCGCGCGGGCGTCGCAGCGCGTACGCCCCGGCGAGCAACCCGCGGCGGCGGCACTCCTCGACGATCTCGGCGGCGAAGATCCCTTCCGCGACGAAGATTGGCGATCCGGCGACATCAAATGGCCGGGTGGCCACCCTTCGATCCGCGCCGATCGCATAAACCGGCACATCGGCCCGACCATGGCGGGCCAGTTGGGCAATCGTTTCGACCGCCGTCAGAGCGTCCCACGAGTCGGGTGATTCCCAATCGACCTGGCCGTTTCGGTGCGGCAACGTAGGGTCATCACCGTCTTTGTAGAAGTCGTCCAGGCAGAGCACCGGCAAGCCGGTTTGCTGCGCTATGTACGACTTTCCGGAGCCCGAAGGCCCAGCGAGCAGGACAACGCGGTGCGGATGTTTCATTACCTTCAGTTACTCCGGCCAGACAGACTGCTATCAAATCGTATCAACATCTCATCACACCTTCGGCGGGTGACAACCTGGGCTTTCTTCTTGCCGAGCGTCGTGATGGAATCTCGGGGGTCCGACCCGCCGGGTCGGTCGCTGGGCGTTGCCCGGGGCAACGCGTTCAAGCTGTAATCGCGAGGGCGGTGACGTGAGCAAACGGCCAAAGACGGCGGGCTCCTTCCTGTCGCGGCTGCGCCGGCCGGCCAGCCGGCTCCGGGACATGCCGATCTGGTCCAAGCTCGGTCTCATCATGATCGTGCCGACCATCGCCACGGTCGTCGTGGGCACCAGTGGTCTCGTCGACCACCTGGAAACGCTCAGCAATGCCAACCGAGCTGGCGACCTGGCAAACCTGTCGAGCTATTCGGGCGACCTGGTCGACACGCTGCAGGACGAGCGGACCAGCGCCGTGCTGCTGCTACAGGCGGCCGGGACGCAACCGAAGGCGCAGTACCAGGAGGCGTTCAACCGGGTGAACTCCCGGGTGGACCAGGCGACCGGCCCCTACCGGCAGCAGCGGGCCGAGGTCGAGGACCTGCCGAGCAGCCTGGAGGGGCAGCTCGACGGGATCGACCAGTCCCTGAAGGACCTGCCGGGCGTTCGCAGCCAGGTGTTCAGCGGCAAGCTCAAGCTGACCGAGACCATTCAGACCTACGAGGGCCTGATCAGCGACCTGCTCGCCATCCGTGACTCGGCCACGCAGCTCGCCGGTGACAGCGACCTGAGCGACCGGATGCGCGCCGCCGCTGCGGTCGCCCGGGAAAAGGAGTTCCTCTCCGTACGCCGGGTCGTCGTCCACCGCGCGCTCGGCGCGCAGCGGATGACCCCGGTGCTGCGTACCGACTACATCGCCAGCGGCACCGGCCAGCAGCAGGCGTTGCAGAGCTTCAAGGCGGTGGCCAGCCCGGACGAGGCGAAGTTCCACGACCAGACGGTCGCCGGTGGTGACCGCCGGGAGGCGCAGAACTACACCGGCTGGATCGACGGCAACACCACCGGGGAGATGCGCGGGGCGCCGTTCGGCCCCGACCAGTGGGAATCCGCGATGACGGCCAACGCCAAGCTGATCCGCGCCGTCGAGACGAAGCTCGACAACGACGTGGTCACCGAGGCCGACAACCTGCGCTCCGACGTCCAACGTCAGGTCTTCCTGGAGACCGGCCTGCTGCTCAGCATGCTGCTGCTGGCCATCCTCTTCGCCTACCTGGTCGCCCGCTCGATGGCCCGCTCGCTGCGTGAGCTGCGCCAGGGCGCCCTGTCCGTCGCCCAGTACGGCCTGCCGCAGGCGGTGGCCCGTCTGCGCGACCCGCAGGTCGTCGGGCAGCTCTCCCCGGTCCAGCTGGCCAACCAGATCGCCGAGCCGCTGCCGGTCCGCAGCAGGGACGAGTTCGGTCAGGTGACCGAGGCGTTCAACGCGGTCCACCTGGAGGCCGTCCGTACGGCCGCCGAGCAGGCCGCGCTGCGCGCCTCCGTCGCCACCATGTTCGTCAACCTGGCCCGCCGTTCCCAGATCCTGGTCGACCGCCTCATCGGGCACCTCGACCGGCTGGAGCGCGGCGAGGAGGACCCGGACCGCCTGGCCGAGCTGTTCCAGCTCGACCACCTGGCCACCCGGATGCGCCGCAACGACGAAAACCTGCTGGTGCTCGCCGGTGCCGACTCCACCCGTGTGCAACGCGAGCCGGCCGCCCTCATCGACGTGCTGCGCGCCGCGCAGTCCGAGGTCGAGCACTACACCCGGATCGAGTTCGGGGTCATCGACCGCGACATCGAGGTCGCCGCGCACGCGGTCAACGACCTGGTGCACCTCGTCGCCGAGCTGTTCGACAACGCCACCGCGTTCTCGCCGCCCGACTCGCAGGTGATGGTCGAGGCCCGTCGGGTCGGCGACCGCGCCTCGCTCTACGTCGAGGACCGCGGTATCGGAATCAGCCGCGAGCAGTTGCAGGACCTCAACGAGCGGCTGGCGACGCCGCCGCAGGTGGACGTGGCCGTCTCCCGGATGATGGGCCTGGTCGTGGTCGCCCGACTGGCGTCCCGGCACGGGGTCCGGGTCGAGCTGCGTCCGGGTGCCGACCGGGGCACGGTCGCGGACGTGACGCTGCCCACCTCGGTGCTGGTGCCCCGGGCGCTCTCCGGCCGGGTGCAGCAGCCTCCGGCCCTGCCCGCAGCCGGCGGCGCACAGAACGGTGCGCCCATTCCCGCCTTCGGCGCGCTGCCCGCGCTGGGCAACGGCCCCCGCCCGAGCGAGTCCGGCAACCAGGTCACCCTGGGCGGCCGGCCGTTCGACCCGGCGCCGCGCAACGGTGCCGGCACTCCCGCCAACTCGGGTGGTTACCGCTCGATGCCGGCGTGGTCCGACCTGACCGGCGCGGCCGGGACGAACGGCGTCAACGGTGGCGACGGGTTCACGCCTCGGCCGGCCAACGGCCAGCCGATCGACCCGCTGCCGCAGCGCCGGGCGGGCGACGAGCCCTCCACGACCGGCCCGCAACAGGCCATTCCGCGGCAGCTGCCCAGCAGCCCGGAGGCACACCCGTACTCGGTGCCGCCGGTCTCCTCGCAGCCGTACTCCGGTGCGCCGGTGTCCGCCTCGCCGGCCTCGGGTCAGCCGTACTCCGGCCAGCCCTACTCGGGTGCGCCGTACGGCGGTGCGCCGGTGTCCGCCGTCCCGGCCTCCGGTCAGCCGTACGCCGGTCCGCCGGTGTCGGCGTCCCCGGTGTCGGCGTCGCCGTACTCCGGGCAGCCGTACTCGGCGCCGCCGGCCGCCGGCCAGTCGTTCAGCGGCTTCGTGCCCCGTTCCGCCCCGCCCGCCCAGGCGGCCAGCGCACCTCCGGCCCAGGCGCCCAGCGCTCCCGCACCTCCGGCCTGGCCGCCGGTGCCGGGTGGCGACCGGGAGACGGCGACCCCGCCGGTGCCCGAGCGGCTCGCCGCGGCCCAGCCGCCGGCACCGGCTCCGGCCCCTGCCGCCCCGCAGAGCCGGCCGGCACCGCAGCAGCCGCAGGCCCAGAACCGGCAGCGGTACGCGGACGAGACGATGGAGCTGCCGATCTTCCGGGAGCTCGAGTCGGCCTGGTTCCGTACCCGACGTCCCGGTCCCGAGGAGGCGGCGGCAGCCGCCAAGCCGGCGGCGAACGGCGGCACCGCGACCCAGCAGTTCGCCACGGTCGAGGCGGGCGCTCCGGCAGTCCACAAGACACCACCCGGAACGACAGGTAACACACCGATGGCAGACACTCCGACGGCCGGAGGAGCGCCGCGGGACAACGGGTCGACAGCGAACGGGGGCACCCGCCCCAGCCTCGCCGAGAGCCTGCCGAACCGCCGGCCCCAACAGCAGACCAACGGCTGGCAGACCGCCGCCGACGACGGCTGGCGTGCCGCCTCGGCAGCGGCCAGCGCGGCGCCGGTGGCCGAGACCACCACGACCGGTCTGCCGAAGCGCAAGCCGATGGCGCAGCTTGTGCCGGGTGCGGTGGAGAAGCCCACCACCTCGGTCCAGCGGCGCTCCCCGGAGGCGGTCCGTGGCCTGCTCTCCGCCTACCACCGGGGCGTGCAGCGAGGGCGTAGCACCTCGGACAACCCGACCAGCCCGGAGGAGACTCCGGGAGGGCAGCAATCCTCGCAGTCTGGCTCAGGCCCAGCGGCCGGGAGCGGGCAGAAGGAGCAAGAAGGATGACAACTACGCAGGATCTTGGTTGGCTGCTGGCCAACTTCGCCGACCGGGTGCCGGGTGTCGCACACGCGGTCGCGGTCTCGGCGGACGGCCTGCTTCTCGCGTCGTCGCGGGACCTGCCAAGGGACCGGGCCGACCAGCTCGCCGCGATCGCGTCCGGTCTGGTCAGCCTGACCCAGGGAGCGGCTCGCTGCTTCGAGGGAGGCGCTGTGCTGCAGACCGTCGTGGAGATGGACAATGGCTTCCTGTTCCTGATGTCCATCTCGGACGGTTCGTCCTTCGCCGTGCTGGCCGCCCGCAGCTCCGACGTGGGCCAGGTCGGCTACGAGATGGCACTGCTGGTCGACCGGGTGGGCGACGCGCTGACCCCGCAGCCGCGTGCGGCCGCGGGCATGCTGGGCTGACGCCTGGCCGACCGTGAGGTCGGCGAAACTGCAACGACAACAACGACGAGTTTCACCGGTGGGAGCCGGTACCGGGTGCGAAGGAGGTGAGCGGCGACATGGCCGATCGTGACGAACCGACCGGAGCGTTGGTCCGTCCATACGCCGTGACCCGTGGTCGTACCCGTCCCCGGCTTGACATCGCGCTGGAGGCGCTCGTCGAGACGACGGTGCGCGGCCGCGCCGCTGCCAATGGCAACGGCGGCCAGGGCCGCGAACACCAGTACATCGCCGCGCTGTGTGACGGACGCGTGCAATCGCTCGCCGAGATCGCGGCGCGGATGCAGCTCCCGCTCGGTGTGGCCCGGGTGCTCATCGCCGACATGGCGACGGACGGCCTGGTCGCGGTCCACGAGCCGACCATCCTGGACGACTCCGACGACGCGGTGGGCACTGAACTGCTGGAGAGGGTGCTGAGTGGACTTCGCAGGCTCTGACATGTCGCACCGCCCGCCGAATCCGAGCGGCCGCGTGACGTCGGCGAAGATCGTTATCGCCGGTGGGTTCGGCGTCGGTAAGACGACGCTGGTCGGCTCGGTCTCGGAGATCACGCCGCTGACCACCGAGGCCATCATGACCTCGGCCGGCGTGGGCGTCGACGACACCCGGCAGGTGCCGGGCAAGACGACGACCACCGTGGCCATGGACTTCGGCCGGATCTCGATCGACCGTGACCTGATCCTGTACCTGTTCGGTACGCCGGGTCAGACCCGGTTCTGGTTCATGTGGGACGAACTGGTCCGGGGTGCCATCGGCGCGGTGGTGCTGGTGGACACTCGCCGGCTGGCGGACTGCTTCGCGGCGATCGACTTCTTCGAGCACCGGCGGCTGCCGTACCTGGTGGCCATCAACTGCTTCGACGGGATGCAGTACCACGATCCGCAGGACGTCCGGGACGCCTTGGCGATCTCCAGTGACGTTCCGGTC
This sequence comes from Micromonospora sp. ALFpr18c, assembly GCF_008868155.1. Classification (GTDB taxonomy): domain Bacteria; phylum Actinomycetota; class Actinomycetes; order Mycobacteriales; family Micromonosporaceae; genus Micromonospora. Next base: position 33,676 of record NZ_WBKR01000036.1, read on the forward strand.
GTGGCCTGCGACGCCCGTAACCGGGAGTCGACGAAGCACGTGCTGATCTCGCTGGTCGAGTACGTGCTCACCATGCGCCGTACGCGCGCCGTCGCCCCGGCCTGACCGGGACGGCTTCACACCCGGTGGTGGCTCCGGCCGCCACCGGGTGCCACACACTGCCCAGCGTCGACCGCGCCGGCCGTCTCCCCGACGGTCGGCGCGGACTCGTGCGCGGCCCTCTCTCCCGGGTAGCTCCCGCCGCCGGTCCCGTCTACGAATCGCGCCCCCAGTCAGCCGACTGGGGGCGCGATTGTCGCGTGTGGAGTGAGACCGGTCAGGACTGGTAGCCGGCGGAGCGGTACTCGTACTCCCGGTCGTCGTCGCGTTCACCGTGGTCGCGGCTGAAGTCCCAGCCGCCGGCGGCCTCACGACCCGGCCGGCCGCCCACCGCGAACCCGCCGATCTCCTGCCCACGGCGCCAGCCGCGGAAGTACCCGGTGGTGTTCTCCGCGAGGCTCGCCGCGTCACGCACTATCCGCAGTGGACGCTCCTCGCGCAGCGGGGAACCGGGGACCAGGTTGGCCTGCGGCACCCGCTTCGGCAGCCCGGCGTTGGTCTCCGCGCCCACCGCCGGGCGGGCCGCCTGCTCGGCTGCCTGCCACCCGGTGTCGGCCGTGGTCGACCAGTCCAGGTCGGACTCCTCGGTCTGCCCGACGAACCAGGCCGACTTCGCCTGCGCGAAAATCAACAGGTCGCCGTCGCCCTCGTCGGCCACCGGCGGAGGCCGATGCTCGACCGGCGGCGGAGGCCGATGCTCGACCGGCGGCGGAGGCCGGTGCTCGGCGGCACGCTCGACGCGCGGCACGGGACGGCCGCCGCGAGCTGCCTGCTCCCGGTCGACCAGCCGCAGCGGTGGCGTCTCCAGGTGCGGGTCGCTGGGCGGGTTGATGCCCTCGCGCAGCGCCCGGTCGGCCAGCGGCGGCGGCTCCACCAGCCGCAGCATGGGCGGCTCCTGCGGCAGGTCGTCCGCCAGCCAGGGCGGGGTCACCCGGCCGTCGGCCCGACCCGGGTCGGTCGGGGCGTCGATGCCGCGGCCACCACCGTACGGGTAGGCGACCGGGTTGTTCGCCGAGCTGTCGCTCGGGTCCTCCGGGTTGTTGACCAGCGGCCAGTTGGCCCGCGATCCCGGTGGCGCCGACTCCTGACCAGGTCGTGGCGTCGGCACGGGGATGCTCAGGTCGGTGGCGCTGAACCCGCCGGTGGGGCCCTCGTCGATCGGCCGCTGCTGGTGGCTCGGCCGGGGTTCGCCGTTGGTCTTGGGACGGGGCGGGATGACCGTGCGCTGCCGCTCGGCCCGCGCGTGATTGATCGCGGCGGTGGTCAGCGTCGGGCGGAACGGCTCGCCCGCCTCGGCCGGCGGCACCGTGCCACGTTGCGCCGGCGCGATGGGGGTGATCCCCGGGGGCGGAGGCGGTGGCGAGGAGACCGGCCGGTTGGTCGGGCCGTCGATCCGGCTCGGGGCGGGTTCGCCGCGTACCGGCAGTGCGGACACCGGCGGGCCGGCGACGGCGGCCGGAGCCACCGGCGCGGGTGCGACCGGCGGTGGGGTG
>NZ_WBKR01000037.1 GCF_008868155.1 Micromonospora sp. ALFpr18c
GGCCAGATCGGCGAGGTGGTCAACAACAGGGTGGATCGGGGAAGATGAGGACACGAGCGCGGCTCCTGGAACGATCTTTAGGTCTAGACACCCGAAAGATCATCAGAGTCGCGCTCGTCCCACAACTACCTTGGACCCATCCTGAACCTGGACAGAACATCTCAAGCCGGAACAACGCCGGGGCCGTGGGCGTGGCAGCACCCAATGGAATTGATTCCCGGGCGCAACGACCGCGCGTTTCACCGATGGTGTCTGGATGTAACAAAATGCAACACGGAGAGGGCGGGAGCCGATGGCCGACGACATGGGATCGACAGTGCCGCGACGGCAGCTCGGGCGGGCGCTGCGCGACCTACGCACCGAGGCGCGGATGACACTGGACGGCGCCGCCGAGGCGATGCAGTGGAGCCGGCAGAAGATGTGGCGCATCGAGACCGGCCTCGGCCCGGTCCGCACCCTCGACGCCAAGGCCATGTGCGAGCTGTACGGGGCGACGCCCGACCTGACCGGCGCCCTCACCGCCCTGGCCGCCGAGACCAAGGCCAAGGGCTGGTGGCACTCGTACGGCGATGCCGTCCCCGACTGGTTCGAGCTGTACGTCGGCCTGGAATCCGCCGCGTCCCGGCTGCGGGAGCACGACGACACCCTGGTCCCAGGACTGCTTCAGACTCCGGGCTACACGCGCGGCGTCTATCAGAACCGCCCCAACATGCCCGCTGACGAGTTAGAAGAGGTCTTGGAAGTCCGCCGCCGCAGGCAGGAGATCCTTGTTCGCCGGCTCCCGAAGGCACCCAAGCTGGAATGGGTTCTGTCGGAATCCGTCTTGCTACGACGCGTCGGCGGCCCGTCGGTCATGGCCGAGCAACTGGACCGTCTTCTTGAACGAACCGAGCTACCCAACGTGTCGATCCGCGTGCTGCCGCTGTCGGCTGGAGCGCACTACGGCGCACTGGCGGGGGCCTTCGTCATGCTCGACTTCCCGCTCGTCAACCGGGTCGTCGCTGATCAGTCCGTTGTCTACAGCGAGTCAGTGACCGGTGCCCTCTACCTCGACAGGCCCGACGAGTTCGCGGTCTACGAGAAGGTCTGGGCGAGCCTCCTCGACCTCGCACTTGATGAGGAACAATCAAGAAGGATGATCGGCAAGATCAAGGAAGAGGTCCACCATGGCTGACCACCTGCTCGGTGCCCAGTGGCGGAAGAGCACCCGTAGTGGCGATAACAACGGCAATTGTGTGGAAGTCGCCCACAACCTGCCCGGTCTCGTCGCCGTACGCGATAGCAAAGATCCGGCCGGACCCGCCCTCACCTTCCCCCCCGCCGCCTGGACCAGTTTCGTCCAGGCAACCAAGCCCACCCGCTGAGACGTAGGCCGGACGGGCTGCACCGGCCGAACGCTCTCCCTGTCGCGCGCCCGGCCGGGAGAGTACGCCCTGCGCTCGCTGGCCTGCCCCCATAGCTGAAAGCCAAAGCCTGGGGGCGCGAGGGGTAACTGGCTAAGACTGCCAACCCGCGTCGATCGCATCCTGAAGCCGCTTGTCGAAAACGGCATGGGCTTGCCTGTATTCGCTCTCGCGATCTGCCTTGTAAAACGGCGGGGTATACCCATCGGGAACCCGATTTTGATCTGGATTATCCAGGTAGGCCATCAACTGCCTGTAATGTTCCTTCGTCTGCCCGAAGCCGAAGGCGTGATGACTCTCTGCGATCTTTCGCCCAGTCGCGTCGAACCACATGCCCGACTCGTATTCCGACATGATCGGGTAACGCCCCCGGTAAATGGCCACCAACTCATCCGCACTAATGCCCAACCACGCGGCAACAAGCGCGTCTATTTCCACAAGAGCTGAACGGCGAACTCTCTCGACGCGCCAGCCGCATTCTCTATTAAAATTCCCATCCACAACTGAAATAGAGGAAATCGCTGGCCAATCAACTGCCCAGCACTCATTCGCAAACCAATCGGAATACAATTCATTCCACAATGTGGCATAGTCGTCCGTCAAGCAGTTCAATCGCAAGGTCCGAATAAGCAACGCGGTTGCCAACGGATGATCCGACGTGACCGCAGGCATCTTTTTGGCTTCTGCGGCACCATGATTTGTCCGGCCTGTCACCCTTAACAGATAATCCGTTGGCAGCGATGACCAAAAGCCGACCGTGAGCGCGGTTTCCAAATTGGTCGAGAGAGCCATGGAATGCACTGCATGCACGTGCGTTGGCCCAGGGGCAACGAGTGCAGCGAAGAGAGAGCGTTCAGTGCTCTTTGGATCAATCATCGCACGCCATACCATACGATAATACGATGCATAACTGCGGCCATCCCACGTATCTTGCGCCGCGCGAAAGGATTGCAAGTCGCAGCCCCGAGCCAACGCCGTTCTCGGCCTGAACGAAGAATCCAGTTTCGCCAGGTCGACAGGGGACCAATCTTTACCGTTACGGAAAGGATCGTTCGGCTGCTTCGCAAAGGGCAACGAGATACCAAAATGGGGCCCCTGAAGAACGACCTCGTCGGCGCTGCCTGCCACTCCGGGAACGATCTTCAATTGCCCGATCCTTTTGGCAACACCTTCATCAAAACCGAAGCTGATGCGAGGACGGCTAACGTCAAGCCGATCTCGAATTTTTGCAAGCGCAGAGATGGCCCCCTCTTCATACGTCGTAATCGGATGAAGAAGTGGAGTCTCCTCCAGCAGCCCACCCTCATCCCCTCGCAGGGAACGCCATTCCTTCAGCGAGTTCGCATCCACCTTGATAACCCTGGATAGATGCGGTCGAACATCCCACCTACCTTGATATTTCTGTCCGGGTATATCACCGGAACCGTCGTGGCCAAGAGAGTTGGGAAGCACTGAGGCAGCATACAACCGACTAAGATGAAGAAAATCAATAGATTCGGATGAGCCGTAAACATGCAAACCGAACTCTAGGGTGTGACCAGCCGGCGGAGAGAACGCCCAGTTCGCTTCATTCACGAAGCCGCCGTGTAGCCTAAGTCGGCGATAGGATTCCGCCCGAAGGGCTCCCTCCTTAACCCCACCGAAGTGGGTGTCCGGATGAAGTAGGCCTGAAATCCCACTCACCGCAGCGTGACTCCAAACCTGACACATAAAGGCCCTGTACAGATTTGGTCGAGTGCCCACCAAAAGTCGATAGTTCGTCAGACTTCCAAGAAACGTGCCAAGTGCTACATTAATCGCCAGCTCTGATCGGTAACCTTCACCGGCAACACTCTGTTGAAGCAACCGCACCTTACGGTCGCCAACTTCCGCTGCTTGCGCTGCACTCGAAAGCACAAACCATGGATCATGCTCCGCGAGCACATCCGTTTCGCGCCACTCAGGCCTGACCCAAGGCGGGTTTCCGACCTGGATTTCAAAGCCACCATTGGCAAACGCTTGGCCGAAACTCAACTCCCAGTGAAAGAAGGCCTGCTGTTCGGCAACCCGGTCGGCGGTGAGCAGCCAAGGGAACCGGTCGGAGAGGGTCCAGGGCGAGTCGACACCAATAACCCCGTCGAGCTTTCGCTCGAAATCGCTCATTTCACTCAGGCTCGTGAGCGTCCGGCCGTAGAACCTCTCGGTGTTCTCGTCCACATCACTGCGGCCGATGAGCGCTTCGGTGAAGGTCAGCCAGTCGTCCAGGTTAGACAGCGGCACCTGTTGGCGAAGCTGTTCCGCCACCGTCATCCGCCGCGTACCACCGGTCGGCTTGGTCGGGAGCTTCATCTGCTGCGGCTGCACGTTGCCGAAGATGTCGGCGGTCTCGTAGACGGCCGGTTCCTCGTACGCCGACTCGTCCTTGATGTGTGAGATCTGGACGGGCGCGGCCGGATACGCAGGGTCGGATCCGTCGAGCAGCCCGACCTTGTCCAGCGGCCAGAACCACAGCGCGCACCACACGTCCATAAGCGTCTTGAGCCGCCAGTACGGCGTGCCCGGCGCGGTCAGGTCGGCGAGGATCTCGTCCCGGGGCACTGCCTCCGTGACGTTCGGTAGGTCCTCGGCACCCCAGACCGCGATGTCGCGGCGGATCTCCCGCTCCGAGATGTCGAGCCGCTGCTGCACCAGCCCCCACAGAAATTCAACCCGCCGCGCGAGGGCCTGCAAGCGCTGCACCTGCGAGTTCTTCCCCTTGGCGGACGGCGTGCGCTTCATCGCCGTACGCCATGCTTTTAGTCTCGCGGTCTCGGCCGGCGCCAGCTCGCGGGCCTCCTTCTCGCCCGCGACCGCGCCCCAGCCGTCGGCGGGGAGCAGGAAGTGGTGGATGGTGCCTTCGTCGATCGGTCCGCCCCGGAAGGGCTGCTCCTTGGGCGCGGTGGTGAGCCACGACTTGTCGGCGAGCTGCTTCGGGCCGTAGGTCTTGCGGCCGGCGCCGATGAGGGAGTTGCCGCGTTGCAGGTGCAGGCCGAACCAGGGTGCCTGGAGGCCGGCGTGCATGACGTTGAGCCAGAGCGACACCTCGGCCAGCTCGACGGCGGTGCGGTTGAGGTCGACGCCGTAGCTGTTGTGCAGGGCGATGTACGCCTTCACCCGTTGGAGTTCGAGGTGGTAGTCCTCCGGGTCGAGAGTGACGTCCAGTTCCTTCTGCCGGCGGCGCAGGTATTCGGCGGCAACCTGGTTGATCGCCTCGTTGAGGAACGCGCCGGAGCCGAGCGCCGGCTCGCAGATGGTCCAGTCCAGCAGCTCGCGGGCCGGGGTGATCGTGTCGTCCTGGTCGAGCCGGTACTTGAGAGCGAGCTGGACGGTGACCTCGGTGAGCGACTGCGGGGTGTAGTAGGAGGCGCTGGTCTGCCGGTCGCGGCCGGCGAGCCGGTAGACGAACTGTCCCGGCTCGTAGCAGACCCGGCTGCGGACGCCGGTGTACGCGTTCTCCTTGTAGACGAAGACGTTGTCGTCGTACTCGTCGGTTTTGGAGGCTGGGATCATCCACGAGCCGTCCTTCGGGTCGCCGTTCTTGGCGACCTCGTAGAGCTGCTCGGTGGCGACGAAACCGGTGTACGACATCAGGCCCTCGTAGACCGCGCCGAGCTGGTTGATGCCGAGCTGGGCGTACGAGATGAAGCCGCCGCGGCGCTTCTTGCCGCCCTTGGTCAGCATCAGCCGGCGCAGCACCTCGTAGAGGACCTTGTTGCGCAGCCGCGTGTCGATCTTTGGGCCGTCCGAGTCGTCCGGGTCGCTGCCCGGTACGGCGATGAGCCGGCCGATGAGCTTCGTCTTCTCCGGCAGGAACAGGTCCGACTTCATCGGCTCGAAGCGCAGCCCCTCCCCCTCGCTGGCCTTCTCCTCCACCTCGGCGCCGCCGCGCGGGCGGTGCCCCCCGTTGACCATGCGGAAGAGCAGGTCGAGTGACTCGTACAGGTGGGTGCCGTCCTCGCCGGAGGGGGCGAGGCGGCGGGAGACGAGGTCACCGAGGCGGGCGAGGCTGTAGCCCTCGACGTACTGGGGGTCGTTGACCGGCAGCACGCCCAGTTCGGGGCGGGCCTCGGCGTAGAGCAGGAACAGGATGCGGTAGAGGTAGCGCAGCGACTCCCGGCCCAGCTCCTTGGCCAGCTCGTCGAGGTCCATCACCTGCTGCGGCTGGTAGCCGGCCCGGCGGATCTGGTCGAGGACCTCGTTGGCGATGAGCTCCACGGAGACCTTCAGGCCTTCGCGGAGTTCGCTGGAGACACCGACGGCGTGCTGGCGGGAGCCGGCGACCAGGTCAGCGAGGGGTTCGGTGCCGCCCTCGGCGGGTGGGCGCAGCGAGTCGGCGCCGAAGAGTGCGGCGACGACGTCGAACTCCTTGTCGTCGTTGCGGGCGTATGCGGTGTCGAGGCTTACCGCCAGGTAGCGGCCCTCACCCCAGACGGTGCGGTCGGCGAGGGTGATCACGCCGCCGCTGAGGATCAACACGTAGCGGGGCTTCGGGCTGTCGGCGGCGAAGAGCAGCGAGGCGAGCTTGGCGCCCGTCTCGATGGTCTCGGCGCTCGACAGGGTGAGCGGGTCGAGCAGGCGGCCGGCGTCGTCCGGGTCCTGTGCGGCCTCGGTGTCGACCGCCCACCCGCAGTCCAACGCGATGATGCCGTGTGCGGTGGTCAGCTCGGCGTGCGCGACGTGGACCTCGTACTCCTGGCCGTTGCGCTCGACGGTGATGGTCTGCGGCTGCGGGTCGAACCCGAGCGCCCGCAACACGTCCTGGTGCTGTTTGCGCAGCCGCTCCGGGTCGAAGAAGTCGACGTCGGTCAGCTCGGTCTTGGCGTCGAAGTACTGCCGGCGCATGCCCCGCAGCCCGGCGCGCGGTGTGACCCGGCCGGACTTCTCGTCCTCGGTCCACTGCTTGAGCAGGCCGCCCTTGAGGGTCGTGGGCAGGATCTCGGCGAGGTAGTGCGCGGAGAGGTATTCGCCACGGTTGGTCAACGACTCGAAACTCATGCGGCGTTCTCCTGCGACGGTACGAGGACGGCGAGCACCCGCAGCAGCGGGTCGCCGGCGGTTTCCAGGCGGTCGAGCAGGTCGTGCTGCTCCTGGACGGTGGTGTCGACGCGTTGGCGTCGCTTCTCCCGGTGCGCGCCGGGCAACTCATCGAGGAGGCTGGCCTGTTGGAAAGTCCTCAGCTGCTCGCGGTGCCGCCGCAGTGGCTCGGCGTTGGCCTCGGCCCACTCGGCGCACTTGCCTTCCAGGTACTGCCGGGCAACCGCGACGGCCTCCGGCAGCAACTCCTTCAGCGGGTCGATGGCGATGGCCTCGGCGCGGTTGACCATCGTGGGGCCGACGTTGGCCTCGCGCAGCACCTCGTCCATCGGGCGGATCGTCGGCGACGCGGGCAGGTCGGAGATGGCCATCCACTGGACGACGGTGGGCTGGCCGAGGCGGTTGGCGTAGACGCCCTGGATCAGGAACGTCGGCGCGGTCACATCGGCGGTGAGCACCGGGGCCTGCTGGCGGCCCAGCCGGATCAGGACCTTGTCCACCAGCCAATCGACCATCGGGTGTACGTCGCTGAGGAAGGCGATGTCCGGCCACATCGGGGTCTTGCTCTGCCGGGCCTGGTCGAGTTTGCGCTGCGCGAGGGCACGGTCGAAGGTGACCTTGAGCCGCAGGTCCTCGCCCTCCCGATGCGCCCGCAGGTAGGAGCGGGGCAGGTCGGTGAGCCGGTGCACCAGGTCGTGGGGGGCGAGGAAGGTCATGAGTTCGTCCTCGCGGCGCAGGTCGATGTGATCCTCGGGGCGGTCCTCGTAGATCTCGTAGAGGGCGGCGTCGACGAAGTCCTGAGTGGAGTCGAAGAGCTTCGGAACCCGTGCCTGGAGCACGTCAGCCGTGACGGGCGCGGTGCCGACCTCCCCGAAGAGGTCGGCCATCACGTCGACCTCGGCGTGGGCAGCCTCGTAGGACTCGTCCACCGACTTGCCGGCGAGCAGATCCCGGACCAGCCGGTCCTCCTCGGCCTTGGCGTCGTACTGGCCGGTCACCGCCTCGACGCTGCCGAGGCTGCGGTGGGCGGTCTCCTCCCGGTTGAGCAGCTTCTCGGCGACCGTCCTGTCGTCCTTGGCGTCCTCCCGGTCGGAGGTGAGGATCAGTGCGCGGAACTGCGGCTGGTGCTTCTGCCCGTAGCGGTCGATACGGCCGTTGCGCTGCTCGATGCGGATGAGGCTCCACGGGATGTCGTAGTGGATCAGGTGGTGGCACTGCTGATGCAGGTTGACACCTTCCGAGGCGACATCGCCGGTGAAGAGCAACCGGACATCGCTGCCAGCCAGCTCGAACTCCTGCAGGATCGTCTGCTCGTCGGAGTCAGCCACCCCGCCGTGCAGCACCCGGATCGCGCTCGGCTTGAGGCCAAGCAGCCCGGGGACGACCTCGGCGAGCCACTTGATGGTCGGCACCCGCTCGGAGAAGACCACTGCCCGGGTGCTGCTGTTCTTGCCGACGCCGATCTTCCTCAGCTCGTCGACCAGGCCCTTGAGCTTGCTGGAGTCGCTGTCGGTCATCGCGGAGGTCAGCTCCGCGAGCCGGTCCAGCGCTGCCCGCTCGGTGCCGGTGGCCTTCTTGCGTCGGTTGGTCACCGTCTCGTGCAACGCCCGGTGTGAGGACAGAAACGACTTCAACAATGTGTACGGGAAGAGCCGGTGCTGCCCGGTGATCGGCTCGTCGGTCCATTTGCCGGCCAGCCACACGTCGGTCAACTCGTCGAAGATCTGCTCCTCGGTGGTGGTCGCCGTGCAGTGCAGGGCCTGGGAGGGGCCTCGGTCGGCCCAGCGGTCGCCGATCTGGTCGCGTACCTCCGGGCTGATCTTCGTGCGGCGCAGGTAGAGGTGCGCGATGTCGCTGGCCTGATAGTCCTTCTCGTTGGCGATCGCCGCCGGGTCGAGCAGCGAGATCAGCTGCGCGAACGACTCCTTGTCGCCGTTGTGCGGGGTGGCGCTGGCCAGCAGCAGTGCGTCGGTCTTCGCGGCCAGACGGCGGGCCAGCTCATTGCGCTGGGTGCCCTTGTTGATGAGGTTGTGCGACTCGTCGATGACGACGGCGTCCCAGGTCGTGGCGTCGAGGTGATGACCGAACTGGCCGGCGTCCTTGAGGGTGTCGACCGAGATGATGGCCCGCTTGAAGTAGGTGAACGGATTACGTCCCGCGGGGATCTCCTGCTGGATGCGCTGGATGCCGGTCGAGTCGAGCCGGACGAGCGGGATCGCGAACCGGGTCCACAGCTCCCGTTGGAACTGCTCCAGGACCTGCTGCGGGGAGACCACCAGGATGCGCTCGCCTCGGCCCCGGCGGATCAGCTCGGCGAGGATCAGCCCGATCTCCAGGGTCTTGCCCAGACCGACGACGTCGGCAAGCAGGATCCGCGGACGCAGGCCGGACAGCGCCAACTCGACAGGCCGCTGCTGGTAGGTCAGCGGGTCGAGCAGGAACCGGTCGGCGAGGGCCAACCCGCGCTCGGTACGCGGCAGCGGAGTACGCCGCTGCACGGCCTCCAGGAAGAGGCGGCTCTGCCGGAACCGCGACGAGGTGTCCTGGATGAGGTCCGTCTCCTCGGGCACCAGCGGCGTGATGGTCTCAAGATCGGTGAAGAAAGTCGCCTCGACGTCCTGCACGAACTCGGATACACCGACCGCCTTCACCATCGTGCCGTCCGCGGTGCCGGTCTTGACGCTGCGGATCAGCCACTCCTCGTCGCGGACGACGATGCGGGAGCCCGGGGCGAAGGTCGCGGCCTGGGTGCTGGTCATCGGTGGTGCCTTCCTACAGGGTCGAGCGGCGGGCGTACTGGCGGCGCATCTTGTCGACGAGCCATGTCACATCGGCTGGCACGTTCGCGGGCCGCTCGGGGCCACGCTTGTCGGGCTTTGGCGTCGGATCCGGAGGGGTCTCGTCCTCGACGACCGCGGTGCCCTCCGGGTCCTGCCGCGGATCATCCAGATCTGGCGGGACCAACAGTTCGGTGTCCCCGTCGTAGGTGAGCGCGGCCACCTCCTGCCGCAGGGCGTGGACGCTCTTGCCACTGGCAGCCGTGGCGACCGCGAGCAGCCGGGCGCGAACGTCGGTCAGGCCGGGGCGAGCGGTGGGGTCAAAGGCGAGCATCGTGCCGAGCAACTGCACCAGCTCGGCCGGCACGCCGGACAGGTCGGGAAGGTCGCTCGGCTCGCTGATGCGCAGCAGCAGATTCCAGGAGTTGGTCTGCGGGTAGAGCCCGTGGCCGGTGAGGGCGAAGACCAGCGTCGCGGCGAGGGCGTAGATGTCGACCGCCGGGGTGAGCTCCCGTTCACTCTTGACCTGCTCGGGCGACATGTAGGCGGGAGTGCCGACCAGGGCGCCAGGCTCGGTCAGGTAGTCGTCGCGCTCGATCAGCACCGCCAGGCCGAAATCGATCAGCTTGGGACCGTCGGGGCCAAGGATGATGTTTTGCGGCTTGAGGTCGCGGTGCAGCAGCTTGACCTGGTGCACCTTGGCGAGGCCTTCGGCGAGCATCGCGCCGGCCATGGCGGCCAGCGGCAGGGGAAGCGGCCCCCGAGCGTCGACGTGCTGACGCAGCGTGGCGCCGGGAACGTACTCCACGGCGAGCCACGCCGGGCTCGCGTACGGGTCGGCGCCCTCCAGGCGGGCCACCCGGGAGCCGAAGACCAGCTTGAGGCTGTCGACCTCGGCGGCGAACCGCTCGCGCACCGTCGGCGCCTCGATCAGGTGCTGCTTGATCACCTTGACGGCGACCCGCTCGGCGGTCGGCGACACCGCGAAGAACACGTCGCCCATGCCACCTGAGCCAAGCGGCCGGAGCAGTTCATAGCCGCCGATTCTGCCCAGCGTCATTCGTCCCCCTCACGATGACACCCACCCCAACTACCGTCCCGCCCTGGACGTCTGGCGGACGCATGACCGTACAACGTACAACTTTCAACGAGGAAGCGTCCGAATGGCGGTTCCTGGTGGGCCTCGAATTCACACTTCGGTAGGCTCCAGTGTATGAGTCGACGTGTGACGATCTCCGTCCCTGATGACGTGGCCGAGCAGCTGGATGCGCTCCCGGCCCGCCAGGTTTCCGCGTATGTCACCGAAGCGCTGCGCCGGCGTCGGATATCCGACGACATGCGGGCCGCTCTGCGGGCAGCCGGGCACGGCGAGTTTCCGTACGACCCGCAGGGCGCCGTGCAGCGGCTGGCAACCCGGCAGGTGACACCGGAGATGCGCGAGGCGGCGATCGCCCGGGTCGCGGAGCTGTTGGAGCGGCCGGTCGACGAGGTCCGCGCCGACTTCGACCGGCCGAGCGCGGCATGAGCGCGCCGGTCTACGTGCTCGACACCGGCGCCCTGATGGCCTACGCCCAGGGCGTCGACGCCGTCGGTGAGGCGATGGTGGCGGCGGCCGACGCCGATGCGACAGTCGCCGTGCCGCTGGTCTGCCTGCTCGAGGCGTACAGCCTGCTCGACCACACCGAGCACGAGTACCTGACGATGCTGCGTCGCAACCCGACCGTCCAGGTCCTCGCGCCGGCCCTGCAGATCGACCAGGCCGACGACTGCCCGGTGATCGGGGGCATGGCCCGGCAGACCGGTCGCCTCGGCGCCGGCCACGCGGCGTTCCTCGCGATCAGTAGCGCTGCGGGCCTCATCACGTCTCGAGCGGATCAGGTGCGCAAGGTGCTCGGCGACGACTGGCCCATCGTCGAGGTCTGACTGTGACCAGCAAGCTTGTCAGCTGGTCCAAAACATCAGATCGCGTGCCTGCCGCGAACAAGCCGTCAGCTCCGGCACGCCCCGCGAAGGCACGACGTAGTGTCGAAGATGCCCTCCTGCGGCTCGGCGGAGCGGACCGGCCCGAATTCGCGGAACATCCCCGCCGCCCTCAGCTGACCGCCGCCCATCAACGCCCACCGTTCGGATAGAAGGTCTTCGACTCTCCGCCGCCCCGGATCATCGGGGTCTGCCCCACCGGACCATGCCGGTCGACACCGACAGCGTCTGTCGGTGCCGTCACGGGCACTCCGAGAGCATCGGCGACCTGTCGCGCCGCCGGATGTCGAACCGCAGTGTCCCGGACAGGCTCGAAGCCTGTTTCTCGTTCGCCGACGTCCTCAGTTGCCCGGCCAGGAACCGTTGACGGTCCTGGGTGTGGCGTTGCGCCTCAGGCCACCTGCGCGGCGGCCGGCTCCTCGTCCAGTGCTCCGGCGAAGTGGCACGCCGCCGCGTGCCCGGTGCCCACCTGCAGCAACGGCGGGGTGCTGGTGGCGCAGACGTCCTCGGCCTTCCAGCAGCGGCTGCGGAACCGGCATCCGGTCGGCGGGTCCATCGGGCCGGGCACGTCGCCGGTCAGTCGGATCCGCGCCTTGGGCGCCGCGCCGCGCGCCACCCCCAGGTCGGGTACGGCGGAGAGCAGCGCCTGGGTGTACGGGTGCTGTGGCGTGCCGTAGAGCGCGTCCCGGTCGGCGATCTCGGCGACCCGCCCGAGGTACATGACCGCCACCCGGTCGCAGAAGTGTCGTACCACGCCCAGGTCGTGCGCGATGAAGACGAACGCGATGTTGAACTCCTTGCGCAGGTCTTCGAGGAGGTTCATCACCTGCGCCTGGATCGACACGTCGAGGGCGCTGACCGGTTCGTCGGCGACGATCACCTTGGGCTGTACGGCGAGCGCGCGGGCGATGCCGATGCGTTGCCGTTGGCCGCCGGAGAACTCGTGCGGGTACCGGTTGTAGTGCTCCGGGTTGAGGCCCACCACCTCCAGCAACTCTCGTACCCGGTTCAACTCCTTGCCCTTGGGCACGAGGTTGTGCACGCGCAGGGGGGCGCCGATGATGGTGCCCACCGTGTGCCGCGGGTTGAGCGACGAGTACGGGTCCTGGAAGATCAGCTGCAGCTCCCGCCGGTACGGCCGCAGGTCCCTCTCCTTCAGGTGCGTAATGTCGGTGCCCTGGTAGAGGACCTGCCCACCGGTCGGCTCCAGCAGCCGGGTGATCAGACGTCCGGTGGTGGTCTTGCCACAGCCGGATTCGCCGACGAGACCGAGCGTCTCGCCCACGCGCAGTTGCAGCGACACCCCGTCGACGGCCCGGATCCGGTGTGTGTCGCGGCCGAACCATCCGTCGCCCCGGGCGGTGAAGTGCATCTGCAGGTCCCGCAGCTCCAGCAACGGCGTCCCGGTCGTGCCGGCGGGCGCAGCGAGAGTCGCGGTGTCGGTTGAGGATGTCAACTCGTGCTCCTTCAGGGCAGCCGGGGCAGGATGTCGGTCGCGAAGATCCCGGCCGGGTCAGACAGGTGGCAGCGGGCGGTCCGAGTGGTGTCGTCGGTGCGGGAGACCAGATCGGGCAGTTCGACCGAGCACGCGGCGCCGGGTACCCGGCCGGCGAACTCGCAGCGCGGGTGGAACGAGCACCCGCTGGGCAGCGCGAGCAGGCTGGGCGGCGTGCCGGGAATGGGGTGCAGCCGGGCCGGTTCGCCGGAGACCGCCGGGATGCTCTCCAGCAGACCCCAGGTGTACGGGTGCAGTGGCCGGCCGAGGATCGACTCGGCCCGGCCGTACTCGACGCCGCGGCCGCCGTACATGACCAGCACGTCGTCGGCGATCTCGGCGACGACGCCGAGGTCGTGGGTGATGAAGAGGACCGCCGAGCCAAAGTCCTGCTGTAGTTCCATGATCAGGTCGAGGATCTGCGCCTGCACGGTGACGTCCAGCGCGGTGGTGGGCTCGTCGGCGATCAGCAGCTTGGGGTCGTTGACCAGGGCCATCGCGATCATCGCGCGTTGCCGCATGCCGCCGGAGAACTGGTGCGGGTAGTCGTCCAGGCGACGGCGCGGGTTGGGGATGCCGACCCGGCCGAGCATGTCGACCGCTCGGTCCCGGGCCACCCGCTTGGACACCCGGTGGTGCGCCCGGTACGCCTCGATGATCTGGTCCCCGACGGTGAAGTACGGGTGCAGCGACGACTGGGGGTCCTGGAAGATCATCGCGGCGTTGGCTCCCCGCCGCTTGCGAAGCTCGGCGGGCGGCATGCCCACGATCTCCTCGCCGCCGACCGTGATCGAGCCGGTCATCCGGGTGCTACGTCGGTCGTGCAGGCCCATGATGGCCATGCTGGACACGCTCTTGCCTGAGCCGGATTCACCGACCACGGCGAGGGTGCGGCCCAGCGGCAGGGAGTAGCTGAGCCCCTGGACCGCCTGCACGAGCCCGTCGGCGGTCGGGAAGGTGACGGTGAGGTCGGTGACCTCCAGGTAGGACTGCCCTTCGGTGCGGTCGCCGGTGACCCGGCGGGCGCGGGAGACCGTCTCGGGCCGTCGGTTCGGGGTCGACAGCAGTTGCGGTTCGGTCATCCCAGCCTCACTCGCGGGTCGAGGATCGTGTAGAGGATGTCGACGAGCAGGTTCATCGCGACCAGCACCACCGAGCCGATCAGCACGCCGCCCATGAGCACCGGCAGGTCGTACTGGTTGAAGGCCCGCAGGGTCAGCACGCCGAGGCCGGGCAGCCCGAACATCGCCTCGGTGAAGATCGCGCCGGTCAACTGGAAGGCCAGGTCGAGGCCGAAGATCGTGGCGATCGGGGTGATCGCGGCGCGCAGGCCGTGGCGGTAGACCACCCGGCGTTCGCTGATGCCCTTCGCGCGGGCGGTGCGGATGTAGTCCTCGCCCAGCGTCTCGATCATCGACGCGCGGGCGTAGCGGGTGTACGAGGCGGCGTTGGCCAGGCCGAGCGTCAGCCAGGCGGCCAGCAGCCCGGTCGCCCAGGTGAGCGGGTTCTCCAACAGTGGGTGGTAACCGGCGTGCGGCAGGAACGTCACGTAGAGGGAGACGAGCAGCGCCACCACGAAGTACGGCACGGCGTTGATGCCGAGCGAGGTGCCGACCATGAGCCGGTCCAGGTAGGTGCCTCGTCTTCGGGCGGCGATGATGCCGCCGAGGATGCCGGCGATCAGGTACACCACGGCGCCGCCGAGGACGATGGAGACGGTGACCGGCAGCGCCTGTCCGATCAGTTTGGTCACCGGCTGGCCGAGGGTGTACGAGTAGCCGAGACAGGGCGCGTCGCACTCGATGGTGAGCCCACCGGAGTGGTACGTGCGCCCGACCGCCAGGCCCTTGAGATACTCGCCGACCTGCTGCACGACGGGCTCGTCGAGGTTGAGGCTGGCGCTGATGTCGGCGTAGCGCTCCGGGGTGCAGCGCTGGCCGCAGATCGTCCCGGCCGGGTCGGTGGGGGCGACGAAGAACAGGCCGAAGCTGGCGACCAGCGTCACGATGACGACGGAGACCGCGCTGGCGATCCGTCGCAGGATGTAGATGAGCACCGCCGAGGCTCCTGGTGGCAGCGGGCCCGGGCTGGGAGCCGAGGCCGGAACGGGGAGAGGGGTGGACGCCGGCCGGCACAGGTGCCGGAGGCCGGCCGGCGTCCACGGTCGGGAGGGCGGAAGATCAGTTCTTGAGGAACATGTTCAGGTAGAACGGCTCACCCGCGGAGGCGTCGCCCTCGGCGCCACCGATGTTCGTGCCGGTGACGAAGGCGAGCTTGCCGTAGTAGCGCGGCAGGACCACGTACTTGCCCATGATCTCCTTGTCCAGCTCACCCCACTTGGCGACGGCCTGGTCGGCCGGGAGGTTGCCGATCTCGTCGATCTTGGCGTCCAGCGCCTTGTCGCTGAGCTCGCCCCAGCTGAGACTGTCGCTGATGCTGTGCGTCTGGAACAGCACCGGGAACCAGCTCCCGCCGCTCGGCCAGTCCGAGCACCAACCCTGCGGCGCCTGGCCCATGTTGACCGGAGCGTCGTAGTCTCCGATCTTGGAGCGCAGCTCCGCGGTGGTGACACCGATCGGCTTCACGGTGAAACCGGCCGCCTTCAACGCGTCGACCCGGATCTGGTTGGTCTGCTGCGCGATCGGCTTGGTGTTGTCGTAGTACCAGCTGAGCTCGAAGCCGGCCTTGCCGGCCGCCGCCAGGTCGGCCTTGGCTGCGGCCGGGTCGCCCTGGCCGACACCACTCAGGCCCGGCAACGGCTCGTACTTGGTGTAGCCCGGCACGCTCGGCGGCAGGATGGTGCTGGCCGGCTGAGAGTTGAAGCTGTTCAGGCCGGCGGCCTTGGTGATCTGGTCGTACGGGTACGCCTTGGCGATCGCCTTGCGCACCTCCAGCGGGATCTTGCGGGTGTCCATCTGCACCGAGTAGGTGCAGGGCTGCTCGCCCTGGACCAGCTGGGCCTTCTTGTCCCCGGTCAGCTGCGGGATCAGCGAGGCGTCGACGGCGCCGTAGTTGAGCGCGTTGGCGTCCTCGCCGGCGCTGTTGAGCACCTGCTGCTGGGTCTTCGGGTCCTCGCCGCCCCACTTGAAGTCGAAGCCGTCCGGGTACTGGTGCCGCACCGCGTCGGTGTTCGGGTCCCAGTGCGGGTTCCTCTTCAGCTTCAGCTCGGTGCCCGGGGTGTAGGTGTCGAACTGGTACGGCCCGGTCGCGAGGGGGTTGTTCTTGTAGTTCTCCTTGGTGTCCTTGGCCTTCGGGATCGGGGTGAACACCGGGAAGGTCAGGTAGAGGGGCAGGTCCGCGTACGGCCGGGCCAGGTGGATGACCAGGGTGGTCGGGTCCGGGGTCTCCACACCGGCGTAGGTGTCGCCGCTGACGTAGGGGCCCTTGTACTTGTCGCCGTCCTTGAAGGTGGTCAGCTGGTACGTCGGGCCGTTGGCGAACACGTCGTGGGCGAACGACCGCTTGATCGCGTACGCCAGATCCTCGACCTTGACCTCGCTGCCGTCGGCGTACTTGATGCCCGACTGCATCTTGAACGTCCAGGTCAGCTTGTCCGACGAGACGGTGCCGAGGTCGGTCAGGTCCGGCACGAGCACCGGCTTGCCGTTGCGGATCGCGAACTGGGTCGGGCTGCGGAAGAGCAGCTTCTCGATCGCCAACGCGTCGGCGTAGTAGGTGTCGGTCGGGTCGAAGGTGTTCGGGGTCAGCTGGGAGTAGACCGTGATGACGCCGCCCTTCTTGGCGCCGGGCACCTCGGCCGCCGGCCCCTTGGCGGTCGGGTCGTACGTGCTCTGCTGGGTTTCGATGCCCTTGGTGTCACCTCCACCGCTGCTGCCGTTGTTCGACGAAGGGCTACCGCAGCCAGCCACCGCCACGGTGGCGGCCAGTGCGGCGGCGAGACCAACCTTCAGTTGCCTCACAGACGTGCTCCTGTCTTGTCTTCCGGTGTTACTTCAGCCCAGGGCGTCCTCATCGACGGGTCCGGGGATCGAAGGCATCGCGCACGGCGTCGCCGAGCAGGCTCAGGGCGAGCACCAGAATCGTGATGCCAAGTACGGGCAGCCACAGGTAGAGCGGGTCGGCCCGGTAGTACGTGGTGGCGGCCGAGATCGTCAGACCCCAGGACGGTGTGGGTTCGATCAGCCCCGCCCCGAGCACGGTCAGACCGGCCTCTGCCACGACGTAGCCGGGCAGGGCCAGCGACACGGAGACCACGATCGGTGCCACCAGGTTCGGCAGCAGCTCCTTGAAGAGCACCTGCCGGGTCGGGATGCCGAGCACTTTGGCCGCCGCGACGAACTCGCGCTCTCGCAGCGAGAGCACCTGCCCGCGGACCAGGCGGGCGAGGCTGGCCCACCCGAAGAACGACAGCACGCAGATCAGCGAGATGAAGCGGATCT
This sequence comes from Micromonospora sp. ALFpr18c, assembly GCF_008868155.1. Lineage (GTDB taxonomy): Bacteria > Actinomycetota > Actinomycetes > Mycobacteriales > Micromonosporaceae > Micromonospora. Next base: position 17,108 of record NZ_WBKR01000037.1, read on the forward strand.
GGGCGACGTCCTCGGACCCGGCACCGTCCGGGCCGCCGAAGATCGCGACCAGGACGGCGGAGCTCGCGATCGCGAAGAGCAGGTACGGCAGGCTGAGCACCAGGTCGATCAGCCAGGAGAGCACCCGGTCGACCCAGCCGCCGGAGAAGCCGGCGACCAGACCCACGACCACACCGATGATCGTGGTGATCGTGGTGACCGCGACGGCAACGATGAGCGACGGCCGGGCGCCGTACACCCAGCGGGCGAAGAGGTCGCGGCCCAGGCGGGGCTCCACCCCGAACCAGTGTTCGCTGGTCGGCCCGATCGTCGGGAAGCCGAACTCGTCGATCAGGTCCTGGTGCAGGTCGCTGGCGTTCTGCCCCGCCAGCCGGGCGAGCAGCGGCGCGAAGATCGCGATCAGGACGTAGGCGACACAGATCGCAGCGCAGATCATCGCGATCCGGTCGCGGCGCAACCGGGCCAGGGCGATCCGGGTCGGCGACTTGCTGACCGTCCGGACCGGGGCGACGGGCGACGCCACGCTCTGCACCCGTTCGTCGCCCGGCTCTCCGGCGCGGAGCACCTGGGGCTCCGTGACCATCGGCTCCACGCGGGACGACCTCCTCATCGTGCTGACACATGACACCGCCACCCGAGCGGTTCTCCGTCCGGGTGGCGGCTCTAATGCCGGAACGTCAGCCAGACAAATGATTTCGTTGTGGGTCCGCCCTGTTACAGGTTAATTACGTGGACAACGCCAACCTGGCCTTTCGGACTGCCGGCCACAGTCCTCGTCGGCGACCGCGGCGCGACAGTCACCTCATGACGCGGAGTGACGTAGCAGCCCCGCCGTCGCCGCCACCGGGCAGCAGCGGCCCGCCATAAGGGCTGTTCAATGCGTCGATCTATCGATGCGTCGAACATAACGTTGACCGAGGCAACGACAGTTCATCACTTGCTGTAACGGCACTCAATGGGGCATTGCCGTCCAAGAATACGATTCCACGAAGCAGCCAGCGCATTAGCCACGCACAGAGGAAGGAGGTCTTCGGAACGATTTTGCATTGACTGCAATGCTCATCTGATGCACCGTACCGAATTCCCGGGCCGTACGGGCTGGACGATACGTAGCGCGACATCGGCGCAAGCGGACCGCGCACTCCTGCTCGGCAGTCGCTGGTCGGCCGGGGGCACCGACACCTCGTCGGGGTGCCGGACCAGATCACCGGGCTCGAGGTCGCCGCGGAGAATCTGAGGGCTGACACGCCCTTCCGGTCGCGCTAGCGTCCATGGCGGACGATCGACGTCCACCCGACCTCACCGCAGGAGACGCCGATGTTCGAGGAGTTCCTGGGCATTCCCGCCCACCCTCTCGTGCTGCACGCCGCGGTCGTTTTCGTGCCGCTGCTGGCCCTCCTGACGATCGGCTACGCGCTCGTCGCCCCGGTCCGGCCGCACACCCGCTGGGTGCTGGGGCTGCTCGCCCTGGGCGCGCCGCTCTGCGCCCTGATGGCGAAGCTCACCGGTGACGCCTTCTTCGAGCGGATGCGCTCCGCCAACCGGGTCACGCCCGAGTTCGTCCCGAAGCTGGAGGCGCACCAGGATTTCGGTGACCTCACCCTCTACGCGACGATCGCGCTGGCGGTCGTGGCGTTGGCGCTGGTCCGGTTCGTCCCGCCGGGAACCGCCGAGGGCGTACGCCCTGGTCGGGCGCTGACCATCGCGTTGCAGGTGTTGTCGCTGCTCGCCGCCGGCATCGCCGTGTACTACGTGGTCCGCACCGGCGACTCCGGCGCGAAGGCGGTCTGGGAGGGCCAGTGACTCGGTAGTACGCCAGACCGGTCGCCGGGCAGCTCGGTACGGCAGATGGTGTGCTGGTGCGGCCCGGTTGCAGGTCGGGCCGCACCAGCTCGTTGACCGTCAGCTGGCCTGGTACGCCCGGATGACGGTCTGGTCGATACCGCTACCACCGTTCGCGGCGGCCTTCACCCGCAGCGAGACGGCCTGCCCGGAGGTGGTCTTCGGCAGGTCGAACCGGTAGCCGTCACCGCTGCCGGTGACCCGGGCCGTCTTCCAGGTGGCGCCGTCGTCGGTCGAGGTCCAGACCTGCATCGACGTCACCTTCTGCGCCTTCACGCCGTGTGCCTGCCGGACGGCCAGCTCGGCCGTGCCACCGACCGTGTGGTTGTTGTGGTCCATCGGCAGGGCGTAGTCGACCGCGAGCAGCGGCAACGGCACACTTCCGGTCCCGTCCGGCCCGGCGGACCGGAACGTCCACGAGGTGTTGACCTTCGTCGAGATCGGCAGGATCAGGCTCGTGTCGACGTCGAGGGTCAGCCGGTAGTCGGCCATCGACTGCCCGACGGTGAAGTCGCCGAACGGGCCGTTGCGCTGCTCGACCAGCTTGCCGTCGCGATACAGCGACAGGGTGCGCCGCACGCCGACCGCTTCGCCCTGCAGGCAGTCGGCGCGCTGGTGCTGGTCGGTCAGCGACACCAGGTCGATGTGCAGGTTGCCCCGGGTCCGCGACGGTGCGGAAGCGCAGGTCCACCCCGCGCCGGCCGGGTCGTCGTACCAGTCGGAGTGCAGCGGCTGCCGCGCCCAGATCTTCGGCTGCCGGCTGCCCGGCAGGTACTGCCGGGGCGCCTCCATGGCCGGCAGGCCGCCGTAGATACCGGTGTCGGCCCAAACGATCTCGGGCGAGACGTAGGAGGTCCGGGCCGGCGGCATCGGGCCCTCGTCGGTCTGGGTCACCGCCACCCCGTCCGGAGTCGCGCCCACGCGGAGCAGCTGGGTGGGCATATCCGGTGAGTCGGTCTGGTGGAACCGCTCGTCGATGCGGGCCAGCCGGGCCTGCTCGGCCCGGCTCATCCGGAACGACGGGTCGGCCGGCACCCCGCCCACGTACTCGTGCACGAGGTTGTAGCGGTACGGGTTGGCGGTCCCGGCCGGCGAGTCGAGGTTGACCGCCGCCCAGGTGCGCCGGGACCCGATGGTGGGCTTCGGGATCGCGGTGCTGCGGAGCGCCGTCGCTACCCCGAAGCCGCTGATCTGCTCCCACCACGACAGGCCGTTCGCCGCGGTCTGGACGTTGGTGAAGTCGATCCGGGTGGGCTTGGTGGGCACCCCGTCGACGGTTCCGGTGACCGGCCGGGCCTGCGCCGGGTCGAGGGTCACGCTGCGCGCGCCGTGCACATCCAGGTCACCGGCGGCGGCGAGGGTGCTTTCCCGCACGTCACTGTCGACGTAGTAGGCCACGGACGAGCCGAGCACCGAGTATCGGCCGGCCGGAACCCGCAGGGTGAAGGTGTCCCCGGGGGTGCCGTTGACCCCGCGGTAGTAGAGCAGGGGGTCGGTGAGGTTGGCGACCATGACCCTGACCCAGGAATCCGCGCCGTCCCGCAGGCCGGGCAGCGGCTTGGTGCGGATCGTCAGGTCGTAGCTGGGCGGCTCGACGTAGAAGCTCACCGGCGTGGTCACGACCGCGTTGCGGCCGGTGCGGGCCGTGACGGTGGCCACGTAGAAGCCCGGCCGGTTGGCAAACGCCGCGCGGTTGAGGCGCAGCGTCGCCCCCGCCGTGGCGCCGCGCTTGAGCGTCACCCGGGTCGTCGACAGCGACGCGGCGCCGCGCGGCACCGGTTGGCCGTCGTGGTTGACGATCGACACGTCGAGGTCGAGAACGCTCGTCGCCGGGGTGGACCCGCCGGTCCAGCTGAGCTTCGTCGCGCTGGTCCCGGACTGCGGGTACGCGAACGTGCCGAGGTTGACCACCGGCTGGTCGCTGGTCGGGCCGCCGAGGGCGCGGGCCGCGTTGAGGCGGCCGGCCCCGATGCCGTACGGGTCGATGCCGGTCAGCGGGTCGGCCGCGCCGACGAGCGCGGCCTTGATCTTCTCGCCGGTCCAGTCGGGGTGCCGCTGGGCGAGCAGCGCGGCGGCGCCCGCCACGTGTGGGGAGGCCATCGACGTGCCGCTGCTGGCCTCGTAGTACCTGTCGATCGGCGTCTGCAGGTTGGTGCCGGCGGCGCGGGCGGCGACGATGTCGACGCCGGGCGCGACGATCTCCGGCTTGGCCGCGTGGTTGTTGATCAGCGGTCCCCGGCTGGAGAAGTAGGCGAGCTTGTCGTCACGGTCGACGGCGCCGACGGTGAGCGCGGTGGCGGCCGAGCCGGGCGAGGAGATCTGCGCGCCGCTGTTGCCGGCCGCGATGACGAAGAGCGTGCCGGTCTGCCGGCTCAGGGCGTCGACGGCGAGTGAGAGGGGGTCGCTGCCGTCGTCGGCCCCGATGCCGCTGAGGCTCATGTTGATGATGTCGGCCCGGGTGGACGCCCACTCCATGGCGGCGATGATGCCGGAGTCGTCGCCGGACCCGTGGTCGTCGAGGACCTTGCCGATCACCAGCTTGGCGTCCGGCGCGACGCCGCGACGCTGGCCGTGGGCGGCCGCGCCGGTGCCGGCGATTGTCGACGCGACGTGCGTACCGTGGCCGTTGTGGTCGACGGCGTCCCCGCCCTCGGCGGTGAAGTCGGCCCGGTCGACAACCCGGCCGGCCAGGTCCGGGTGGGTGAAGTCGGCGCCGGTGTCGAGCACCGCGACGCGGACGCCCTTGCCGGTGTAGCCGGCCTTCCACGCCTCCGGGGCGTCGATCTGGGCGAGGTTGCGGTCCAGGTCGGCGGGCTTCGCACCGGCGGGCAGGGCGGTGGCGCGGACCTTGCGGTCCAGCCAGACCTTCTTCGCTCCGGCGAGCAGCGAGTTCGTCGCGAGCTTCGCGGTGGCCGGGCTCTTCTTGGGTACGTGTCCGGCCACCGCGCCGATGCTGGAGAGCGTCTGCACGTCGGCGAGCGCGGCCACCCGGGCGGAAGCGGTGGCGGGCTGCACGATGACGGGCAGCTGGGAGGTGGTCTCGTCGTCGTACCCGTCCGCGATCAACGCGGTGACGTCGAAGAGGTCAGGATCGAGGACCGCGCCGATCTGGGACTCGACGCGGGCGGGGATGACGTGCAGGTGACCGTCCGGGCCGCAGGTCTGACGGATCACGTCGTTGCCGTCGACGGGCCGTACGGTGGCCTGCGGGCATCCGGGGCCGGTGCTCCGGACGTTCACCACGTCTCCGGTGAGCAGGGTGACGGTGCGTGTCTTCGGGTCTGTGGAGGTGCCGGGTGTGCCTGTTGGGGCACCCCCGCTGGGCCCGGCTGTCGCGGTGCCGCCCGGCAGGGCGGTCAGCGCCGTGGCCGTCATGGCGACGGCCAGCAGCCAGTGCGTTTTCCTGAGCATTTCGCTCCTGTCTCATGTGGACAAATGCGCCGCTTCGGCGACATAGTGCAAGATCATATGCCCGGGTACCGGATCCTCGGGAGTCGGTGACCAGGTTTTCTCCCCGCCGGAGCAGGGGTTTCCGCCATGTGTCGGCGCCCGGCCCACTTCGATGTCGGTTCGATTACCGCCATTTTTCCCGATCCGGATAACGGCCGACGGCGACCACCCGAAGGGATCGACGTGACCTCCACTCGCACCTAACATGGCGACGAATGGATCTTCACGATTGGTCCCTGCCGAGACCCGGCAACCAGCCCAACCGAACGGAGACGCGCGTGCGTCGACCCCGCCATCTCGCACTTCTCAGCGTCGGCGTGTCCGGCGCACTGGTCCTGAGCGCGACACCGACACCGGCAGCCGCCCAGCCCACGGCAGCCGCGCCCACCGGCATCGTGGTGGCCGACGGCATGACCCAACCGGTCTTCTCGCTCGCCGACGCCATCGAGGAGCGGGTGTACGTCCAGACCCCGGTGGACACCGACCACGACGGCCGCCCCGACCGGGTCGCCATCGACATCTCCCGGCCCCGGGAAACCGCCACCGAGGGCTTCAAGGTGCCGGTCATCTTCGAGCACAGCCCGTACCGCAAGGGCACCTGGGGTGACGTGCCGTACCCGAGCGTGCTCGTCGACGACCTGCCGCAGAACGGCCTGACCGACCGCACCGGGCAGCGGACCCTCGACGCCGGCACGCAGCGCGCCCAGGCCAAGGCCAACCTGCCCGGTTCGCTGGACGACTACTACGTGCCGCGCGGGTACGCGGTGGTGCTCGGCCAGAGCGTCGGCACCGGCGACTCGGACGGCTGCCCGACCAGCGGCGACCAGGCCGAGACGCTCGGCACCAAGGCCGTCATCGACTGGCTCAACGGACGCGCCAAGGGGTACGACGTCAACGGCGCCCCGGTCACCGCCGGCTGGACCACCGGCGCGGTCGGCATGACCGGTGTCTCCTACAACGGGACGCTGCCCAACCAGGTGGCCACCACCGGGGTCAAGGGACTGAAGACCATCGTGCCGGTCTCCGCGATCAGCAGTTGGTACGACTACTACCGGGCCAACGGCCTGGTCGTCGCGCCCGGCACCTTCCAGGGCGAGGACCTCGACATCCTGGCCCAGTACACCGCCGGGCAGGAGCGGGCCGAGGGGCGCTGCGCCGACGAGATCGCGCAGATCACGAAGGAGCAGGACCGGGTCACCGGTGACTACTCGACGTTCTGGCAGGAGCGCGACTACCTCGACGCCCGCGACGTCAAGGCCAGCGTCTTCGTGGTGCACGGCCTCAACGACTGGAACGTCAAGACCGAACACTTCGCCGGCTGGTGGGACGAGCTGGCCAAGCGCCACGTGCCGCGCAAGATCTGGCTGCACCAGGGTGGGCACGGCGGGCCGGGCAGCGGCGCCTCGGTGACCCTGCCGGACGGCCGCACCTGGACGTACAAGCAGACCGAGAACCGCTGGTTCGACTTCTGGCTGTGGAACGTGCGCAACGGCATCATGGACGAGCCGACCGCGGTGCTCCAGCGGGAGGACCGGGCCTACACCACGTACGCCAACTGGCCGGACCCGGCCGCGCGTGAGGTCGACCTGAACTTCACCGCGACCGACGCCACCGCACCGGGCACCCTCACCACGGGCAAGCCGCCGAAGGGCACGGTCGAGCAGCGCTTCGTCGACGAGGGGCGGACGATCCACCCGGACACCCTGGTGGCCAACCCGGACACGGCGAGCGGGAACCGGCTCGCGTACCGCTCCCCCACGCTGACCCGGGACGTCCGCTTCTCCGGTCGTCCGGAGATGCGGCTGCGGATGGCCGTCGACAACAGGCCGGACGCGAACCTCACCGCGTACCTCGTCGACTACGGCCCCGCTGGGTCGACCGCCGCACCCACCGTGGTGACCCGCGGCTGGATGGACCCGCAGAACCGCAGGAGCCCGGCCCGCACGTCAGCGGTGCGGCAGGGCAAGCTGTACGACTACCGGTGGACCATGGAGCCGAAGGACTACATCTTCGCGGCGGGCCACCGGATCGGCGTGGTCGTGTTCTCCAGCGACCAGGAGTACACCCTGCTGCCGTTGGGCGGCACCGAACTGCGGGTCGCACCGAACGACAGTGAGCTGCGGCTGCCGGTCGTCGGCGGGCGGGGTGCCCTCGGGTTCTGAGCTGCTGCTCGTGGCGCAGGTGGGCAGTCCGACGTGTCGGGCTGCCCACCTGCGCGTCCGCCGTCGGTACCGGATCCGGCTCGCCCGGGGCAGAGGTCCGGCCCGTCGCCCGTCATTTCCACCAACTGCCAACGGTCCGGACCTGGACTCCCCGGATCACAAGAGTCACCTGGCGTACCCGGTGAACCAGGCCTGCCCGAGCACGCACCCGGTACACGTGCCGAAGTTGCGGCAGGTACTGCGGTACCCGGTCAACGGTGACCCGTCGCGGTTCCGGCTGGCGTCCGGGCCCGGCTACACCATCCACGGTGACCTCTTCACGCCTGGCCGATCGAGGAGATGGCCCGGCGCGTCCAGGACTGCATCCGCCCGGCCACCACCGCACTGGTCAGCGACGGCGGCAGCACGGCCGGCGATCGACCACCAGGATCAGCGGGCCGGCGACGCTCAGACGGCGTAGCGGGCGGCCAGGTCGACGGTGCGCCGTGCGGCGGCCACCATCGCCCGATCGGCGAATCGGCCGTCGGGCAGGACCACGGTCCCCGAGTCCCGCAGCTGCGCCTCGGCCACCGCGGCCAGCAACTCCTCGGCACGCGCCACTTCCCGGTCGGCCGGCCGGAACGCCTCGACGATCACCGGAAGCTGACGCGGGTGGATCGCCGCTCGACCGAGAAAGCCCAGCCGCCGGCCCACCGCGCAGGAGGCGGCCAGGCCGGCGACATCGACGACGTCGGCGTACACCGCCATCGCCGGCGGGGTCAGACCGGCCGCGCGGGCCGCGACCACCACGCGGCCGCGCGCCCAGAGCAGGCCGTCGTCGTCGCTCACCCCGAGGTCCGAGCGCAGGTCGGCCTCACCGAGCCCGATCGAGGCCACCGTGGGATGGGCAGCGGCGATGGGGTACGCGGACTCCAGCCCGAGCGCCGACTCGATCAGCAGGTGCAGGGGCGCGTCGACCCGCTCGGCGAGCGCGGCCACCGTCGCGGCCGACTCGACCTTGGGCAACCGCAACCCGGCCAACCCGGGCCGGCCGGCGACCGCCGCGAGGTCGGCGTCGACGTCCGGGCCGGTAAGTTCGTTGACCCGGACCTGCACGGGCACCGGATGCGTCTCGGCGAGGAACTCGGCGACGGCGGCCCGCGCGTACGCCTTGCGTCCGGCGACCACGGCGTCCTCCAGGTCGAGGATGACCGCGTCGGCGCCCGAGGCGACCGCCTTGGCGAACCGGTCCGGACGGTCACCCGGCACGTAGAGCCAGCTCAGCAGCATCAGAGCACACCCCGCTCGCGCAGCGCGGCCAACTCGTCGGCGCTCAGGCCGAACGCGCCGAACACCGCGTCGGTGTCCTGCCCGTGCCGCCGGCCGGCGTGCCGGATCTCCCCCGGTGTGTCGGCGAGCCGGAACGGCACGTTCTGCATCCGTACCTCGCCCAGTTCCTCGTCCGGCACGGTGCGGACGGTGCCCAGTGCCGCGTACTGCGGGTCGGCGAGGATGTCCCGTACGTCGTAGACGGGCCCGACGGCGGCCTGCGCCTGCTCGAACGCGGCCACCACCTCGTCGCGGTCCCGCTGTGCCACCCAGGCGCTGACCGCCGCGTCCAGCTCGACGGCGTGCGCGGCCCGGCCGCTGCCGGTGGCGAACCACGGCTCGTCGATCAGCTCGGCCCGACCGACCAGCCGCAGCACCCGCTCGGCGATGCTCTGCGCGCTGGTGGACACCGCCACCCAACGCCCGTCGGCACACCGGTAGGTGTTGCGCGGGGCGTTGTTGTTGGACCGGTTGCCCAGCCGGGGCTGGATGTAGCCGAGCTGGTCGTACCAGGTGATCTGCGGTCCGAGCATCGCCATGATCGGTTCGATGATGGCGAGGTCGACCACCTGCCCGGTGCCGGTGACGTCCCGGGCCCGCAGGGCGAGCATCACGGCGTACGCGGCGGCGAGCGCGCTCACCGAGTCGGCCAGCCCGAACGGGGGCAGCGTCGGCGGGCCGTCCGGTTCCCCGGTGGCCGCCGCGAAGCCGCTCATCGCCTCGGCGAGGGTGCCGAAGCCGGGCCGGCGGGCGTACGGGCCGACCTGCCCGAACCCGCTGATCCGGGTGATCACCAACCGGGGGTTGACCGCGTGCAGCTCGGCCGGGCCGAGCCCCCACCGTTCCAGGGTGCCGGGGCGGAAGTTCTCCACCAGCACGTCGGCGTCGGCGAGCAGCCGGCGCAGCAGCGCGGCACCGTCGGAGTCGGACAGGTTGAGGGTGACGGTCCGCTTGTTGCGGCCGAGCACCTTCCACCAGAGTCCGACGCCGTCGCGGGCCGGCCCATGCCCCCGCGACGGGTCCGGCTTGGCCGGATGCTCCACCTTGATCACGTCGGCGCCGAAGTCGCCGAGGAACGCCGCCGCGAGCGGGCCGGCGAAGAGGGTGGCCAGGTCGATGACCTTGACCCCGTCCAGGGGAGCGGTCACCGGGTCACCTCCGCCGCGTCGGGCAGGTCGGCCGCGCAGCGGAAGCCGACCTGGTCGGAGCGGGTGAGCCCGGCGCCGGTGAGCAGCAGCTTCACCGACACGTCGGCCGGTTGCGGGCCACCGTCGAGGTACCAGTCGGAGCCCTCCGCCCGGTGGTCGGCGCCGCCCTTGAGGATGACGAAGCGGGTACGACCGTCGGAGTGCTCGCTCTCGGTCAGGTTCCACACCAGCGGCTCCCGCCGCACGAGCAGCCCCGCCTCGGCGGCAACCTGCCACTCGTCCTCGGTGGGCAGACGCAGCCCGGCCCACGCCGCGTACGCGCGTGCGTCGGCCAGTTCCACCCCGGTCACCGGTGCGTCGGCCGGTCCGCGCCCCGCCGTGAACCGCTCGGGACGCGTCGGTCGGTAGCCGGTGGCCCGCAGGAACTCGGCGTACTCGCCGTGGGTGACCTCGTGGGTGGCGATGGCGAACCGGCCGAGCCGGACGCTGCGCCGCAGCGTGCCGGTGTGGTGCAGCCGGGGCGGCAGCGGCTTCCACTCGTCGACGTAGGGCGCCTCGCCGTACAGCCCGGTCTCCCGGACCCGGTGCCGGACGAGCAGGTCCCGCCGGCCGCCCTCGACGGCGACCAGGCCCGGCGGCACCTCCCCTCGGGGCGCCCACGGCGTGCGGACGCGCACCGCGGCGCGGGCCGGGAAGGACGGGTCACCGGTCGGCGGCTCGTGGTGGTGCTCGGCGTCGGCGCCGGGCACCACGGCCGCGATCGCGCCGGCGGGCAGCGGCCCGCCGACCGCCAGTCGACCGTCGGCGGTCTCGGTGACGGTCAGCTCGGCACCGGTGACCAGGTCGACGAAGCGTCGGCCGGCGCTCGGGTCGGTGACCAGCCACGGCCCGTCGTGGTCGGCGCCCCGGTTCACCACCGTCCACAGTGGCAAGTCGTCGTGCGTCCAGCGGGACGCGTACACCTGGCCCTCGCCGGGGTGGTCGGCAAGCGGAACCCAGTCCTCGGCGCGCAACCACGCCGCGTGGCTGGCCTGCACCCGGCGCATGGCCCGCAACACCGCGCGGTCGCGGTCGTTCCAGCCGACCCAGACGCCGAAGACGCTCTCCCACACGAGGACGCCGACGCCGTTCAGCCAGGCCGAGTGCAGCTCGTCGAGGTGGTCGCGGTGCCAGCGCCGGGTGTGGTGCAGCACGTGCCGCCGCTCGAACCACTTCGCCCGCAGCACGCCGGGCACCTCGGAGTCGGCGAACCACTGCGCCCAGGACATCGCGTGGTCGGCGATGCGGGCCAACGGAACCCGGCTCTCGCCCTCCAGGACCAGGCCGGGGCGGACGGCGTCCAGGGCGGCGCGCAGCTCGCCCGCGCCCTCCTTGAGGGTGTCCAGGAAGACGCCGTCGACGCCGAGCTTGCCGGCCAGCGCCGCGACCTCCTCGGCGTCGGTGCCCGGCTCGCGCCGCGTGCCGGTGTCCCACGGGTTGTAGTCGACGAAGACCCGCACCCCGCGCTCCTGGAAGGCGCGCACCACCTCGGGCAGCTCGGGCACGTCCCGGTACCAGTCGAACTGGTTGCGGTCGTCGAGGCCGATCACCGGGTACGCGTGCCAGAGCACCACCCCGTCGAAGCCACCGAAGTCCCGCCCGGCCGCGTCGAGGAACTCGTCGACGGTGAAGACGCCGCGCTCGTGGTCGTAGAGTGCCTCGTCCCAGAGCCAGGCGAGGCAGACGCTGAAGCAGTCGCCGGCGATCTCGTCGTAGTGGGTACCGGTGTAGCCGATCCGGTCCCGGGCTTCGACGCGCCAGCGGGCGATCTGCTCCCGCCACGCCGGCCAGTCCGCCGGGTCGGCCGGCGCGGCGAAGATCTTCGCCTCGTCCAGCGTGCTCAGGTCGGCGTGCCCGCCCAACGGCACCTCGGTCGGCCGGTCGATCGGGCGCGGGACGTACGGGTTGAAGCTCACGGTGCACCTCGGTAGGTCGCGTCGTAGAGGGCGTCGATGGCCGGCCGCTCGGGCAGGGCGGTGGATGCTCCGGGCCGCTGGGCGCAGGCCGCGCCGGCGGCACACGCCCAGCGCAGGCTCGCCGTGACGGCGTCCTCGTCGTTGGCGCCGCCCCGTTCGGCCCAGCCCACAGCGAGCGCGCCGGTGAACGCGTCACCGGAGGCGGTGGTGTCCACCGCGTCGATGCGCGGCGCCGGGACCGCGATCCGCAGACCGTGCCGATCGGCGTACGCGGCACCACGGGCGCCGAGGGTGAGCACCACCCGGGGCACCAGCTTCAGCAGGGCGTCGAGCAGCACCGGCGGGTCGTCGGGGGCGACCCCGGCCACGACCGCCGCCTCGTGTTCGTTGACGACCAGCACGTCGACCAGGTCGAGCAGGTCGGCGGGCAGCACCGCGGCCGGTGCGGCGTTCAGCACCACGGTGGTGCCGTCGGCCCGGGCCCAGTCGGCCGCCCGGGTCACCGCGGTCAGCGGCACCTCCAACTGCAGCAGCAGCACGTCGGCCGCCGCGATCGTCGCCCGGTCGTCGGCGTCCAGTTCGGTCAACGTGCTGTTGGCGCCAGGCGCGACCACGATGAAGTTCTCCGCGTCCCGGTCGACGGCGATCACCGCGACGCCGGACGGGCCGGCGACGGTCCGCAGACCCCGAACGTCCACGCCCGCGCCGACGAGGCTCGCCCGCATCTGCGTACCGAACTCGTCGTCGCCGACCGCACCGACGAAGTCGCACGCCGCGCCGGCCCGCGCGGCGGCGACGGCCTGGTTGGCGCCCTTGCCGCCGGGCACGGTCCGGAAGTTCTCACCGAGCACCGTCTCGCCGGGGCTGGGCAGCCGCGACGCCGTGACCACCAGGTCGAGATTGCTGCTGCCCACCACCGCCACGCGCGCGCTCATGCCACGCTCCCTTCCGTGCCGCTTCCCGGCCCCGTGAGGGCCAGAGTCCGCTTCGCCAGGTCGTCGAAGCCGATCCCGTCGAAGCCGGCGATGCTGCTCGCCAACCGGTTGCGCAGCGGGAAAACCCAACGCGCGGGCAGACCGGACGCGCCGGTGAGCGCCCCGGTCACCGCGCCGACCGTCGCGCCGGTCGAATCGGTGTCCCAACCGCCGCTGACCACCGCCGTGATGGACCGCTCCAGGTCACCGCGCCCGTACGCCAGCGCGGCGGCCACCAGCGCGGCGTTGTTGCGTACGTGCACCCAGTGCAGGTGGCCGTGCCGGGCGTACAACTCGTCGACCACGCGCTCCCAGTCGTCGGTCCCCGCGCCGAGGGCGCGCGCCTCGCGGACCGTTGCCGCGAACCGGCTGCGCGGCGGCAGCACCGCCTCGGCGGCGTCCAACACCTCGTCCACGGTGTCCGCGACCGGCGCGGCGGCGGCCAGCGCGGCGGCCCAGAGCGCACCGTGCACCCCGCCCCGGACGTGGCTGACGGTGGCGTCGCGCAACGCCAGCTCGGCGGCCCGGTCCGGCCGGCCGGGGTTGACCCAGCCGTACACGTCGGTGCGGATCTGCGCGCCGATCCACTCCCGGAACGGGTTGTGCCGACGGGCGCTGTGCGGTGGCGCGTACCCGAGCAGCAGGTTGCGGTACGCCACCCGCTCGGCGGTGAAGACCCGCCCGCCGGGCAGCCAGTCCAGCCACGCCTGCGCCACGTCGGCGCTGGTGAAGCCCCGCCCGCGCGTCTCCAGCACCCGCAGGGCCAGCAGCGCGTAGTTCAGGTCGTCGTCCTCGGGCATGCCGTCGATGTTCTCGGCGAGGCTGGTCGGCGCGCTGCGCCGGTTCCACGGCCAGCGGGCCGCCACGTCGTCCGGCAGGCCCTTCGCGGTGAACCAGTCGCGCAGCGGCCACCGGCCCGTCCCGGTGAGGATCTCCCGGATGCCCTCGCGGGGGATCTTCTCCACCGGCTTGCCGAGCAGACAGCCGGCCGCCCGGCCGAGCCAGGCGCCGTGCAGCCGGTCGTACGTCACCTCGGTCGGCAGCGACCAGCTCGCCGGCCAGCCGGCGCGCAGCGCGGCCAGGTCGTCCGGCTCGTTGGTGGTCTCGACGGCGCTCGACGCGTCGGCGGCGTCCAGCAGCTCCGTCGCGAGCGCCCGCAGGTCCGCTGACGCCGGTGTCGCCGACGCCCCGCTGACCGGTGGGGTCAGGTCCCCACCGGCCGCCGTCCACCGCTCGGCGAGCGCGGCGACGTCGCGCCCCTCGTCCCTGCTGGCCGCCAACTCGTGCGGCAGCAGGTCCTCCGGCTGCACCCAGGTGATCCTCACCGGGTCGACTCCCCCGCCAGCCCGGCGAACCGCTCCGCCCGCCGGGCGAACCGGGCCTGGTCACGCTCGAAGACCTCGCCGGCGACCGCCGCGAGGACCCGGGCCGGCTCCACCAGGTCGGTCTTCGAGGCGGTCGCGACCACCTCGGACCACTCCGCCGGCACCGCGTCCGCGCCGCCCAGCGCGCCGGCGATGGCCGCGGCCATGGTCGCCGTGGAGTCGGCGTCGCGGCCGTAGTTGACCGACCCGAGCACCGCCGCCCGGAAGTCGCCGCCGGCCACCACGAGCATGCCGAGGGCCACCGGCAGCTCCTCGATGGCGTGCAGGCGACTGGGTCGCCGCGCGCCGAGCCCGGGGCTGCGGTACTCCTCCCCCACCGTGTCGTAGGGGGCGACCGCGGCGCGCAGCGCCGGGATGGCCTGCTTCCAGTCGCGGTGGCCGTGGGCCTCCTTGACCACCGCGTCGATCGCCGCGCGGGTGCCGTCGCGGGCCAGGTCCAGCGCCGCCGCGACGACGTCCTCGACGCCCGCGCCGGGGGTCGCCGCCGCCGCGACCGAGGCCGCGAAGACGGCGGCGGCTTCCCGCCCGTAGCTGTGCTGGTGCGCCCCGGCGATCTCGACCGCCTCGGCGTACGCCCCGGCCGGGTCGCCCGCGTTGACGATGCCGACCGGGGCCATGTACATGGCCGCACCACAGTTGACGATGTTGCCGACGCCGGCCTCACGCGGGTCCGCGTGGGCGTGGTGCAGGCGGGTGACCAGCCACCGCTCGGCGGCCGCGAGCCGGTGGAAGGTCACCCCGTCCCGCTCCATGTCGGGGATGTGCACCACCCGCTCGATCAGGTCGGGGACCAGCAGCTCCACCACGTCGTACGCGTCGAGGTGGTCCCGTTTGGCCGCGTACGCGCGGACCAGGGCGTGGGTCATCAACGTGTCGTCGGTGATGTGCCCGTCGCCCTTGTGGTACGGCGCGAGCGGACGCGCGGTGGCCCAGTCGGCGTGGTACGGGGGCACGATGCCCTCGACCCAGCCGCCGAAGCGCGTGCGGATCTGCTCGGGCAGCGCCGTCTCGGTGGCGCCACCCAGGGCGTCTCCGACCGCGGCGCCGACCAGGCAACCGACCGATGTGTCGAGCAAGAGTGACATGTCGTTACCTCAGAACCTGCTTGCCACCGTCGACCAGCTGCGTGGCGAGCTGATCGAGGGTGATCTTGTTGGCGAAGTACTGCTGGAGGGCCGGGGTGGCGTACTTGGTCTTCCACTCCGGGTAGCCGTCGGCCTGCTGGAACGGGGCGACGGTCAGGTCCGCGGCACTGTCCGCGGCGACGTCCCAGCCCTGCTTGCCGGCGGTAAGCTTGACCAGCTCCTCGTTGGCCTGCTTGCCGGTCGGTACCAGCCAGTCACCCTTGGCCAGCGCGGCCATGTTGCTCGGGTTCAGGAAGTACTCGAGGAACTGCGCGGCCTGCTTCTTGTGCTTGCTGTCCGCGGAGACCGACAGCGTCTGCGGGTTGGCGGCCTGCTTGGTGGAGAGGCCCTTGATCGGGGGCAGGGTGACCCATTCGAAGCCGGCCGGCGCCTGCTCGACCATCTGCTGACGCAGCGACACCGAGCCGGGCAGCATGGCGTACTTGCCGCCGAAGAAGCCGGGCAGGGTGTCCGCGCCGCTCATGCCGAGCGCCTCCGGGGAGGCCGACTTGGCGGTGTAGAGCATGTCGTGGATCCGCTTCGGGATCTCCTTCTCCGCGTCGCCGACCTTGACCTCGGTCTTGCCGCCGTCGCCGTAGAAGAACGTGCCGTCGTAGTTGAGCGCCAGGTTCAGCACCCGGTTGGTCGGCGACTTCAGCGCCCAGGCCGCGCCGTACTGGCCGGGCTTGGTGAGCTTCTGCGCGTTGGCCTGGAACTCGTCCCAGGTCCAGCCGCCGTCGGCCGGTGGCACCGCGACACCGGCGGCGTCGAGCAGCTTCTTGTTGGCGATGACGACCTGCGACTCCAGCAGGAACGGCACACCGGTGACCTTGCCGTCGAAGGTCGCGGTGTCCCAGATGCCCTTGTCGATCTGACCCTTGAGGTCGTCGGAGAGCAGGTCGGAGAGGTCGGCCAGGTAGCCCTGCTTGCTGAACTCGCCGATCGAGGACGCCTCGTAGTGCACGATGTCCGGCGCGTCGCCACCTTCGAAGGAGGTGAGCAGCTGGTCGTGCACCGAGTTCCAGTCACCCTGGACGTACTCGACCTGGATGTCGGGGTGCTCGGCGTTCCACTTGGCGACCAGGTCCTTGTTGACCTGCAACGACTCCTTCTGCCAGGCGAGGCTGAGGAAGCGCAGCTTGACCGGGCCGGATGTGGCCTCGTCGTCGCCGCCGCTGCCGCACGCGGCGAGCGCGCCGAGGCCGACGACCGCGACCGCGGTGGCCGCGGCGAGTCGACACAATCGGGTACGGAGCATGGGGGTTACCTCCTTGGTGGTGGTGGTGGGGGACGGTTCAGCCCTTGACCGCGCCGGCGAGCGACCCGGACGAGAGCCGGCGTTGCATGAACGCGAAGAAGATCAGGCTGGGCAGCGTGGCCAGCAGGGAACCGGCGGCCAGCGGGCCCAGTCGGGCGGTGCCCTCGATGCCGACGAACCGGGCCAGCGCCACCGGCAGGGTGGCCAGCTCCGGCGTCTTGATCAGCACGAGCGCGAAGAAGAACTCGTTCCAGGCCGAGATGAAGGAGAACAGCGCGGTGGCGACCAGGCCCGGGGCGAGCAGCGGGAAGACCACCCTGCGCAGCACCTGTATCCGGGTCGCGCCGTCGACCGAGGCGGCCTCCTCCAGCTCGCGGGGGATGTTGCGGACGAAGCCCTGCAGCATCCACAGCGCGAACGGCAGCGCCCAGACCACGTAGATCAGCACCAGCCCGGCGTGCGTGTTGGCCAGGCCGACCTGCCGCAGCACCAGGAAGATCGGGATGATCAGCAGCACGAACGGGAAGAGCTGCGACAGCAGCACCCAGCCCAGCGCGGCGGTGCCGAGCTTGGAACGGAACCGGGCCAGCGCGTACGACGCCGGCATGGCGACCAGCACGGTCAGCACCGCCGAGGCGAGCGAGACCTGGAGGCTGTTGAGCGCCGCCCGGCCCAGCTCCTGCTCGGTGAACGCCTGGACGAAGTTCTGCAGGGTCGGGTTGTCCGGGATCAGCGTCGGGTGCAGGCGGACCAGCTCGCGCGGTGGTTTGAACGCCGTGGAGAGCAGCCAGACCAGCGGGAACCCGAGGAAGATCAGGTAGCCGGCGAGAGCCACGTACTGCAACGTCCGGCTCGTGCGGCTCGGTTTTCCGAACATGTCAGTTCGCCTCCCTGAGCCGGCGACGGAGATAGACGGCGAGCAGCGCGATGATGATCACGACCATCACGTTGCCGAGCGCTGCCGCGTAGCCGTAGTTGCCGTAGCGGAACGCCTCCTCGTAGGCGAAGAGCATCGGCAGCATCGTCTTGCCGCCCGGCCCACCCGCGGTGAGCACGTAGACCAGACCGAACGAGTTGAAGTTCCAGATGAAGTCCAGCGAGGTGATCGCCACGATCACGGGGGCCAGGGCGGGCAGCGTGACGTGCCGGAACCGGTGCCACGTGCTGGCCCCGTCCACCGCCGCCGCCTCGTGCAGCTCGCGGCCCACGCCCTGGAGGCCGGCGAGCAGGACGACGGTGGTCTGCGGCATGCCGGCCCAGACCCCGACGATGATCACCGCGGGCAGTGCGGTGCTGAAGTCGCCGAGCCAGTTGGTCCGCAGCCCGTCGGCGCCGACCCGGTGGAAGAACTCGTTGATCAGGCCGGCGTCGGGGTGGTAGACGAGCTTCCAGAGGATGCCGACCACGACCGGCGGCATCGCCCACGGCACGACGGCCAGCACCCGGGCCACGCCCCGGAACCGCAACTGCTGGTTGAGCAGCAGCGCCAGCCCGAGGGCGAGCAGGAACTGCAGCACCGTCACCCCGACC